>CAMJWL010000036.1 GCA_946409405.1 uncultured Bacteroidales bacterium
TTTTGCCGCCATAGACGTATGCAAAGGCGGTTACAAGGCGGTTGTTGACGGTATCTACCATACTGTTGCTCACGAAAGGCCCGCCCATAAAGTCGCCCTCGGTCTCCCAAAGTCCGCGCAACTCGCACACATAACTGCCATTACGTGAGAATTGGGTCTTGAAAGGTTCCAAGCGTTTCTCGACAGCCATATAAGAATTGGGCGCAGGGCCGGGGACATTGAGCATCAACACGGAATCCATCTTATTGATTAACCTCTGCAACTCAAAATCCTTGGGCCCTGAGTACGGAAAGTCAAAGAGCAAAAGTCCTTGGCTCGACGTGATGGTTTCACGGCTAATCCACACAAAATGAGTGGAATCCACATCCAACCTATAACCCGCGTTAGGAATTATCATGTCAATGTCGTGGCGTTTGATAAGACGATCTTCTATCGCCATGGCGCGAATTTTCTTGAAACCATAGAGGAAACGCGATTTCTCTGCCATGAGCAACGTGTCATAGACATATTTCTGCACGTTGAACCACGATTTGAGGAAAACGCTGTCGCTCGGTGCTTTGAGCGAAATATACACCTGCGGACGCGCATACTTGTCCGC
Source organism: uncultured Bacteroidales bacterium (assembly GCA_946409405.1). Taxonomy (GTDB): domain Bacteria; phylum Bacteroidota; class Bacteroidia; order Bacteroidales; family UBA3824; genus UBA3824. Next base: position 599 of record CAMJWL010000036.1, read on the forward strand.
CTCCACGCGAAATTCCGTGCGAGTGTACTTGGGGTTGATGTCGGCGATGATGATGTTTCGCGACTTTTGAAACATATTGTTGTACGCCGACGGCTTGATGCGGATAATCTTGAACGTAGGCTCGTACTGCGGCAGCACAAGCACCTCCTGCGCAAGCCAACCCGCCACCGTATCGCCAATCTCGCCCTGCCACGCATCTTCGGGCATCACGAGAAGCACTTCGCCAGAACGACCGCTACTTTCGGGCAGCCATCCGAGCGTGGTGGAGTCGTTGCTGCAAGACGTTATAGCAAACGCCGCAATCAACGCCAACAATAAATTCCTGAATGTGAGCATCTTGTTGTTTTTATCTAATGTCTTCATAACTTAAAATTTAGTTTGTTAATTGATATTGCAATTATACAACTTAAATTTCAGTTATGCAAATATTTTTGTTTTTTTAACTACGAAAAACACGAAAATAAAAATTTCGTGATTTCTGTGTTTTCCATAGTTAATTAAAAACGTGCCGTATCAAGTCGTTGCCGATAGCAAAAACCATCAATGCAAGCAAGATAATCATACCAACTATCTGGGCGCGTTCGAGAAATTTGACACTAAGTTGCTTGCCCGTTACCATCTCAAAGAAGGCAAACATTGCGTGTCCGCCGTCGAGCGCGGGAATGGGCAGCACGTTCATCACCGCAAGGATTATCGAGAAGAAGGCTGTCAAATTCCAAAACGCATACCAGTTCCAACGTTCAGGGAATATCTTGGTCATCGTTATGAAACTGCCCACCGACTTGTAAGCCTTGGTTTCGGGGTTGAAGATGAGTTTAAACTGTTTCAGGTACTCCGAAATCTTGTTGACACCCCTCGAAATTCCCACCGGGAACGACTCAAAGAAACCATATTCGATGGTCTTATATTCCACAAAATTTTCCCTGCTCTTCACATAAACACCAAGCATACCGTCTTCGGGTATCGTGAGAGTGATGGAGTTGGGTTGACCTTGGCGTACAAAACCTATCGTAACCTCCTTGCCCTTGCTGGCTACCAACTGTTTGCGAACGTCGGAATAGAACGCACAAGACAATCCATTGAACGTCAAAACCGAGTCGCCCTCCATGAAACCCGCTTTTTTGGCAACAGACTCCACACCTTCGGGAAAACCATCCACCACAAACGGATACCTCGCATCAAATGGCAATCCACCAAGATTTGGGTCGAGGAGTTTAGACACCATCTCGTTAGTAAAAGTAATCGTGGTATCATTGCCGCTACGTGACACGGTGAGGGTCTTGGGGTCGTCAAGGAGAAGGTCGGTGAATACTTTGGCAAAGTCGTCGGCGGGCTTGCCATTGACACTCTTAATCATGTCGCCGTCCCTCAATCCAAAACTATATCCCAACGAATCCACCGAAATACCGTATTTGAGATTTTCCACCGGCAGGTACGAACTGCCCCAGCAAAAAGCCACCATCGCGTATATGAACATAGCGAGAATAGCATTTACTATCACGCCCGCAAGCATCACGATAAGACGCTGCCATGCCGGCTTGTTACAAAACCACTTGTGTTCAGGGATGTGCTTGATTTGTTCGAGGTCTTCGGCGTTGGTGGTCTCGTCTATCATGCCCACAATGTGTACGTATCCACCAAGGGGAATCCAGCCAATGCCGTACTCCGTCTCCCCGCGCTTCACTTTAAACAGTTCAAACCACGGGTTGAAAAACAGGTAGAATTTGTCCACCTCACACTTAAACATCTTGGCAGTGATGAAGTGCCCAAACTCATGACAAATAATCAAGAGGCTCAGGCTCACCAGCAACTGCGCTATTTGAACAGCAATTTCCATTTCGTTTGCTAAAACTTATTTTTTTGTGTAAAATTGAATTTTTTTAAAATTTTGCAAAGGTACATATTTTTTTTTAAACAAAAAAATCCTTATATTTGTACCGTAAAAAATAAGGCATGGATTTTGGAATCTAAAACGATTAGTATAAACTACTTGCAGTATGTTTTTAAACCTATATAACCAGAGCGTCAAACTTTTTTTTGCAGACGTATCGCCGGAGATGGTGCCAATGCAGCAGGAACTCCGCGTGATACTCCACCGTGCGGGTATGCAAATAACCGACGGCGGCGGCGCGATGTCCGACGAACAACTCAAAAAAATGATGCAGAAGGCAGAGTGCAGCGTCCACATCCTCGGCACCACCGACATCTACACGCAAGGCACCGAGGGCGGCGAAAGCGCGGCGGGCAAGCAGTACCGCGCCGCCAAGCAACTGTGCAGTGGCAACTTCAAGATGTTTGTCTGGAATCCCAACGGCACAAGCAACAACGCCCCATACATCAACAAAATACGACGAACCATCGAGGAAAACATCATATACATCGACAAGCCTTCGCCCATAGTCTTTGTAGAAGACATCAGAAACATAATGACAGTAAAGCAGGCTGTCAACCAAGAGACCGTAGCATCGGACATCTTCTTCCTCTACAACGACCTCGACAAAGACTCCGCAGCCGACATCTGCACAATGCTCAAAGACCTGCAAACCGTTACAAAACTCGGTGTGAGCATGACCAACGACGTGGACTACAACACATACATCCGCCAGCAACTTGCAGTGAGCAAAGTGGGCGTGGTATATTACAACTACGCGGGCGACTGGGCGGTGTCCTTCGCTCGGCAGGTGTGGAAAGACACCGGCGGCAACAGCGCAACTACGCCGCTCTTCGTGGTGGGCAACAGCGAACACGCCAAACCAGAACAACTGGAAATCTTCAAGGATATAATGGAATGTGCCATCGACGAGCCTATGCGCATACCGCTGGACATCAAAATGTTTTTAGACAAAAATAATAACAACCTTAACCAATGAAAAACGGCATCTGTCCATATCCGGGTCTGAGACCATTTACGGAAGAAGAATCAATATTCTTCAAGGGGCGCGACACGCACATCCGCCAGATTGCGCAACTCTTGGAAGAAAACAAGATGGCGTTCATCACCGGCGCATCCGGCGACGGAAAGTCGTCCATGGTATATGCCGGCGTAATACCATACATCCGCGCTGGTTTTTCGAGAGCCAAGTTCAATAGTTGGCTCATAGTGGACTTCAAGCCGCAGCGCAACCCGCTCGCCAGCATCGCCGAAAGCACAGCCAAGGAGATGGAACTCTCGTTTGACGACACGCTCAAAGAGTTTCGTCGCGGATTCTCCACCCTCGCCGACCTCTACACCAACTCTCAATATTACGTGGAGGACGGCGACGACATAGCAAACCGTGGCAAAAACCTCCTCATCATCGCCGACCAGTTTGAGGAAGTATTCACAATGAACGAAAACTTCCACGACGGCACACCCAGCAACGACTGCTACACCGCCATCAACCTCCTCCTCGAAACAATCCGCATCGCCATCAGATGCGACCTGCCGATATACGTGGTGTTCACAATGCGCAGCGACTACATCTCGCAATGCACCGTGTTCAAGGATTTGCCAGAATTTATAGCATACTCGCAATTCTTCGTGCCGCAACTCAAACGCTCCGAAATACGCCAAGTAATAGAAGAACCGGCAAAGTTGGCGGGCGGCAGCGTGTCGTCGAGGCTCACGGAAGTGCTCATCAACAACCTCAATTCGGGTTTCGACCAGTTGCCCGTGCTGCAACACGCACTCAACCTCCTCTGGAAAACCGCCAACAACGGCGAAGTCCAACTCGACCTCATACACCTCGCCAAAATAGCCGGCATCGCCAAAGACGTGCTCAGCGACGAGGAGCAGAAAGAGTTTGACCGCTGGTACTCCACGCTCCCCGAATACAGCAAGCGTTACTACGAACACCCAGACCTCAACAACGTACTCAACGCCCACGCCGGAACGCTCTACGAATCGGCATACGACCATTTTATGACCCACGCCAACTGGGCGGAGAAAAACATCACGCCCGAACAGAGCAAAAAAATCATCGAGACCGCGTTCAAGTCGCTTACCAAGATAGACAACAACCGCCAGGTGCGCAACCGTTGCACCCTCAACGAAATCACCGGCATCATCAACAACCCCGACATCACATCCGCCACAGTATGCGGCGTGCTAAACATATTCCGCAGCGAGGAAAACACATTGCTGCGCCCCTTCGCCATAGAAGACCGGCTCGACACGCAGTACCTCAGCGGCGACACGATGCTCGACGTTACCCACGAAGCCCTCATCCGTAACTGGAAGATGCTCTCGCAATGGGACGTGGAGGAGTTAGAAGACCTCAATTCCTTCAACGACTTCAACGGACAAGTGCAGCGTTGGATAGACAACGGACGCAGCCCGGAGTTTCTGCTCGCAGCGGGCAACTACGCCTTCTTCAACGACTGGTACCAGAAATGCCAGCCAAATCCGCACTGGATACTCAAGCACGACGCATCGCAGCGCACACAGAAAGAAAAACTCCGCACCGCCACAAGCCGCAGCGAACTCTGCGAATCGTTTCTCACCCAGAGCGACGAAGCCATCAAAGCCGATGAACGCTCCCACCGCAAAAAAATCGTCATAACAATCGTCGGCCTCCTCATCTTCGTAGTGGGTCTGCTTTTATTCTCCATGTGGGCGATGAAAGAGCAGAAAAACGCCAAAATAGCGGCAGACGACGCTTTGAAGGCACAAAACATTGCCGAAGACCAAACGAGGATTGCAAAGGAAGAACGAGAAAAAGCCGAGAAGGCCGAGGAAGACGCCAAAAAAGACCGCGACGATGCAGTGGAGGCTCAAAAACAAGCGGAAGAAGCGCGACAGAAAGCGGTGGAGGCTCAGCAACAGACAGCAAACGCACTTGCAGCAGCCAAAAAAAGCGAAGAGCGCGCCGTAAAAAGTGCCGACCTCGCCGAACAACGACGCAAGGACGCCCAAAAGGCAGAAAACGACGCCAAGCAAGCACAGAGGGACGCAGAGCAAGCCAAAGACTCCGCATCACGCCTTTATTATATAACGCTCTGCAACACCCTTGCAATGAAGGCAAAAAACCAGTACGAGGACACTCGTCTCAACCTCCGCCTTGCCAACGAAGCATACAAAATAAGCCAGGAGAGCGGCATGAACGCCAAGAAGAACGCCGAACTATACGACGCCATGCTCTATTCGCTTGAGCAAAACGGCATCATAACGCCGCTCGAACTCGACAACTCCACCAAAAAATCTATCGCGATAGACAAGAACGGCTGCATCCTCACCATCGACGAGGACGCCGTAATCTCCCAATACAAAATTTTGCCGGGCGGCAAGACGCAGCGCATCATGACAAACGACGACACCCCCGACAAACTCCCCGTGGAGACAGCCGTGTTTGCCTCGCCAAACTACGTGATATACTCGCTCAAAAACAAGACATCATACCTTGCCAACATACCAAACAAGACCCGCATCCCACTGCCCGTAAAGACCGACTACGTGCGCAACGCATCACTCTCGCCCGACGGCAGCACATGCGCCGTGGCGTACAACAACGGCTCCGTGGCCATCGTACCCACATCAGGCGATCCGTCAGGCGACAAAACAAAAGACTTCTCGCAGCGGCTCACCGACGTATATTGCGCCGGCAACGGCATTGCATACGTGCTATGCCACGACGGAAGCCTCATCAAGTGGGATTACGCCCGAAACAAGGAGACACGCCTCCTCCCCCGCTCCACCGGCAAAAGCGCGTTTAAGATGACCCCCATCGCCAGCCGCAACCGCCTTGCAATATGCTACAGCGACGGCAACATCCAGTTTATCGACCTCAACACCGGCAAAGTGGCTGAGAACAAGGCCGCCGGACACACCAAACTCGAAAACATGCTCTACGACCCCAAGACCGGCATACTCGCCCTCTCCTCGGCAGACAAGCGCATACTCCTCTACAATGCCAAAGACCTCAACGACACACCAATCACCATAGAGGAGCACAGCCTTGGCAAGAGCAAAGTCAAGTCGATGTTTTTCAACGACAAAGGCGTACTGTTTGCCCTCACAGACGACAACCAACTGCACTTCTGGGACACCGACATCACCACATACGCCAACACCCTGCAATCAATGTACCTCTCGCCACTATCGCAGAGCGAACGCGACATGATTCTCGGACGCGATTTTTCGGAAAAATAACCCCCTACCACACGATGATGAAACACCTATTATACAACATATTACTCACGGCAATCATCCTGACGGCGGCGCACATCACCGGCACCGCCCAGAACGACTCGCCGCTGTACAACAACGTAATATCCGACGACATATCCTCGCCATCCGACACCGCATCGCACCGGCGCACCCCGCCCGTAGCACCGCAAGCGAACCAGAAAGTCGTCTTAGACACCACATCGCTACACGCCTTCTCCAACGAAGACCTCGGCGAACAGATGCAAACGCTCCAACGCCTCTACCTTGCCGGCAAATACTACGAGGCAATCTCGCTATCGCAGTCTATCCGCGAAAACTTCCACCTCGACCAAGACGACGAGGCAGACCGCCAGAAATACACCATCGCATCATACAAGGAGATGGAATACAACGAGGAAGCCGACAGCGCGGCAACGCACTTCCTCGGCAAAAACCCATTCTACAAACCCAAGAGCGGCGACCCGGTTCCTTTCAAGGAAATCGTATCCAACTACTACACCGCGCCAAAATTCTCAATATGGATTAGCGTGGGGCAGGTAATAGCGATACCGGTAATCGACACCGTGCATGTAATCACCGACACAATCACCTCCATGAAGCCATCATACGAAAACGAAAACTCGGAGACCGTACAACTGGGTTTCGAATACCACCCGAGCAAGTATCTTTCCGTATCGGTAGCACCCACATACACGGTATATCACTTTACGCGCAGCATCGACAGAACAGAACGCTCCATCTTCCACTACGCCGAAAGCAACAAGATACTCTCAGTACCCTTGCGCGTAGAAGCATACTGGGCGCACAAAGATCATCAAAAATGGGTGCCGAGCATCTACCTTGGCGCATCGGCAAAATACATCCTCCAATCCACCTACACCGCATACACGGAGACTCCCGGCGAGCGCAGATACGAGGCAGACGAAAAGACCCACGACCTCGACGACAAGACACGCCTCAACGTGGCATTACTTGGCGGCGCAAGAATCAATTACAACTACCGACGCATCACGATATTTGGCGACCTCGGCATAGCGGGCGAAATCAAGCCCTTCAACAACCCCAAGGCGGCATATTCTAACAACGACCTCGCATACGACAAGATGTACATCCCAGACATCTTCCACGTCATGGAACTCTCGGCGATGATAGGCATCAAAGTGAATCTGGGGTACAAGACAATAGCAAAATACGGCTACGGACACTAAAAAAAAATCATTACGACAATGAAGACAACAACTACATACATACTATTAATAATAGCGTTGTCGGTGCTCGCGTCATGCAAATCCGACGACGACATCCAGTACGTCCGCCAAGACAAACTGGAGATTAAGACCATCCCGATAACCGCACAGGTAGAGCCGTACCTGCTGCCCGACGGCTCCATAATCACCATCGTGGCAGACAATGCAACCTCCAGCAAAACTCAGGGAGGCGGCAAAACTCAAAACCACGAACAACCCAACAGCGAAGCAAACGCATCTGAGGGCGAACACACCACGACGCCAGACCAGCCGCAAGCCGAATCGTCGTACCACATTGTAAAAATATCCACGGACGGCACCGTAACCAAGTCGCCAAAACTAACATACTACCTTGGCAGCGAACTCAACAGCGAACTCAAATTCGACGACGACGACTACGTCAGCACCATCGACTACACCGACAATGGAGAAATATTCTTCAAATATAGGACACACTCCGGCGGGCTCGGCGTGTCTAAGTTTGAGTCGGGCGTGTACATCGACGGACACACAGACATACTCTTCGACGACCGTTTTATAGACGGCGTACCGCTCAACGACGGCAGATTCGCCATCATACACAACGACAACCCCGTAATGTCCATCTACGACAGCCAATTTAACCTGACGGAAGAAGTTGAGTTTCCATACCTCCACATGAGTGTCTCCGACGACTTCATAGCATACAATATATGCGGCAACATAATGTTGCTCAACACAGACGCTGCAGAAAGCACACACGAATTCTACGTATATTCCACATCCGGCGAAATGCTCAACTACGGCAGCACCCCAATCTTGTTTGACAAGATAATAAACATCAAAGACGCAGCCACAAACACGTACACCCACGCATACGCCATCACAGGCAACATAGAAATCGCCAACGACAGCACAAGCGTAACAGCCAGCATAATCACAAAACTCGATTCCAAAGGCAGCGTAATATACCATTACCCCTCATACGAGCAAAATGAGGTGTACAACCTCACGGAATACGACGGCAAACTCATTATCTCTGGCTTCACTACGCCCTCATACAGCGACTATTTCAGTCTCAACGATGTAATGAGCAGTCTTACATCTACAACCGGCAAAATAGTTGTGATCGATGCCGAGACAAAAAAAGAATTGACCACATACACAATATCGCTCGAAGGCGGCGTGATGCCCTTTGCGGTAGTGCCAGACCACAACGGAAAATTCTACGTATATATGGCGAGGATTTTTTCGACCAACGTAGGACAAATGGGCTCCCGAAACCAATTCGGCGAGGCAATATACATATACCACATCGACGATCTCAACAAACTTAACATCGAATAACATCATGGAACTCTCTATACTCGACATAATACTGATAGCAGTGGCGGTGGCTCTCGCAGCGGCTCTCGCCTACTCCATCATTCAGCGCAAGAAACTAATCCTCCGCGCCGTGCGCCGCAACGAAAAACGTTACAACACGCAACTCCGCGAAGCCGACGGCGAAATCCGCCGACTCAACATCATCAACGAAGACCTCAACAACAAGTTGAACGAACCATGCAAAGAAACCAAAACTGTAAGCAAGGCATCGCAACTCATTAATACCGAAAACCTTGTTATTGAGCAGAGAAAACTCGAACAGCAGCAGCGCGAACTCACCGACCGCAACAAGATGCTCTGGGACATGAGCCTCTCCATAGAGAAGGACCGCAAGCACATCCAGGAACTCAAAAACGACATCGAAAAACAGCACAAGTCGGTTACAGACAGTATCCGCTATGCAAAACTGATACAGAACGCCGTACTTCCGTCAAACGAAATCCTCAAAGAATCGTTCCAAGACGTGTTTCTCTTCTGGCGACCCAGAAACATCGTATCTGGCGACTTCTACTGGATGAAGCGCATAGGCGACACCGTAATATTCACCGTTGCCGACTGCACCGGACACGGCGTACCGGGCGCGTTTATGAGCATGCTCGGCGTGGCGTTCCTCAACGAAATAAGCGTGGAACTCGGCGAAAAAGCCTCCCCCGCCCAAATCCTCGAAGAAATGCGCCGCCGCATCATCTCCACACTCAAACAGACCACCAACCCCCTCGATCAAAAGGACGGCATGGACATGGCAATCTGCGTGCTAAACCTCAAAACTATGAAAATGCTATTTTCCGGCGCGGACAACGGAATGTACCTCATGCGCGGCACCGAACTTACAGAATACAAGGCGGTCAAAAACCCAATAGCCATCTACCCCCGCATGAAATCATTCCAAGACTGCGAGATAGAAGTGCAGCACGGCGACTATATCTACATGTTTACAGACGGGTTCCAAGACCAACTGAGCAATGACGGCAAAGGCAAATTTACTTCCCGTCGCTTCCGCGACCTGCTCGTGGACATCAACTCCAAGACCAAGGTGGCATCCGAACAGGCACAACTCCTCAACGTCGCCTTCGACGAGTGGCGCGGCTCCCGCAACCAACTCGACGACATATTGATTGGCGGCTACTGCATCAATTAAAGAGACTAATCTCCAATCAATTCGTACAACGAGGCGAGATCTTGAAGTTCCATAGTAACACCGTATATGGTTGCCTTGCCGTTCCTTATGGCAACATCTAAATGAATGGGGTCCATCTCCATACCAACATTGAAGGCCGTAGCCTCCATGTCAACATTCATATAATCCATTTCGTTTCCATCTTTTACCTTGAGTGTACCATTAGCCAGTAGCGAACCGCGCTGTTCACCATCTTTTACCTGACAGGTGGATACATAGAAAGTCTTGTCGTATAATATATATAATACTAAGAATACATTGTTGACGACCTCCGCCTGTTTGTACCAAGCCGCCACCCTATCCAAAGTCAAAACAGGCGGGAAATAAATCATGTTTGCCTTGGTATTGTCTTTGGTCAATTCGGTAGCGTCCGGCACAGCACCGGTTTCTCGCACAAAACGCTTTTCGAGGAAAGTACATTTGCCGCCACTAAATTCCACAGGAATTTCGCTAACACCTAATAAAAATGTAGTCTCAAAATCATTGTAATCAGGGTCTATATCGCCGTCCACCTTAAAAGTACCAGCATTATATAGCACCCTCTGTCCCTTTTGCACCCGATGTAGTGTGGCGATGTATGTATTGTCGTCAAAGAGGTACAAAGCCCATTCTTCGCTCTGCATTATATCCTTGTAGGTGTACCACGCAGAGACATTCTTGTTTTCATATCCCGTCGGGAAAAACGCCACAAGAGTTTTAAACTCCTCGTTATATTTGCCTTCCTCGTCCTGATTGTTGCTACGCCTGATAGGTCGCGCCGAAAATGCACCGACAGACGATTTGTGAATCCTGCTGTCGGTCTCTATCCAGCCATCACGCGCAAAGAGACGGTAGGCATTTGCTTTGTCGTATTCTTTTGACGACCAATACAGACAGTTGTTTACGGAGGTACGCGAGCCGCCGGTCAAAGCACCTGCTCCCGGAAAGAAAATAAATGGATTGTTATCCAAATCATTCTCCGAAACCTCACAGCCAGGAAGTAGGAAATAAACTCCTGGTACTCCATTATATTCGGCAAAGACGTGCGTAGTATTTTGACACAGCACCCAAAAATCATTGGAATCATCACCATCTTCGCCGCCACTTGGCAATTCCAATGGCAGCGTAACACTTTTCACTGCGTCTTCCCAGTCGTAATAAGAGCCAAACTCCCACATATTTTCCGCGCCAACGTTCTTGTCTGCCCACAGGATGTTGCGAATGCCAAGATCCACAAAACCTACGCGGTTGATTACATAAAGGTTGCCGCCCTTCACCTGTTCGTATGCACGGCGGTAAAAATTGGTAACAACGGAAGTCTTTTCGTCAACGGCGAGCCACAGCCTGCCTTCCTTGTTCATTGTATATTTGCGGTTGTTGATGCGCATCCACCTTTGGTACTGCGACATCCTAAACTCGAAGTAAGCCTTGCTATCTGTAAGATATACAGGTTTTTCGCCACGATACTCAAATTTTACAGTGTATGTGTGTCCACACTTCTTCATCACGTCGGCAAGCGAGATGTTGGAGCAGTCGTCGTCCTCTTCTCCAGCGGCGGGGATTTCGATAGTGCCGGTCAGCAGCAAGGTGTCTGGCGCAGTCAACGGCACATCTATCGTACCTGAAAACTCGCCGTTGACGTTTTGCAGCGTCAATGTGCCGCTCACGTTGTCGCCCGTGATGGTCATCACAAGCGGCTTGGCTACGTCCTCTTTGGTAAAAGAAATATTTATCTTGGAGCCGTCTTCGCTCTCGGTGTAGGCTACTTTAGACAACGTGCTGTCGCCACTTACCGTCAACGAATACGGTATGCTCTGTATAAATATGGTCTTGTTGCCCTCGCCACCCTCGTTGGGGTCGCTATTATTGTCGTCGCTCTTGTTGCACGATGCCAATAGCAGCAGCGCAGCAAGCAACATATTCAAGTAATAGTTTGCTTTCATTTTAATTAACAAATTAGTAAACCGATTGCCGCAAAGGTAAGTTTTTTTCACGAAACGGCAAAACAAATATTTTGTAAAATAATTCACCTCGGCAAATAGTCCATCGGTTCCAGATAGAATGTCTCATTGACACCGTATATCTCACACACGCCGCCTGTTACACTGAGATGCGTAGTTGTATTTTGCATCTGGGCTATCGTGGCGGTGGCGGTCATATTGGCGTAGTCGATGGAGTCGGAGGCGGATGTGATTTCGTATGTGCCAGTAAGGTCCACCTCGGATGTAGTGGTGCCAGTATAGGCACTGCGACTATTGACGGCTGATACAAATGTGCCATCGTCAAACAGATACAACGCCACAAAACGGTAACTATTCTCCTTTGCATAATAATACAGATGCCCGTACCACGCCACCACCTTGCCGATGTCGTAAGCCTTGTACGGGAAATACGGCGGCACATACCCTGCCTTTTGGTCGTCGCCGCCTTGGCTTCCACCGCCACTTGTGCCGCCATAATTGGTGCGGCGTATGGGACGTAGCGCAAACTCCGCGTCTCGCGCATCTATTGCCAAAGGATTTACGCCGTCTTCGTCGAAGGTAAGGCCATACGAACTGTTGGAAGCCGCAGTATTCATTGTTACCGTCCAATAATTGCCCAATGCCCCGTCCGTCTTAACCTCTCCGGCAACCATTCTGCCAGCCGCCGGCAAAAAGATGTAAGGGTCTCTCTCGATATCGCTGCCGCCGCGCCCAAATACATAATATCCGCTCACGGTGTCCATCTTGCCCCACACCCAGTGGCACTTGTCGTATAGTTGCTTGATATCGCTCTGCTCGTCGTCGCCGCCACGAGGCAGTTCTACGGGCGCACTCACCAAAGACGCGCACTTGTCCCACGCGCTGTACGAGCCATAGTCATTATAATTTGTCGCGCCGATGTTCTTGTCTGCCCAGAGGGTGTTGCTGATGCCAAGATCCACGAAACCACTGCGATCCACTGTATGCACACCGCTTGTGGCATCGTATGCTGACACTTCGAAGAAGTTGGTTACCAACGGCTCATACGGCTCCATAGCAAACCACAATTTGCCGTCCTTGCTCATGGCGTAATCCTTGTCGTTTACTTTGAGACTATGCTGCAACGGCGACATCAAAAACTCGTAGTAGCATTTACTATCACTGATATACACGGTGTCAGGGTTGTCATATTGAAACATAATACGGTATTCATGCCCGCACTTGACCTTCAAACTGTCGAGCGACACAGTGTCAACATTGGGATTAACCACGGCAGCACACGGCACAATCAAATAGCCATCTACAAGAAAATCCGACGGCATTCCAGCATACACCTCCAACGTGCCGGAAAACAAACCTTCGGTATTTTGGAGTTGCAACTTGCCACTGAGGTATCCGTGAAAGATGTCAATAGTGAGCGGTCTTGCGACGTCCGCCTCGGTGAAGGGAATTGGTGGCGTTATTTTGAGCGAATACTGCACAGGGTCATACACCCAAACGTCGTCGTCGGGATCGTCGTCAGGATCGTCGTCAGGATCGTCGCCGCCGCCATTCTTGCCGCACGATGTCAATAGCAGCACCACCGCGAGCAATGTCTTCAAGCAAAAGATTTGTTTCATGTCCATAATTTTTTTTAGTGTTTATAATAACTTTTTAACACCGAATTAAACGAATATAAAAATTGCAGAAGTGTATTCGTTAAATTCGTAAAATTAAAAATTAACTTGTTGATTTTTAATTTATTAGTTTAATAAATATTTTTGTTTTATTCGTTTAATTCGGTGTTAAATGATTGTTTGACGATGCAAAATTAGCAAAACATTTTGATTTGGAGTATGCGTTTTTTGAAAAAATGCTTACTTTTGTCCCTGCAAAAAATACGCCATGCCAATCCAACTAAAAAGATACATACTGACCCACGAGGGTCTCAATATCAACGTAAGGGAGTACCGTGCGTCGCGCACCATAAGGCTCATCGTGCATCAAGACTGCACGATAACCCTCACCTGCCCGCCGCGCACCGCCAAAATCCAGGCGGCAAACTACATCCTCCACAACGTGGATTGGATACGCCGCGCCATCTCCGAGGTGAGCCACCGCGCTCCCAAGCCTACCGGAAAAGAGATAACCGTAAATCCCGAACAGACCCGCGCTCTCCGCGCCAGTGCCGCAAAATATATTCCTCAGAGATTGCAACAATTAGCCGACACAAATGGTCTGTATTTTGAGGGGGTAACTATTACCACCGCCGCCACGCGATGGGGCAGTTGCAATGGACGCAAGCAGATACGCATATCGTGCTACGTGATGATGCTCCCGAGCGAACTCATAGACCTTGTACTGCTGCACGAACTCGTGCACACCGTACAGATGAACCACTCGCAAAAATTTCACACAGTGCTAAACGCCTTGCTGCCAATGCACAACGAACATGAACTTAATAAGCAACTTAAAGTGTATCACATAAAAAAAACTAAATAAAATGATTAAGGCTGTTACCATAAAAGTAAACGGACGGCTTCAGAACGTGGGCTACCGACACTACGCCCGCCTCGCCGCACAAGACTACGGCATAGCGGGCAAATTTCTGAACCTCGACGACGGCTCTGTGTATATCGAGGCGCAAGGCGAAGAGCAGGGCTTGCAGGACTTCATAGACTACTGCAAGAAAGGCCCGGCATGGGCGCGCATAGACAGCATCGACATACAGCCGGCGGAAGTCAACGAGGAACTGACGAGATTTGATGCCTAACAATCATCCCCGCAATCGTCAATCCAAAAATCGCCGTAATATGCACCAATGAGCCTTTCTGTTGCCGCTGCAGGGGCTGTTCGTCGCTGAAAACGCACGTGAATTTTCGCGCCGGAAATTCGTGTGTGTTTTTCATCTTATTGCGCAACGCCCGTGCAAGCGGACACCCCTGCACCTTCCAAAACTCCGCCGTGCGTATCTTAGACGGGTCGGTCTTCAATGCCGCGCCCATCGACGAATAAAACACCGCGTCGGTATTGCAGGCATTGATAATGAGCCTCATCTTGTCTTTCAACAAATCTATGGCATCCACGATATAGTCATAGTCTTCCAGATGGAATTGCGCGGCGGTGTCTTCGTTGTACGCGCCGTTGATGGCGGTGATATTGGCGTTGGGATTAATCTGTAGCAATCGCTCCTTCATAGCGAACACCTTTGGCACGCCAACGGTAGCGGTAGAGGCCATCGCCTGACGGTTGATGTTGGAGGGGCAAACCACGTCAAAATCCACGATGGTAATATTCTCAAAGCCCGTCCTCACAAGCCCTTCCACGCACCACGACCCCACGCCGCCCACGCCAAACACTATCACCCGCGCCGCCCTTACGCGCTCCATGGCTTCCTCGCCAAGCAGCACCGACGACCGCTCAAATATCTCATTATACAGATACATATCTTCTAACATCAAAAAAAAGGGAGGCCCACACACGAACCTCCCATGTACAATTACTAATATCAACTTAAACCAATATATGAAAAAAAACAATTCTTCTCCATTTTCCTTTTCCACGCTGCAAAGATACAAAGTGTTTTTGTTAATCGGTTTGAATTGTTCTTAATGTATGTTAACTCCATGTTAAAACCACTTGTGCCACATCATCCACCAGCCAAACTTGACACCAAGCACAAAATTCCAGAAGGTGGCTTTCACCCTGCCGTAATACTTGCACATGATGCGGTAACGCTCCTTCAACCCCGGCACAATGGTGCGCTTGGTCTGCCCGCCGTCCATAAACAGCGAAATCACTTTGCCATAGTTAGAGACCACCTTCGCCTTAGACAATATATTCAAGCACCACTCAAAATCTGCCGCATATCGGTAATTGGTGTCGTACTCGCAGCAGAGCGACCTCTTTGCTATGAAACTCTGATGGCACACCAGCATCCCGCGCTTGTAATCGCGCCACGAGAGGTGTTCGGGCGGACGATGACGGCGGCTGTGGACGATGTTGCCGTCCTCGTCGGTAATCTGCGTATCGCCGTAGATGACGTCGCTGTCGGCGGGAAGGTTGCCAAATATGTCGGATAGCAGCGTGGACGACGAAAGCGCGTCGCCACTGTTGATATACAGCACATAATCGCCCGTGGCAAGGCGCAACCCCTTGTTCATGGCATCATAAAGACCCTTGTCGGGTTCGGAAACTATGTGTGCGATGCGGTCGCGGTATTCGGCTACTATCTGCATGGTGGAATCTTTGCTGTTGCCGTCTATTATTATATATTCGAGCGCGGGGTAATCCTGCACAACCACGCTCTCGATGGTGCGGCGGATGTACTTTTCGCTGTTAAAAACTACCGTTATTATGCTTATCTTGGTCATTATGGTAAATAAAAAATGTGCCTTACAACTATTCAGGGCGCAATATTAAAAAAAAATTTCGACTTTATGAATTTTTTTTTGGTTATTTGGATAAAATGTGTTTATTTTGCAGTCTGAAAATGTCCATACGGGCATGTATCGTTAATACAATGAAAATAATTTAGTTAACTAATAATAAAAGTAACAGAACAATGGCTAATAACGCATCTGCAAAGAAGAGAATCAGGCAGAATGAAGCCCGCAGGCTTCACAACCGCTACTACGCGGTTACAATGCGCAACGCAGTACGCAAGTTCCGCGCATGCGACAACAAGGAGGAGGCTGAGAAGTCGCTCCCCTTGGTATCTAAAATGATCGACAAGCTCGCCAAGAAGAATGTCATCCACAAGAACAAGGCGGCTAACCTCAAATCTAAGTTGGCTAAGCACGTCAACTCGCTCGCTAAGGCCGCTTAATCAAGGCTTAATTTAGATATTTGTTGCAACAAAGAAAGTCAGGGAGGATTTGGTTCTTTCCTGATTTTTGTTTTATTATTGGGCTTCAATTTAAGTAATTATTTTTTCTGCGAGTTGATGCGGGATTTCGCGCTGCGGTACGAGGATTCTCCAAACGACATTATTTGTTGGATTTCGTCGATTGATTTGCCAAGGTCTTCGAGGATGAGGATTATTTTGTAGCGCGGTGTTAGTTTTTGATATTCGTTTTCCAATGTTTTGACAAATTCAGGTTTAAGCGTCCTGTAATATTCTATGAAGTTTACCATGTCGTCGGGTGTCCATGAAACTATAGAACCGTTGCTGATAATATGTTTGTATAGTTTTTCGCCAGATGCTACAAATGCGTTTGTTTTGGTATTTTCCTCTGCCAATCTCTGTTTGAGAGTTTGTATTTCATTGTCTCGGTTGTTGATTTCATTGTGGAGATTGCGTTGCTTTGTACGGTGGTAGTATGCGCCACATATAATAACACCCACAAACAATGCAATCAGGATAAGAAGCGTGTGATTTGTCTCATCGTCGGGCTGCATACTTTTTAAATTGTTATATTGCCTTAATGCAATTTGCTTGTTTTCAGTGCTTAAGATTTCTATGATGGAATCTTTTTCGGAGATAATCTTGTCTTGGATGTTAATAGCTGCGTCATTGTCATTTTGAAGCCGTTTACATTGGCAGAGGATTTTTAGAAAATCAATTTTCGTTTCTGGCCATTCGTATTGAAGACCTTTGTTGCATATTGTTTCTGCTTGTGCGAAATTATTTTCGCTCAAATAGATTTTTGCAATGTTGACTTGCGCCGGGATGATTGGGTATATTTCCAATGCTTTTAGGAAATTATCTTTCGCTATCATGCTGTCTTCACTGTCTGTTAATTCGCCTAATGCGTTGTATATAAAAGCCATGTCGTATGGCTCGATGTCGTTTGCGGACAGCAATGCAAGCCGTAGCCATGTTTTTGCGCTGTCTGTCTCATTTAGGTCTTTATAGATGATTGCCTTGTCCAAAGTGGCATACGCAATTTGTCTTTTGTTTTTCGATTTTTCAGCATATGACATTTGTAATTCGTTGGCAACCTTTGCGTTAGCCAAATTTCTCTCGTATATGTGGAATATGCCTTTCAGGTAATATATTTGTGCAGAAAGGTAATAGTCGTTTGCTTCCAGTGCAAGTTTGTTGGCCTTTCTCCAAAAGTACAATGCGCTGTCGTACATGTCTTTATCTTTGAAATAACGCGTCGCTTTCCATAGATATACTTCGGAAAGTTTGCTATTTTCGTTTGTCGTTTTGTAATAGTTTTCAGAAATGCGCAATAAGGAATCGATGTGTTTTTTGTCGATTGTTTTCAGACGATTCGCAAGGATGTTGTAATATGCGATCTCGTTTTGCTTGGCATTCGTGATGTCAAGCGTTCCAAAAATTGCCATTGCGGTGTCCCTTCGATTTTGGCGGATGAGGGTATCAACATCGGCAATTATTTGATACAATCCTGTATTTTTTTCAAAACACGAGGTTAATGTAATAATTAATAGAATTTTTATAATTGTATTTAACTTTTTCATTTGTGTTCATTTAATTTGTTGCAAAGGTAATATTTTTTAGTTAAATGTCCAAATTTCAAAACATTGCATTGATGCAACAATTGTTTCATCGGTGCAACAAATGATGCATACGTGCAATATATACGGAATTTTGTTGCATTTTTGCCTATTGTAAAATTGCAATCGTTTGATTTTGATGTGCTTGCAAATTTTGCCATGCAACAGGGGCTTGACAGATGTTTTTTTTGATGTAACTTTGCACCAGACAAAACAACAAAAGCGAACACAAAATGAAGAAAAAGATTTTCAGCTGTTTATTCGTTGCCGCATTGTTTATGTCGGGAATCTGGCCACCAGGTTCGCGTGAGCCAGTCGGCAAACGAATCCCCGTCCCCGGCAAGCCACCAATCATCGTGGTATTCCCCGGCAGCAAGTAAAAGGTAAGGATTTTCTCCGTTTTATGAAAATGGAGCGGCGGAGTGCCGAAAAGCCGTAATAGAGTAGGCAAAGCGTTTTAATATTAAAACATACAGTCAACAGGCAGACCGCGAAGGCCAAGCGGTCTGCCACAGTAAACAAACGCATAAAAAATTTCAGAAAATGGAAACAATAGAAAGCAAGAAATTTGGACTTCGGAAAAAGCCAAATCTATTTATTGTATTAAACAGGAAGAAATTCCTGAGGATTCATTATGTCGTCATTGTAAAGATTTTTCCGAATGTAGATCTTTAAAACAGGTCTGCTATCGTGACATAATCAAAGAATATGGTCAGGATAAATGGTATTATCCCGACCCTAATTGTCCAAAAATGTTATCTTAATAAAATGAGCCGAATTCTTCCATTATTTATGCTGTGCACTCTTTCTTTAACGGCATATTCTCAATCAGTTATCTCAGGGTGGGTGACTGACGAAAGCAACAATGGTGTGCCTTTCGCCAACGTTGTAATGTTGAATTATAGCGACTCTACGGTAGTTTCTGGAACAATCACGGACATCGACGGCAATTTTTCTTTAAAAACCGTAAAAAATGGTTTATTAAAGGTCTGTTGCATAGGTTTTGAGGACTATTACTATGATGGTTCGCAAGATAATATGCCAACTATTGTTTTGAAAAAAACAGACTTATTGCTTGACGAAATTAACATCATTGCCGAGCGTCAGAAAATTCAAATCAAAAACGATGCTATGGTAACTAACATTGGCGGCACACCGATTGCTAAACTGTCTGACATTCAGCATGTACTGAATGTAGTACCTGGCGTTGTCTCCCAAAACGAAACACTTACCGTGCTTGGCAAGGGTGCACCACTTGTGTATATCAACAATCGGAAAATCAGGGACTTGGCGGAGGTTTATCAACTCTTGCCCGACAACATCAAAAACATCGAGTTGATAACCAATCCCGGTGCAAAATACGATTCGGAAGTAAAGGCGGTGCTTAAAATCAACACCATTGCCCCTACTGGCGAAGGTTTTTCGGTGGACAACAAACTAATTGGAGGTTATCAGTATAAATGTTACTTTGCTGACAATATAAAACTTAACTATCGACACAAAAATCTCGATATGTTTGCGTCTGTTGGCTATTCCGACAAGAAATATAAGGAAAACGTGCTTTCAACCGACGAAACTTTTATAAGTTCGTACTACAATATGTTGACAGATGATGACAATTACAATCGCTACAAACCTGTTTCTGCAAAAGTCGGCACGAATTACGATTTCAAATCCGGAAAATCCATAGGTTTTGTATATTCCAACAACTTTGCTAATAGTGATATAGAATCATTTGCAGAAATGGCATTGTGGCAGGACGGCACATTGTACGACAATCTTTTTACCGCAAATACAGGCAGCAACAAGTCAGAATATCATCTTGCAAACGCTTATTGTTCAGGTAGTATGCTGTCGTGGAATTACGAAATTGATTACGACGCAATGTATAATTATTCGGACTACGGCTACAAAATTACAGAGACAGCCAAAGCAACAGATTCTCCAAATACGACATCCCCCTCAGTAGAACCGATAGCGATGGATTGCAACGAAAAAAACAATGCATTGCTAAATGCATTTAAAACAGAGGCTTGTAAAGACATATTCAACGGTGAAATCAGCATTGGCACCGAGCATAGTTTTGTAAACAGAAAAGGCATCTGCAAATATTTGCAAAATGCTGCCAACAATTCCAACTGTCGTGTCAAAGAATGTAATTCGGCAATATACAGCGAGGTGAGCCAAGAGTTTGACAACTGGGGATTTTCGTTTGGATTGAGGTACGAATTTGTAAGGAGCAATTATTATGAGTTCGAAATCAAACAGAACGAGTATTGCCGCAAATATCACAATTTGTTTCCGTCAATAGCGTTTGATTTTTCGCTGGGCGAGACAGACTTTTCGCTGAGTTACGACCGCAGTGTGCAACGCCCGTGTTATGACCAACTTGGTAATCAATTAGGATTTGTAAATAGTTATGCTTATGAAACAGGAAATCCGCGTCTGAAACCTTCATATTTTGACGATTTTTGCGTAAATATTGTCTATAAAGATTTGTCTTTGATGGCTGACTTCCTTATCAATTTTGATTACATCTACGATGCTTATACTACGTATGGCTACGATTTGAAGGCTTCGCTCGTAAAACCTGAGAATTACGACAAGTTTCATCAGTTTCAGACCACAATTTCATATACGCCGACATTTGGCTTTTTCAGACCCAATGTGTCAGCGTCCGTCTTTTGTCAGGATATGTCGATTGTGTTCTGCGGCGAAAAAAAAGTCTTTGATAAACCATACGGGATAATTAGGTTAAGTAATTTGTTTGAAATGCCCTGGCAGACCACTGCAAGTGTCGTGTTAAGATACTCCACCGCCGGAGATGACGAACTTGGTTGGATTGACAATAATTTCATCTGCAACTGCGAAATATCCAAAGTCTTTGATAATTGGACGGTGTCATTAGTGTGCGACGATGTGTTTAAGACTGCAAAACAGCATTTTAATATGTACGGTAACATCCGAAAATGTACCATAAAAAAGTATTCTGACACACGTAAAATAGAACTCTCAATCCGATACAAACTCAACCCAGCCAAATCAAAATACAAAGGCACCGGTGCCGGCAACGACGAAAAAGAAAGAATGTAACCTATGAAACTCACCATCCAACACGATGCAATGCAATGTGGAATAGCCTGTCTGTCAATGGTTTTTAGCCATTACGGACGGGATTATTCCATTGAGTTTTTGGAGCAATACGCACAGTCTGATGCCGAAGGAATGTCGCTGCTCGGACTTGCGCAGACTGCCGAAAAACTTGGACTTCACGCTGTATGCGGTCGCAGCAACCTCAAAGCCCTGAAAAACGCTCCAATGCCTGCAATCCTTCATTGGCGGCAAAATCATTTTGTAGTATTAGACAAAATATCCCGAAACGGCGCAAGATTCCGCGTCTATGACCCTGGTGTGGGTGTTATCGATTACAACGAAGACGATTTTCTGGAAGGCTGGATTTCAACACGTTCCAACGGCGAGGAAAAAGGTGTCGTGATGTTTCTTACGCCCAACCCTCAGTTTTACCAATCCGATTCGCCAAAAGAAGAACAAAAGGGGAAACGCTCGTTCTCGTTTCTTTTCGGCTACATAAAACAGTATCGGAAACTCTTTTTCCAGATATTTTTGGGGCTTATAACTGGCTGTTTGATACAGTTTGCATTGCCGTTTTTGATGCAATCGGTTGTAGATAATGGCATAGAAAACAAGGATTTAAACCTTATCCAACTTATCTTGGCAGGGCAGTTGGTCTTGATTGCCAGCGCAACGGCAATCGACTTTATCCGGCGGCGTCTCTT
>CAMJWL010000037.1 GCA_946409405.1 uncultured Bacteroidales bacterium
GTAACGAAAAAAAACGCACAAAAGTAATGGAAATCATACAAAAACCCATTGTAACTGAGAAGTTCAATGCGCTTGCAAACAGGACCGTGCAGACCGGCAAGAAGGGCAACGAGAAAGGTCGCCCCGACACCCGCAGCACAAGGAACATCGCGCAGTTTGCCTTTGTCGTTGACCCGAGGGCAAACAAGTACCAGATCAAGCAGGCGGTTGAAGAGATGTACAATGTTACTGTAGTGGCAGTAAACACAATGAGATACGACGGCAAGGTAAAGGCACGTATGACCAAGGCCGGCTACATCGTAGGCAAGAAAGCAAGTTTCAAGAAAGCAATCGTCACCCTCAAGGACGGCGACAAGATTGATTTTTACAGCAACATCTAATCCAAAATGGCAGTAAGATTATTCAAACCGACAACTCCGGGACAAAGAGGTAAGGTACTGAGCACATTCGGCGAAATCACTACTAACAAGCCCGAAAAATCGCTCACCTTTGGTTATGCAAAGTCCGGCGGACGCAACCACACCGGCAAGATGACCGTCCGTTACATCGGCGGCGGCCACAAGCAGAAATACCGTATCGTGGATTTCTGGCGTGCCAAAGACGGCATCCCAGCCACAGTGAAGACCATCGAGTACGACCCCAACCGCACGGCGAGGATCGCTCTCGTATTCTATGCCGACGGCGAAAAGAGGTACATCATCGCCCCCAACGGCATCCAGGTAGGCCAGAAGATTGAGTCGGGCAAGGACGCGGCTCCCGAAATCGGCAACGCGCTCTTCCTCGCCGACATTCCGCTCGGCACCATCATCCACAACATCGAGTTGCGCCCCGGCGAAGGCGGCGTGCTCGCAAGAAGTGCAGGTTCTTATGCGCAGCTTACTGCGAGGGACGGCAAATATGCAGTAGTGAAACTTCCTTCGGGAGAGACACGTCTGGTTCTCGTAACATGCAAGGCGACCATCGGCAGCGTTTCCAACGGCGACCACGAGTTGGAGAAGAGCGGCAAGGCGGGCAGGTCCCGTTGGATGGGTCGCAGGCCTCACAACCGTGGCGTTGTTATGAACCCTGTTGACCACCCGATGGGCGGCGGCGAAGGTCGTGCATCAGGCGGACATCCGAGGTCGCGCAAGGGTCTTCTCGCTAAGGGCTTCAAGACACGTAGCCCCAAGAAGATTACCAACCAGTTCATCATCGAAAGAAGAAAGAGAAAAAAATAACTAATGCATAACAAATCATGAGTCGTTCACTTAAAAAAGGCCCTTTTATCGACTACAAGCTCGAGAAGAAAGTAGTTGCCATGAATGAATCTGGCAAGAAATCGGTAATCAAGTCGTGGGCAAGAGCCTCTATCATCTCTCCTGATTTCGTGGGACACACGATTGCTCTGCACAACGGAAACAAGTTCATTCCGGTTTTCGTTACAGAGAACATGGTGGGCCACAAACTCGGCGAGTTTGCTCCGACGCGCATGTTCAAGGCGCACGGCGGCAAGAAGAAGTAGTAACAAATACGAGACCATTTAAAAAAACATTATACAAAAATGGCTGAAGAAGTAAAGCATAGGACCAAGAAAAAAGAAAGGGCTGCGAGGTTGAAGGAGCAGAAGAAGGACATGGCGTTCGCCGTTCTCCGCAACAACCCCACATCCCCGAGGAAGATGCGCCTTGTAGCAGGTCTGATCAGGAATCAGAACGTCAGCAAGGCTCTCGACATCTTGCAGTATTCTCCGCAAGAGGCAGCGATCAAGTTGAGAAAACTTTTGCTGTCGGCTGTCGCCAACTGGGGCAGCAAAAACGAAGGCGCGCGTTTTGAAGACGCAGACCTCATCGTGAAGGAAGTCAAAGTAGATGGAGCGAGGATGCTCAAAAGGCTCCGTCCCGCTCCCCAGGGAAGGGCTTACAGGATTAGGAAAAGATCCAATCATGTAACAATCGTGTTAGGTAACAAAGAAAATTCAGAAAAATAATGGGACAGAAAACTAATCCGATCAGCAACCGACTTGGAATCATCAGGGGATGGGATTCTGAATGGTACGACATCAAGAACTATTCCGACAAGATAGTCGAAGACGACAAAATCCGCAAGTACCTCAATGTACGCCTCGCAAAGGCAAGCATTTCCAAGATTGTAATACAGAGGACCCTCAAGGTCATCACCGTAACCGTCAACACCGCTCGCCCGGGCATTATCATCGGCAAGGGCGGCCAGGAGGTTGACAAAATCAAGGAAGAGCTCAAGAACATCACCAAGAAGGACGTACAGATCAACATCCTTGAGGTAAAGCGTCAGGAACTCGACGCTGTAATCGTAGCCAACAACGTCGCACGACAGATTGAAGGCAAGATTGCATACAGGCGCGCAATCAAGACCGCTGTAGGCTCCACGATGAGGATGGGTGCAGAAGGCATCAAGTTTGTGATTTCGGGCCGCCTCAACGGCGCAGAAATGGCACGCACCGAGGCCTTCAAGGAAGGCAGGATTCCGTTGCACACTCTCAGGGCTGACATCGACTACGCTCTCGCCGTCGCCAACACAAAGGTAGGCTGCGTAGGTATCAAAGTATGGATCTGCAAAGGCGAAGTCTATGGCAAGAGGGATCTCTCCAACAACATCGCCGCCAAGACTCAGAAGAAAGGCAATTTCAACAAGTCGAGGAGGCAGAAGTAAGTCTAACTACAAATTTTTTAAAGTGTAATTAAAATGTTACAGCCAAAGAAGACTAAGTTCAGGAAAATGCAAAAAGGCCGCATGAGAGGTCTCGCCCAGAGGGGACACGACATCGCATTCGGTTCTTTCGCATTGAAAGCATTGGAGAATTTTTGGATCACAGGACGCCAGATAGAAGCCGCTCGTCAGGCCATTTCCCGTTACATGCAGCGTGAAGGCCAGATTTGGATTCGCATCTTCCCGGACAAGCCCGTTACCAAGAAGCCTGCCGAAGTCCGCATGGGTAAAGGCAAGGGCCAGCCGGAGTACTTCGTAGCACCCGTAACCCCGGGCAGGATCATGTTCGAGGCCGACGGCGTTCCCTACGAAATCGCCAAGGAGGCATTCCGTCTCGCAGCGCAGAAACTCCCAATCAAAACCAAGTTCGTCGTAAGACGCGATTATGTCAACCCTACAACTAACGCATAATGAAAAGTTCGGTACAAAACAAGGAAATTAAGGATTCGACCACCGCAGAATTGAAGGAGAAGCTCAAGGCGGCCACCTTGGAATACTCAAGGATGAAGCTCAACCACGCCATCACCCCCCTTGAGAACCCGATGAAGATTCGCGACCAGAGGAAGTACATCGCAAGGCTTAACACCGAGCTTCGCAGCAGGGAAATCGCCGAGGTCGAAGGCAAGTAATTAATAACGCTCAATAATAATTGACAGACAATGGAAGAAGTTAAAGAAGGCCTCGTGCGCAACTTCAGGAAGGAACGTATCGGCGTCGTCGTAAGCAACAAGATGGAGAAGTCCATCGTTGTCCAGGTTGACCGCAAGATGAAGCACCCAAAGTACGGTAAGTTCATCCAGCGTTCCAAGAAGTTCATCGCGCACGACGAGAACAACGAGTGCAACATCGGCGACACCGTTCGCATCATGGAGACTCGTCCGCTCAGCAAGCGCAAGAATTGGAGGCTTGTGGAGATTGTAGAGAAAGCCAAGTAGTATTTTTAATACAGTAGAATTTAATCATGATACAGCAAGAATCAAGAATGACTGTAGCTGACAACAGCGGCGCAAAAGAAGTCCTGTGCATACGTGTCCTCGGCGGCACAGGACGCAGGTACGCCTCTGTTGGCGACAAGGTGGTCGTTACCGTCAAGAACGCATTGCCCTCTGGCGACATCAAGAAGGGCACGGTTTCGAAGGCGGTTGTCGTTCGCACCAACAAAGAAATCCGCAGGGCTGACGGCTCGTACATCCGTTTCGACGACAACGCCGTAGTTTTGCTCAACAACCAAGGGGAGCTCAGGGGCACCCGTATCTTCGGACCCGTAGCGCGCGAACTCCGCGCAGGTTACATGAAGATTGTTTCCCTCGCACCCGAAGTTTTGTAATCACTTAATTTCAAGTACAACAAACAAAATGAAACTGCACATCAAAAAAGGAGACACAGTGATTGTCAATTCCGGCGAATTCAGGGGCCAGAAGGGTACAGTGCTGCAAGTGCTCGTAAAAAAGAATCGTGCTATCGTAGAGGGTGTCAACATGGTTTCGAAGGCAGTGAAACCGTCCGCTCAGAACACTGAGGGCGGCTTTGTCAAGAAAGAGGCGCCTATCCACATCTCAAACCTCATGCTCATCTGCCCCGAGACCGGCAAGCCTACCCGCATCGGCCGCAAGGTTGTGGAGGATTCCAACGGCGTGAAGAGATTAGTACGTTATTCAAAAAAATCTAAAGATCAAAAGGAGATAAAGTAAAATGCAGTACGTACCATCTTTAAAGGAAAAGTATAAGAACGAGGTGATTCCCGCTCTTATGAAAGAGTTCGGATACAAGAGCGTAATGCAGTGCCCGAAGCTCACCAAGATCATCATCAACCAGGGCATCGGCGACGCTGTGTCCGACAAGAAGATTGTCGATAACTCCATGGCTGAAATCGCCGCCATCACCGGCCAGAAGCCCGTGCCCGCTCTCTCGCGCAAGGACATCTCCAACTTCCACCTCAGGAAGGGAAATCCCATCGGCGTCATGGTAACGCTCCGCCGCGACCGCATGTACGAGTTCCTTGAGAGGCTCATCGCCATCTCGCTCCCCCGCATCCGCGACTTCAACGGCATCAACGGCAAGCTCGACGGCAGGGGCAACTACACCCTCGGCATCAAGGAGCAGATTATCTTCCCCGAAATCGACATCGACAAGGTCAGCAAGATCATGGGTATGAACATCACGTTCGTAACCACCGCCAAGACCGACGAGGAAGGTTTCAAGTTATTGCAGAATTTTGGTCTTCCATTCAAAAAGAAATAAGAAATGGCAAAAGAATCAATGAAGGCCCGCGAGGTAAAGCGTGCAAAACTCATCGCCAAATACGCCGCTAAGAGGGCGAAGCTCAAAGAGGAAGGCGACTACGAAGGCCTCCAGAAGCTTCCGAGGAATTCCAACCCCATCAGGCTCCACAACCGCTGCCAGCTCACCGGCAGGCCGAGGGGCTACATGAGGATGTTCGGAATCAGCCGCATACAGTTCCGCGAGATGGCCTCCAACGGTCTTCTCCCGGGCGTTAAGAAAGCAAGTTGGTAAAACATTCAATCAAACAACAGAAAATGACAGATACAATTGCAGATTTCTTGACCCGCATCCGCAACGCAGTCATGGCTAAGCACAGGATTGTAGAGGTGCCCACAAGCAAAGTCAAGAAGGAAATTACCAAGATCCTCTTCAACAAGGGCTACATTCTCAGCTACAAGTTCGACGACGAGAACCGTACTATCAAAATCGCTTTGAAGTACAACCCCGCCACCAAACGCTCCGCCATCACCGGCATCAAGAGAATATCCACCCCGGGTCTCCGCAAGTACGAAGGCTGCAAGGAGCTGCCCCGCGTGCTCAACGGACTTGGCATCGCGATCCTGTCCACCTCCAAGGGCATCATGACCGACAAGGAGGCAAGGGTACAGAACGTAGGAGGCGAGGTAATGTGTTACGTTTATTAATCTAATTAGGCTATAATATTCAGTAAAATGTCAAGAATTGGTAAATTGCCCGTTCAGATTCCGGCAGGAGTCCAGGTAACCGTAGATGACAAGAACCACGAGGTAGTCGTCAAAGGCAAGCTTGGTGAACTGAGGCAGAAAGTGAATCCTGATATCAAAGTCGAAGTAGAGGACAACAACATCAAGGTATCCCGTCCCACCGACGACAAGCAGCACAGGTCGCTGCACGGCCTTTACAGGGCGTTGATCGCCAACATGGTAAAAGGCGTAAGCGAAGGATTCTCCATCAAGCAGGAAATGGTAGGCGTAGGTTACCGTGCTACATCGCAGGGCCAGCTCCTCGACATCTCCGTAGGTTACTCCCACAACATCCTCATGGAACTTCCGGAGGAAGTGAAGGTGAACGTGGTAACGGAGAAGCGCGCCAACCCGATCATCACCCTTACAAGCTGCGACAAGCAGCTCCTCGGCCAGGTAGCAGCCAAGATTCGCTCTTTCCGCGCTCCGGAGCCGTACAAGGGCAAGGGTATCAAGTTTGTGGACGAAGTGCTCCGCAGGAAGGCAGGCAAGACAGCATCTTCCAAGTAGCAATCGCCACAGGGTATTATTTAATTTCTAAAATCATTGAAAAATGGCTTTATCAAAGCAGGACAGAAGGCAGAGAATCAAGTACCGCGTTCGCAAGAAAGTGCAGGGTACTACGGAGCGTCCGAGGCTGTGCGTCTTCAGGAGCAACGAGAACATCTATGCCCAGTTAATTGACGATGTTAAACAAGTGACAGTAGTCGCAACCTCCTCGAGGGTAAAGAGCATAGCCGACCAGAAAGTTCCCAAGGTGGAGCAGGCCAAGCTTGTAGGCAAGGACATCGCCGAGAAGGCTATCGCCGCAGGTTACTCTAATGTTGTTTTCGATAGGAATGGTTATCTCTATCATGGCAGAATCAAGTCTTTGGCGGAAGCTGCTCGTGAAGGTGGTTTAATTTTTTAGCGAATTATGTTATCACAAGGAAAGAAATTCAAGGCAAACGAGGCTGAGCTCAAGGACAAGCTTGTGGCAGTCAATCGTGTTACAAAGGTTACAAAGGGCGGTCGTACTTTCACGTTCGCCGCTATAGTGGTCATCGGCGACGGCAACGGCACCGTTGGCTACGGCCTCGGCAAGGCCAACGAAGTTTCGGTGGCGGCTACCAAAGGCATCGAGGACGCTAAGAAGAATCTGATTAAAGTTCCCGTGCTCAAAGGTACGATTCCCCACGAGCAGACGGCCAAGTTTGGCGGCGCGAGCGTATGGCTCAAGCCCGCAACGAGCGGTACCGGCGTCAAGGCGGGCGGCGCAATGCGCGCAGTGCTCGAGAGCGTTGGCATCACCGACATCCTCGCCAAGTCTAAGGGGTCTTCCAACCCGCACAACCTCGTGAAGGCCACATTCAAGGCCCTTGCACAGCTCAGGGACGCTTACACCGTCGCTCAGTACAGGGGTGTGGACGTCAACACAGTATTTAACGGTTAATACTCTTTAGCAGAAATGAAGAAGAAAGTAACTCAAATCCGTTCCAAGATTGGATGGCCCAAGACACAGAAGGCCACCCTCGCAGCGCTTGGTCTCAGGAAAATCGGTCAGAGCGTTACCATTGAGGACACCCCCGCAAACATGGGTCAGGTTCTCAAGGTAAAGCATCTCGTAAAAATTGAGGATATTAACGAATAATCAAAAGAAAGAATTTCAATCATGGATTTGTCACAGTTAAAACCCGCAGAAGGTTCTACACATACCAAGAAGAGGCTCGGCAGAGGCCAAGGCTCTGGTTGGGGCGGCACCTCCACGAGGGGCCACAAGGGTGCGAAGTCGCGCTCTGGCTACTCTCGCAAGAGGGGCTTCGAAGGTGGTCAGATGCCGCTTGCAAGGCGTGTGCCCAAGTTCGGCTTCAACAACGTCAACAGGGTGGAGTACAAGGTCGTAAACATCTCCGACCTCGAAAACATCGCTGCCAAGAAGAACATCACCGACATCACCCTCGATGTAATCAGGGAGGCAGGTTTCGCCGGCAAGAAGGATCTCGTTAAGGTTCTCGGCGACGGCAAGCTCACCAAGCAGCTCAACGTTACGGCCAACGCCTTCTCCAAGTCGGCTAAGGCTGCAATCGAGGCACTCAACGGTACTGTTAATACATTGTAGAAAACTTCACTTTAATGAAAAACTTTATTCAGACACTCAGGAACATTTGGAGGATAGACGACCTGCGCAATAGGATACTTGCTACGCTCGGACTGGTCTTGGTTTACCGCGTGGGAGCGCACGTCGTGCTTCCGGGTATCGACCCCAACCAGCTCTCCGCGTTGAGCGAGCAGACTAAGGACGGCATCATGTCCATCCTCAATATGTTCTCTGGTGGTGCATTTGCCAATGCCTCCATCTTCGCGCTTGGTATCATGCCGTACATCACGGCGTCGATTATAGTGCAGTTGCTTGGCATGGCTGTGCCGTATTTCCAGAGGCTACAGAGGGACGGTGAAAGCGGTCGCCGCAAGATTAACCGCATCATCCGCATCCTCACGGTAGGTGTGATGCTGGTACAGGCTCCAAGTTACTTGATCAACCTGCATTACCAGCTCCCCGATTCAGCCTTCCTCGCCGAGGGGTTCTGGGGGTTCACGTTGCCCTCGGTAATCATCCTGACGGCGGGCACCATGTTCATTATGTGGCTGGGTGAACGTATCACTGACAAAGGCATTGGAAACGGCATCTCGTTGCTGATTATGATTGGTATCATCGCAAGGTTGCCCTTCGCATTTGGTGCCGAGTTTGTTTCCCGTGTTCAGGAAGTAGGCGGCGGCGGCCTCATAGCCCTCATCGTAGAGCTTGTGATGCTCTTCCTGGTATTTGTTGTATCCATCCTCCTCGTGCAGGGCACCCGCAAGATTCCGGTACAGTACGCCAAGAGGATTGTTGGCAACAAGCAGTATGGCGGTGTAAGGCAGTACATCCCCCTCAAGGTGAATGCTGCGGGCGTTATGCCCATCATCTTCGCCCAGGCTTTGATGTTCATTCCTTTGATGTTCACTCACTTCAACACTGAGGCTACATCGTCGATTGCAACCGCTTTTGCCGACTATACTGGATTCTGGTACAATTTTACTTTCGCTTTGCTCGTGATTGTGTTCACGTATTTCTATACGGCGATTACATTCAGCCCGCAGCAGATGGCGGACGAAATGAAGAAGCGCGGCGGTTACATCCCCGGCGTTAAGCCTGGCAAGAAGACCGTGGAGTTCCTTGACGACATCATGTCGCGCATCACCCTCCCCGGCTCCATTTTCCTCGCTCTCATCGCCATTCTGCCCGTGTTTGCGATACTTTGCCATGTCAACAACCAGTTTGCCCAGTTCTACGGCGGCACCTCGTTGCTGATTATGGTGGGCGTTATCCTCGACACGCTCCAGCAGGTCGAAAGCCACCTCCTGATGCACCATTACGACGGATTGATGAAGTCGGGCCGCATCAAAGGTCGCACTGGTTCTGCCGCAGCATTGTAACGGACGGCCCTCTACTCAAAAATCCCGCTTGCGGGATTTTTGCAAAGTTTATATTGAAAGGTATATGGTTGGTTCTCCGACTCAACTTGATAAAAAAAGAAGGAGCCGGAGAATCAATTTTGTTGAAAAAACTTAATATTTTCAAAAAAAGTTGAAATTACCTTCAAATAAGTTTTGCAATTTACGCTTATTGTTGTATCTTTGACGGCTGAAATGAGGGCAAAAGAATGCTTCCGTTGTCAGAATAGATATTAACTTTTAAATTTTGTAAAGATAAGTTTGCATTTGAAAAAAATCAGGTGCAGAAAAATGAAGGTATTTCAATTAAAACTTTGAAGATGGCCAAAGTAAACATGGAAAACGTAAGAAACGAAAGGACTAATGTTATTAGAAACACAAAGGAGAAGCCGATAGAGAAGGATGGCATCATCACCGAGGCACTCTCCAATGCTACTTTCCGCGTAGAGCTCGACAATGGGCATATCATCACCGCCCATATATCGGGCAAGATGCGTCAGCACTACATCAGGATACTCCCCGGCGACAAGGTGAAGGTGGAGATGTCCGTCTATGACCTGTCGAAGGGCAGGATTTCTTTCAGGTACAAATAAAAAAAACACTCAAATCATTCAATAAAATGAAAGTAAGAACTTCTGTAAAGAAAAGATCGGCAGACTGCAAGGTTGTAAGGAGGAAAGGCAGAGTGTACATCATCTGCAAGTCCAACCCCAAATTTAAGCAGCGCCAAGGCTAATAGTAAACAAGATTTTTGATGCCGGTATGCTGGTTATGCGGATGTTAGCGGCGTCAGAAATGATCAAATACATTAAGAACAAAAGAAAATGGCAAGAATTGTTGGTGTAGATTTACCAAAAAACAAACGCGGTGAGATAGGTCTTACCTACATCTACGGCATCGGTCGTAGCAGGGCAAACAAGATTCTTTCGGAGGCCGGCATTGACAAGGACATCAAGGTCCAGGATTGGAACGACGACCAGGTAGCCAAGATTCGTCAGATTATCAACGACAACTTCAAGGTTGAGGGCGAATTGAGGTCGGAGGTCAGCATGAACATCAAGCGTCTGATGGATATCGGTTGCTACAGGGGCATCCGCCACCGTAATGGTCTGCCCGTGAGGGGTCAGAAGACCAAGAACAACGCCCGCACACGCAAGGGCAAGAAGAAGACAGTCGCAAACAAGAAGAAAGCTACCAAGTAATAATTAGTAGAAAATGGCACAGAAATCTAAAGTAACGAGAAAGAGAGTTGTAAAGGTGGACGCCATTGGCGAGGCTCACATCCATTCCTCCTTCAACAATATAATCATCTCTTTGACCAACGCTTCGGGGGAGGTCATTTCTTGGGCATCGGCCGGCAAGATGGGATTCAAAGGCTCCAAGAAGAACACACCCTATGCAGCGCAGCAGGCAGCTAACGAATGTTCCAAGACTGCCTTCGATTTGGGACTCCGCAAGGTGAAAGTATATGTGAAAGGTCCGGGCAACGGTCGCGAGGCCGCAATCAGGGCCATCCACGGTTCAGGCGTCGAGGTTGTGGAAATCATCGACGTAACTCCTCTTCCCCACAACGGCTGCCGTCCGGCTAAGAAGAGAAGAGTGTAATCCTATTTTCTCAGTTCATTTTAAAAAAAACATTACAAAATGGCACGATATACAGGTCCTAAATCCAAAATCGCCAGGAAGTTTGGCGAACCTATTTACGGTACAGACAAATACCTCGACAGGCACAGCTATCCTCCGGGACAGCACGGCCTCGCCGCCAAGCGCAAGAAGGTATCGGAGTACGGCACGCAGCTCAAGGAAAAGCAGAAGGCCAAGTACATCTACGGTCTCCTCGAGCGTCAGTTCTCCAACCTCTTCAAGAAGGCTTCGAGAATGTCGGGTGTAACGGGCGAAACCCTCATCCAGCTCCTCGAACAGAGGCTCGACAACGTTGTTTACAGGCTTGGCATCGCCCCCACAAGGGCGGCTGCACGTCAGCTTGTTTCGCACAGGCACATCGTTGTTAACGGCTCGGTATGCGGCATTCCCTCTTACCACGTCAAGGTAGGCGACATCGTGGGTGTTCGCGAAAGGTCCAAGGCTCTCGATGTAATCGTCAATTCGCTCCAGGGCGTCAACAGGTCGAGGTACACTTGGCTTGAGTGGGATGGCAACCAGATGGCTGGCAAGTTCATGAGCGTTCCCGCCCGCGAAGACATCCCCGAGAACATCAAGGAGCAACTCATCGTCGAACTTTATTCTAAATAATAAACAACAGATTCAAATGGCAATATTAGCTTTTCAAAAGCCCGACAAGGTAATTATGTTGGAGGCTGACGAAATGTACGGAAAATTCGAGTTTCGTCCTCTTGAGCCCGGTTTTGGCATCACTATCGGCAACGCGCTGAGAAGGATTCTCCTTTCCTCGTTGGAAGGTTTTGCCATCACCTCTATACGCATTCACGGGGTCGATCACGAGTTCTCCACCATTCCGGGTGTTATTGAGGATGTTACCGAGATTGTCCTCAATATTAAGAAGATACGTTTCAAGCAGATTGTTGACGGGCAGGATTTTGAAAAGGCTGTTGTCACTATTAGCGGACAGGAGCAGTTCACCGCCGGCGACATCGAGAAGTTTCTCACTAACTTCAAGGTTCTCAACCCCGGTCAGGTAATCTGCAATATGGAATCTTCCGTGAAACTCGAGATTGAGCTTACAATCAACAAGGGCCGCGGCTATGTTCCCGCCGACGAGAACAAGTTGCCCGACATGGAGATTGGAGTAATCGCAGTAGATTCTATCTACACCCCCATCAAGAACGTCAAGTACGCAGTGGAAAACTATCGTGTGGAGCAGAAGACCGACTACGAGAAGCTTGTAATCGAAGTAAGCACGGACGGCTCGATACATCCGAAGGACGCTCTCAAAGAGGCCGCCAAGATTCTCATTCACCACTTCATGCTGTTCTCCGACGAGAAGATCACCATCGACTCCACAGAGGAGGCTGGCGACGAGCAGTTTGACGAGACCCTCCTCCACATGAGGCAACTCCTCAAGACCAAACTCGTGGACCTCGACCTCTCTGTAAGGGCACTCAACTGCCTCAAAGCAGCAGACGTGGAGACGTTGGCAGACCTCGTGGTATTCAACAAGAACGACCTGTTGAAGTTCCGCAACTTTGGCAAGAAGTCGCTCTCCGAACTCGACGACCTGCTCGCAAACATGGAATTGCAGTTCGGCATGGATATTTCAAAATACAAACTTGATAAAGACTAACCAAGAGCAGTGATGCTCGGTAATCAAAACTAAGCAATGAGACATAGAGACAAAATAAACCATTTAGGTAGAACATACGGACACAGGAAGTCTATGCTGACCAACATGGCAATCTCCTTGATTATGAACAAGAGGATCAACACCACAGTAGCCAAGGCTAAGGAACTCCGTACTTTCATTGAGCCTATCCTCACCGCTTCCAAAGCAGACATCGCTTATTCGGAGTCCAATGCTAAGACCGACGAGGAGAAGTTTGCCTTCAAAAACAAGAGGATGGCGGCTCACAGGCTCGTTTTCGCAAAACTCGCCCACAAGGAAGGCGTCAAGGAGTTGTTCAAAGAGGTAACTCCCAAGATTTTTGACCGTCCGGGTGGCTACACGAGGATTCTCAAGACCGGATTCAGGCTCGGCGACAACGCCCAACTCTGCATGATGGAACTCGTGGACTTCAACGAAGGCTACCACCAGGGCAAGGGCGCATCCGCCAAACCCGCTGGCAAGACCACTCGCCGCAGCCGCAAGAAAAAGGCAGCCGACGCTCCCGCAGCAGAGGCAGCAGCCGCTAACACCGAGGCTAAGGCTGAGTAATTTTTCTGAATTGATTGACAACAGCCTGTTGTCATGTGCTGATATAAAAACCGCCGCACTCAATATAGAATTGATGTGTGGCGGTTTTTGTGTTACATCATTTACCTGTTTAGAGCAGCCCGTTGTTGATAGCCAATCTTATAGCCTCCTGCATGGTTGTTACGCCAAGTTTGTGGCACAAATTCCTTTTTTGCGTCTTGATGGTCTGTTCGCTATTTCCGCTAATATTTGCTATTTCGGCTGACGACAATCCTTTTACCGTTGAGCGTATTATTTGTTTTTCTTTTTGGGTAAGGGTAGTTTTGTTTTCCTTTTTCCATTTCTTTTCTTCGCGTGAATATATATGGATGTATTCGTTTTTGGATGATTTTATGACAATATTACCTGACACTTTGCTTTGTGATGGCGACACCTCGCACATTGCCAATATTATACTGCCGTCCTTTACCAATATCGGGGTGTATCGCTGATTGACCATTGCATCACCAAACTTGAAGTCGTATGAAACCACATAATCCTCACATTCTTCGTCTGACATGTCTTTCCAAAATTCAAATGCAACTTGGTTGATTTCCACGAGCATTTGCAAATCCTCTTTGCTAATGTTGTCGAGATACCAGTCGAGTCCTATTGTGTTTTTGCCGTGAGGGGGGGTAAGATTGCACCATTTAGCAATGTTTGGCGACACGTAAACCACTTGCCTTTTGCTGTAATCTAATATATAAACGCCGTCTCCCGTAGCGCGTACATGCGCCTTCGCTGTATGTAGCACGCCTTTCATAAACGATTCATCTACTTCATACGGCGTTTTTAGAACATTGTAGTCTTGGAAAAAATCTTGAATTCTTATCATAATTTGGGGCGCAAAAATTAAGTATGCGCAAATTTACATATATTTGTGTTTTCAACAAAAATATATTGACTTTATCATCATTTTGCCGCAAAATTACTACGAAAGTAGTAAAAGATTTTTCCAAAATTACTACTTTAGTGGTATTGTTTAGTAAAATAATTTGTTATATTTTTGCATCGTGTTAAGATAGAACATTCCCTTTTTTTTAAAGGTGAGTAATAATCAAAAACAACAACAATTAACTATGAAACATCTATTACTAATTGTTTTTGCATTTGCTATTGGCTGGGGATGCAACAAGACAGATGATGTCTCCAATGACATCGTAGATGACAAAAAAACTGAAGAGAAAAGTTCTGTTGTTTCTGATAGTTCTTTTGTTATCCCTCAAAAAGAACTTTTGGACAGTACAGAATCTAACGCACAAAAAGAACTTGTGGACAGTACAGAATCTAACGCGCAAGGTTCGGGAAGTGGAGTATGGTACACCTCTTTTACGGGTAACTATATAGATGCTTTCTGTATTCCGAAAAGTGTAAGGCTGTACAGTGATGACCAATCTGAATTCAGCGAAAAATATATTTCTTTTGCGTTTGATTACGCACACCGTTTCTCGTACAATAATGGTTGGGAGGAGATGTCTAATGAAGTAAAATATGAGGGTTATGCCAAATATTATGGCGATACGACATATACATACAATCATGATATGTCCCCTCGACAAAGAGTTTGTGCCATGCCGCTGATGTCTATCAATGTGGTTGCCGACCGCGACTTCGACGAGAGCCATCCGGCAGGGGCGTCGCTCAACGACCTTTTCACATTCAAATATGTGGCGCATTATTCGTTTGTTAAAAACGGATATTTGAATGATAAGGAAGGTGAACGCGACGATTGTCCCACAGACTCTGTTGCTGTAATGTCTGATTTCAGAGGTGCGTCGCTTTTTTCAACCTACATTGATCCATTGTTTTTCAACAAACTCCCCGCCACCCCCGGTAAGTACACCTTCACCGTTACCCTCACTTTCGGTGAAGACCCTTTGACCGGCGAGAAGGTGGAACTCGCTCCAGCAAGCATCGAGATAGAGTTCTAATAAAACATTGAAACACACTGCAATAAACAAAACCGCCACCGATTTTCCATTATGCGAACAATCGATGGTGGTTTGTTTTGTTATTGTGTCACACCACCTCTCCCAACTTCACATACAGCATCTGTGTCGGCAAGCCTACCACATTATAATACGACCCTTCCATGCGCGAAATTGCCGCCGCACCTATCCATTCCTGTACGGCGTATGCGCCCGCCTTGTCGAAGGGCTTATAGTTGTCAACGTAAAAAACAATTTCCTCCTCTGCCATTTCGCGAAACCAAACGTCTGTCCTCGCCGTAAAAGTGTGGCACTTGCCGCCGATTAAGATGCACACGCCGGAAAAAACAGTGTGGCGTTTGCCGGAGAGTTTGCGGAGCATGGCGATAGCGTCGGCGCGGTCGGCGGGCTTGCCGAGGATTTCGTTGTCGATTACTACCGTGGTGTCGGCGGAGATTACGATAAGGCGCGGGTCGGATAGCGATTCGTCCAAGAACGCCTCCGCCTTCAATTTTGCGAGGTATTCCGACACTTGGTCTGCCGGAGTGCCGTCGGGATAAATTTCGTCTGTGGGCTTGGTCTTAACAACGAAGTCAACGCCAAGCATCTGCATCAACTCCCTGCGCCTCGGCGAACCCGACGCAAGGATTACATGGTATTGTTTAAGTCTTTCTGTCAACATTTTCAGTTAATTACGAATTATGAATTATGAATTACGAATTGTGAATTATGAATTATCAATTGTCCTGTACCATTGGCTTGTCATTTTTGGCGGCAACACGTACCATTATGATGCAAATGATGTCTATTACCCCCACAAAGCCGAGCAACAGCATAATACGTTCCTCGTGGTCTTGGGCGGTCATGGCGAGGAAGTCGTATATGCCGTGCGCGAGAGTTGGCACCATCAATGCGAGCGCGAGGTACGTGTATTGTTGCTGACGACGACCATAATAAAAATGTGTCTTGGCCTTTGCGAAGTAGTAACCCATTAGGATGGCAAAAGTGGCGTGTCCGGGTATCGAAAACAACGCCCGCAAAATTGCGACATCCAATCCGCCGTTGATGACGTACATGATGTTTTCCACAGCCGCAAAGCCGAGCGAAACCGTTACGCTATACACTATCGCGTCAAAACTGTCGTTGAAATCGGCGTGTTTCCAGATGTACAGCATCAGCATGGCGAGTTTCGCCGCCTCCTCTACGAAGGCGATGCCAAAAGTGGCGTTGAGGAACGGGTCTTCGATGTCCACCACCCATTCGCCCAAAAGAGCCGGCACCACCGACACGCAGCCCCACAGAAACGCAAAAACTATTGTCCGCATCGGTTCGGGGTCGTGGTCGTGCCGATAGATGAAGAATAGTATCGCAGCCACCGGCAGCAATGCCAATAGTATAAGTAATGCAATCATAATTATCTGATATTAAGTATTTTGTGAGTCTGTATCGAAATCCGCCATTTGGGATTTTGCAGTACGTAATTATATATGGCGCGGTATGCCTCGTCGCGGCTGTCCCATTCTGCCTGCAACAGCAATGCGCAGTCGCCATGCACCCTCTCGGCGTAGTGGCGAGCCATCGTAAGGCTTTCGTAAGCGTCAGAAACGATGATTTTCAACTCGTTGGCTTTCATTAGCACCTCGTCCAAGGGTGGTTTTTGCGCTTTGGGCGACACGCAGATCCAATCGAAATCGCCGGTGAGCGGGTGCGCCCCCGAAGTTTCGAGCCAAATCGAAAAACCTCGCTCCTTCAACGCCTTGCAGAGCGGTGCGAGATTGTGCATCAGTGGTTCGCCGCCGGTGATTACTACATTGCGGCAGGGCGACGCGGCGGCGCGGGCGGCTATGTCGGCTACGGGGGCGAGGGGCGTAGAACCGTTGACGCTCCACGTCGCCTTGCTGTCGCAGAAAGGGCAACGCACGTCGCATCCGGCGAGCCTGATGAAGTATGCGGCGAGGCCGGTGTGGCAGCCTTCGCCCTGCACGGAGTAGAACTCTTCCGCCACGGGAAGCCTCTCGCCGTTTTTTTCGGTGGCAAATTTATCCATTTTGGTACGTTTTTAGTCCACGAATGTAAGAAAATTTCGCAAAATTGCAAAATTTTTCAAAAAAATTTGCAGTATTAAAAAATTTCGTTCTATATTTGTACCTTTAAAAAGAAACAAACATTCATATATATGAGTACATATACATACAAGTACCCCATGCCGTCGGTAACTACCGACACGATAGTGATAAGGGGCGAAGGCATTACACGTCAGGTGCTTCTAATCAAGCGAAAACGCGACCCGTACAAGAGTTGCTGGGCGTTTCCGGGCGGTTTTACGGAAGAAGGCGAAACCCTCGAACAGAGTGCGGCACGCGAATTGGAGGAGGAGACGGGCGTTCAGTGCCAGTTTCTGTCGCAGTTTAAGGCGTTTGGCGATCCGGGGCGCGACCCGCGTGGACGCACGATTACCATCGTATTCTACGCCTACGTGGACGAGGACACCGAAGCGGTTGCCAACGACGACGCCGCAGGTGTGGGTTGGTTTGACCTCAACAACCTGCCAGCCCTTGCATTCGACCACGCGAAGATTCTCGAAGAGTTTATCCTCGCCAACCACTAAGCCGGCTTTCGCAATTACGACCGCGCACTTGATATAAAAAATTACTTTTTTTGCAAAAAATTGAAACTAAGGACCGCCATATTAATCATTTTGACAGCAATGCTCTGTGGAAGGGCAAGGGCGCAGTATGGCGATACCCTTAGCAACAAGGATTCGTTGCTCGAAATGTTCAGGCAAGAACTCGCGGCAAAGGAGGCGGAACTCGTCCGCAAGCAAAAACTCCTCGACGAGCGCGAGCGCGAGATTTTTGAGAAGGAACTTACCATAGAAAAACTCAACCGAAGCATTTCGCGTCAGTCGCAGGCGATTACAGACCAGGTGGATCGTCTCAAAGACCAGAAGGAATCCGTGCGCAAACTTCAGGAGCAACAGGAACAGACGCGGGCTGCGCTCAGCAAGGCGGCGGAGGAATTGGAGATTCGCAACAAGGAAATCAACTTTGTGGAGACCGAACTCACGCGGCAAAAAAAACACCTCGAAGAGCAACGTCAGGAGGCTGACGAACAGAAGTCGAGCCTCGACCGCGAAATAGCCGCCAAACAGAAGCAACTCGAAGACCTCAACACCACAAACGAACTTCTCAACAGCCGCCTTCTGAAGGCGTGGGTGGCGATAGTGATGTTTGTGATAATGCTGGCGGTGATAGCCAAATTCTACATAGACAAACGCCGCGACAATCAGAAATTAGAGGAGAAAAACAACGCTCTTACGCTTGCTCACCAGGAGATTAGCAAGCAAAAGGAGGAGATTGCGAGCAAGAACGACAAGATAATAGAATCCATACTCTACGCCCAAAAAATCCAACAGGCGGTGATGCCCACAGTAACTTATTTTAACCAATACCTGCCCGAACATTTCATAATGCTGAAGCCACGCGACATCGTGAGCGGCGATTTCTATTGGGGCACGCACATCGGCAGCAAGTTTGTATTTACCGCCGCCGATTGCACGGGGCATGGTGTGCCGGGCGCGTTCATGAGTTTGCTCGGCATCTGTTTCCTCAATGATATTGCCGGACGAAGCAACGCCAAGTATGTTACCGCCGCCGGAATCCTTACGAGCCTGCGCCTCAAGATAATCACCTACCTGCATCAGAGCGGCAAGGAGGGCGAGCAACAGGACGGCATGGACATGGCTCTCTGCATATATGACAAGGATGAGAGCAAGTTGCAGTACGCGGGCGCGTTTAATCCGCTTGTATTGATACGCGACGGGCAACTCTCTCAGTACGACGCCGACGAGATGCCGATAGGATATTACGAAAATCAGACCGACCGCTTCACCAACCACGTCATAGACTTGCATAAAGGCGACATGATATACATGTTTAGCGACGGGTACGCCGATCAGTTTGGTATGGTGGACGGCAAGAA
This sequence comes from uncultured Bacteroidales bacterium, assembly GCA_946409405.1. Taxonomy (GTDB): domain Bacteria; phylum Bacteroidota; class Bacteroidia; order Bacteroidales; family UBA3824; genus UBA3824. Next base: position 18,981 of record CAMJWL010000037.1, read on the forward strand.
AAAGAAATACTTAATCAAGCGGTTCAAGGATTTTCTATTGGAAATACACACCCTTGGCATGGAGCAACAGGAGCAACGCCTCGAAGAAAACCTGGCGCAGTGGCGCGGCGACTTGAAGCAACTCGACGACATCCTTGTGCTTGGGGTGAGGTTTTGATGAGCATGACAATTAATAACGACAATAACAGATACTGTTTAACCAATCACAATTAAAAAAAATATGGTTTTTTATACCGAATATTCGTTGGAAGGATCCAACACGTTCAATATCAAGGCGAAGGCAAACGTCTTTTACGAGGTGAGTCTGCGCGAGGATTTGGATTCTTTTGTACGCAAGCGCAAGTTTATGGACATGCCGCGTCTTGTGTTGGGCAATGGCAGCAACGTGCTGTTTGTAAAGAAAAGGTTCAAGGGCGTCGTGCTCAAGAACGAGATGAAGGGCATCGACTTTGTGAGCGAGACCGACAACGAGGTGGTTCTCAAAGTTGCGTCGGGCGAGGATTTTGACGAGTTTGTGGATTTCTGTCTCAAAAAACGTCTGCATGGCGCGGAAAACTTGTCGGGCATTCCCGGCTCTGTGGGCGGCGCGGTGGTGCAAAACATCGGCGCATACGGTCAGGAACTCAAAAACCTCGTGCAGAGCGTTGAGTATTACGACTTCGACGACCTCGAAGTGCATACCATCGACAATGCTGGCTGCAATTTTGGCTACCGCGACTCTGTGTTTAAGCACGAATTGATGGACAAGACGTTCATCATGTCGGTAACGTTCAAGATGTCCAAGAAATACACGCCTATCATCGGCTACGGTGCGTTGCAGGAGCGGCTCACGGGTTACAGCGTGTTGACCCCTATGCTTGTGAGGAAGGCGATATTGTCTTTGCGTTTTGAGAAGATTCCCGATTACAGGCAGTACGGCAACGCGGGTAGTTTCTTCAAAAACCCCGACATCACGCCCGAGGAGGCTCAAAAAATGGCAAAACAGCATCCCGAGGTCAAGATGTTTGAACAAGAGGACGGCATGTTTAAGATACCCGCCGGACAGTTGATAGACCTCTGTGGATTTAAGCGCACACCTACCCCCACTGTGGGCGTGGCGTACACCAACGCGCTCATCCTCATGAACCTCGGCGGCGCAAAGGGCAGGGAAATCCTCGACTACGCCAAGAAAATCAAGAAGGCTGTAAAACAACGTTACGGCGTAAAACTCGAACCGGAAGTGGTGATCATATAACACTTAACCAAGTATGTCGATAGCAAACGATTATTTTAACAGGACCTCGCTCAAACAGTATCTGATGGTTCTGTTAGGTACTTTTATTGTCGCTGTGGCGTACATATTGTTTGTGTCGCCTTACAAATTCATGCCGGGCGGTGTGTATGGCATATCCATCATGGTGCACCACTTGACCAAGGGTAGTTTTGAGATGTTCCCAGACGGCTTCCCTATTGGTACGTTGGCGTTGCTGATAGATATTCCGCTCACGATAATCGGCACCAAGATTTTGGGCCCGCGGTTTGGTTTTAAGACCGTGCTTGGATTTGTGTCTATGTCGGTGTTTACGAGCGTGTTGGAGTATTTTTGGGGGTACGAACCGCTTGTAACTGGCGAGCCGTTGCTGTCGGCAATTTTTGGCGGTGTGTTGGTGGGCATCGGGTCTGGCATAGTCTTCAAGGCTCATGCCACTACCGGCGGCAGCGACATCATCGCCGCAATCCTCGCCAAATACACTCGCGGTCAACTTGGCTTGATGCAGATTTACGTGGATTCCACCATCGTGCTGTTGTCTTTGGCGGCGTTTCACGATTGGAGCATCCCGCTGTTTTCGTGGATTATCATCTTTATAACGGGCAAGTGCATCGATGTTGTGTTGCAGGGTCTCAATGTGGAGAAGGCGTTGATAATCATCACCGAACATCCCGAAGAAATCCGCGAGGTTATCCTGAACAAGATGGACAGGGGCGGCACGTTTTTCAACGGTCGCGGCATGTATCACAATCAGGAGCGCAACATCTTGTTTACCGTGCTTTCGCGCCGTCAGGCTGAGTTGCTCAAAGATTTTATCCGCGAAATCGACCCAAAGGCTTTCATGGCGATATTGGACGCAAGCGAGGTGCTGGGCGAAGGGTTCAAGGATTTAAAGGTAGAAAACTAATTATATACAATGCATAATGCATTAAAAAAATGGAAGTAAAGATAGAACCTACATGGCAGCCGCTTTTGCAGCCGGAGTTTGACAAGCCGTATTTTTGGCAGTTGGCGGGTTTTGTAAAACAGGAATACGCCACCAAGACCATCTATCCGGCGGGCAAAAATATTTTTAATGCCTTCAATCTCTGTCCGTTTCCTGACGTGAAGGTAGTGATAATTGGTCAAGACCCTTACCACGAACCTATGCAGGCGCACGGATTGTGTTTTTCGGTGCAGGACGGTGTGCAGTTTCCGCCGAGTTTGCAAAATATCTTCAAGGAAATCAGCGACGACATGGGCGTGCCGATGCCCACGAGCGGCAATCTTGAACGTTGGGCGCGGCAGGGTGTTTTGCTTCTTAACTCGATATTGACGGTGGAGGCTCACAAGGCGGCATCACATTCGGGCAAAGGCTGGGAACAGTTTACCGACAAGGTCATTGAGATTGTTTCGCAAAAGGCAGACCACGTTGTGTTTATGCTCTGGGGCAGTTATGCAAGAAACAAGGGCAAGGTAATCGACACTTCCAAACACCTGGTACTCACCGCCGTGCATCCGTCGCCGCTGAGCGTTTATCGCGGTTTTTTCGGTTGCAAACATTTTAGCAAGGCTAATGAATGGCTCGTTGCTCATGGAAAAGAGCCGATTAATTGGTAATGTTGGGGTGCGGGCGGCTCGCCCGCTAAATAAACAGATGGGCAGGCGAGCCGCCTGCATTCCAAACGATGACAGATAGTTACATCACAATATCAACGCCTGGCGAGGCAATTTTTAAGGAGAGAGGCAGCAAGTTTCTCGCCTTCGCTTTTCATGTGGAGAGCGAGGACGAGGCGGATGTCATTAGAAAAGATTTCAAGAAAAAATATTACGACGCCACGCACGTGGTTTATGCGTTTAGGCTTGGGGCGGAGGGCGACAAATTTCGCGCTGCCGACGATGGCGAGCCGTCGGGATCGTCGGGTTTGCCGGTTTTGAACACTATCAAATCAAGGAATATTACAGATGTCATTGTGTTGGTTGTGAGGTATTTTGGCGGCACCAAGTTGGGCATTCCGGGCTTGATAGACGCTTATTCGCAGTCGGCGGCGATGGCATTGGACGCGGCACAGACGGAGGAACGCCTCGTCACCGACGTTATTGAAGTTGTGGTGCCTTATTCGCAGGTGAATTATGTGATGCGTATTGTAAAAGACCAAGACCTCCAAATAGCCGAAATGGGCGGCACTACCGATTGCGAAATCAAAATCCTTGTTCGCAAAAATCTGAAAGACAATATTATTGAGTCGCTTAATAAAAACGGACGGATTACAAAGTGATGTAACCACGTCCGTCTATTATTCTATTGTATTACTTCCACCGTTACCGGCGTATTAATCTGTGCGAGCCGGTTGCGCATCTGGTAACTGAAATAGCCGGGCAGGTTGTATTTGCCGGGTTTCATTGTGGATGCCACCACGAGGCGGTATTTGAGGGTGATGATGTCGCGCTCGATGGGCAGTTTGTACCATTGGTACTGCACCTTGCTGTT
>CAMJWL010000038.1 GCA_946409405.1 uncultured Bacteroidales bacterium
AAATCACGCTTGCCGCCGCACGTATCGCGCAAGGCAAGCAAGATAAACTCTACCTCGGCAATCTTTCCTCGCTCCGAGATTGGGGCTATGCAAAGGATTATGTAGAGTGTATGTGGCTGATTTTGCAACAGGACAAGCCCGAAGATTTTGTGATTGCAACTGGCGTTCAACATTCTGTGCGTGAATTTGCTTATCACGCTTTCAAGGCGGCTGGCATCGAATTGAAGTTTGAAGGCGAAGGCATCAACGAAAAAGGCATTTGCGTCAATGGACCAGCAAATCTTGTTGGCAAGACGTTGGTGGAAGTAAGTGAAGATTTCTATCGTCCTACGGATGTGGTCAACCTTCTTGGCGACCCTACCAAGGCGCGCCAAACCCTCGGTTGGAATCCGCAAAAGACCTCATTCGACCAACTTGTCTCCATCATGGTAAAGCACGACATGGAAAAAGTCGCTGCGGAACACGTTGCAAGTGTCATGCGCACCAACCTCGCCGAATACCTTGAAAAAGGCGTAGTGAAATAGCAAAAAAACAAATATATCTCATACAAATCGGGCGACAAGTCATTAAATGATGATTTGTCGCCCGATTTTTTTTTAGAATATCGACTCTATCTCCGCTCCGTCCAGCACCGTGTTAAAAAAGTCGTTCCAGGGCTTTGCCAGGGCGAACATATCTATCACCCTGTCAACAAAGTCGGAGGCAACAACCTCGTCGTCTGAGAGCAAACGGCTCATGTCCCAATTTCGCATACGGATGAGGTGGTCGTAGGGCGAGTTTTTGAGATTTTTGGGGAGAACCTTCAACGGGTCGGCATTGTCGAGCGTATAAGTGTCCTTAACAGCCTTTTGAGCGAGAAAATCGTCCAATTGCTTGCCGCCGCCGTAGAAAATCTCCTCACGGATTATTTTGGCGGCTTTGGAGGGCGGCATGTAGATACCGGCATCCACAAGGCTCTGACCAAACACGGGGTCGTCCTTGTCAAACGGCTGAATATGAAGATAATAGCCCGCTCCAACCACCTTCTTGCCGCCCGGCACCAAGTAAACGCCAAAATGCCGCTTGTACGGTGCTTTGTCGGCGGAAAACCTTGTGTCGCGGTTGAAACGGAAAATGCAATTCTTTACCTCCAAACCGCGCAAAAGTGGGTCGATGACTTGCATTTTAGTCAAAATATCTTCGCTCAACGCCTTAAAAGTGTTGCGCGCACGCTCGTATTCCGCCTTGTGCGCGTGAAACCATTCTGTATTGTTGTTTTGCTTGATACCTCTCAGAAAATCAAGCACTTGTGCCATATCGTATTTCATAGTTGAAGACTTAAAGAAAAATTATTCGGCAGAACAAAGTTCAATCTCAAAAATCAGTGTGGAATAGCCGGGAATTGGACCAGTATTGCGAGTACCATATCCCTGAGTATAAGGAATATACACCTCCCAACGGTCGCCAACGTGCATTTTTTGCAACGCCGCCCCAAAACCGGGAATCATTTCGTTGATGCGGAACGCCTCCGGCACACCGCGCTTAAAACTGTCGTCAAAAACATAGCCATCAGCACGTCGTCCGCGATAATGGCAGGTAACAACACTGTTGAAAAACGACGGAGTTTTGCCCTTGCCCGTCGCCAACACCTTGTAATACACACCGTTACCCAATTCCAAAATCCCTTCTTGTGTAGAAATTTCGCTGATAAAACGTTGATTCTGTTCTCTATAATCCTTTCTTGCCATAATTATTGTGTTATTAATTAATTGCCTTTGCTGCCACGTAGCCCGTCGTCCAACAGCCCTGCAAATTGTATCCGCCGGTGATTGCGTCCACGTCGAGGGCTTCGCCGGTGAAGTAGAGGTGCGGGACGTTTTTGGATTCCAACGTCTTGGAATTGACGCTGTTGAGCGACACGCCGCCGCAAGTTACAAACTCATCCTGAAATTGTCCGCGCCCCGAAACGTGGTGAATATCAGCCGTTAACGTGCTAACCAATTTGTTGAGATTTTTCTTGCCGAGTTCGCTGTATTTGGTTGCAGGGGCTATTTCGGCGCGATTGATTAGGTACTCCCAAAGCCGCTGCGTCAACCCTCGCGGATGTGCGGACGTGATTGATTTTCGGGAGTTAACATCCATAATATCAGTCAATTCGGCGCGGGTATCGTCCTCTGTTTTGCCAAGCCAATTAATCAGAATATCACACTTATAATTGTTGTCGGCAAGATGACGCGCCGCGTATGACGACAATTTGAGAATTGCCGGACCCGAAAAACCAAAATGAGTTACCATCAAGCCGCCTTCCGCACGGAATTTTTGACCGGGAATCTGCACGGCGGCATTTGCCACCGACGCGCCCATCAGGTTGGTGAGGAGGTTGCTTTTTACCTTCAACGAAAACAGCGACGGCACGGGCGGCAACATCTCCACGCCGAGAGCCGATAGCGAATCGTACAGCGCATCGCGATGCCATCCGCCGGTAGCCACTACCACAGCGTCAAAAAGTTCGTCGGAAATATCGTCGCCAGAGGAGGTTTGCAACGAGAATTTGTTGTCTGGATTTACAGAAATTGCCGTTACCTTCCTGCCCGTTAACATCCATATACCCAAACGGTTGAGTGTCCCCAAAAGTCGGTTGCAGACATCGGTGGCACTGTTGGAAACCGGGAAAATCCTGTGGTCGTCCTGAGTGTAAAGCGGGATGCCGTGGCGCGTAAACCATTCGACGGCGGCGGCGTGGTCAAAATCGTGAAACAATTTTTTCAGCAGGTTGTAGCCGCGAGGATACACCTGTTGCAACGCGCCCACGCCCTCAAAATCGTTGGTGATGTTGCAGCATCCGCCGCCCGTCATGGAGAGTTTGTGCAACGGATGTATGCCCGCCTCCAATACCGTTACATCGGCTTCGGGGCGGGATTCCTTGATGTTGATGGCGCAGAAAACTCCCGACGCGCCACCGCCTATTATCGCTATTTTGGGCGTTTGGTTCAATTCGTTTTGTTTTTCGTTGAAAATGTAGAATATAATTCGTTAAAAATAATTAATAATCTTTTTAATTTTTGTTATTTGACCACAAAATTACGGAAAAAATTTGTTTCGCCCAAAAAAACTTCATATTTTTGTTGAGGTCAAAAATTAAAAACACTCGCAACATGGAATTCAAAAAATACAGTTCGATAGAAAACTCGTTCAACACCGAGTTTGTGGAGCAGGTGAGGGCATCTGTCCCAGCCGACCTGCGTTTTGTGGTGCAGGAAAAGGTGCATGGCTCCAACACGAGTTTCATCACCGACGGCAAGGAAATCAAGTTTGCCAAGCGCACCGACTACATTGCCGACGGCGAGAAATTCTTTGATTATGAGGAACTTCTCGACCGTTACACCCCCAAGGTAAAGCAACTCTACGCCGCGCTCCATCAGAAATACCCGCAGATGGATTTTGCCATCATCTACGGCGAGATGTTTGGCGGCGCGTACCCGCACAAGGACATCAAGAAAGACACGCGGTTTTCCACCATCCAGAAGGGCGTCTATTACTGTCCCAACCACGAATTTTACGGGTTCGACATCTACGTTTCGGAGCCGTCGGGCAAGCATTATCTGAGCGTGGAGGAGACCAACAAGTTTTTTGAGGCCAACGGCTTCCTGTACGCCAAAACGCTGTTTGAAGGCACGTTGGACGAGTGTCTCGCGTACCCAAACAAGTTTCCGAGCCAAATATCGCAATGGCTTGGTTATCCGCCGATAGAGGACAACGTGTGCGAGGGCGTTGTAATCCGTCCCGTGGTGCCTACCTACATCGGCTACGGCGACCGCGTGCTTATCAAAAACAAGAACGAGCGTTTTGCGGAGAAGAAGGGTTACAAGAAGCACCCGAAAGTGCCGAAGGAAGACCCCGTGTATTCCGACAACCTTAACGCGCTGATTGCCAAGGGTTCGCTGTACGTTACCGAAAACCGTCTCAACAACGTAATCAGCCACATCGGCCAGGTGTCGATGCCCAAAGACCTCGGCAAACTCATCGGATTGTTTTCCAAGGACATCCTCGACGACTTCATCAAGGAATCCTCCGCCGACTACAACAACCTCGAAAAGCCGGAGCAGAAAATCCTCAACAAGGAAATCAATCAGATGGCTACCACTTTGATTAAGAAAACTTACAAAATCATCCCCTAATCATGGAAAAACTCGATGAAACCGATCTCTTGATTCTCGACGCATTGCAAGAGGATAGTTCGCTCACCAACAGGCAGTTGGCGCAAAAAGTACACCGCTCGCCCACGCCGGTTTTTGAGCGCGTTAAGAAGATGAAGGAGGAGGGCTACATCAAAAAATATGTCGCCATCCTCGACGTTGACAAACTCAACTGCGCCTTCATGGCAATCTGCAACATCAAGATGAAGCAACATTCATTCGAGAACGCGCAGAAGATTATGCAGGCTGTGCAGGAAATGGACGAAATCGCCGAATGTTACAATATAACAGGCGATTACGACTTCCAACTCAAAATCTACGTGTCGTCTATGAAGGAGTATCAGGAGTTTATCCTGCGCATCCTTGGCCAGTTGGACTGCATCGGCGGTCTGAGCAGTAGTTTTGTGATGGGCGTCGTCAAGCAGTCGTACAAAATCCCGATTACCAGGAACTTGCATAAAAATTAAGCGATGATCACTCAGAAACATATCACCCTCAGCCGCAAGTCGCGTGGATTTCACCTGATAACCGCCGAAATCGTGAAGGCTCTCGGCGACCTGCCCGAATGTGGGTTGCTCAACCTCTTTATCAAGCACACTTCGGCGGCTCTCTCCATCAACGAAAATGCCGACCCGTCGGTACGCATCGATATGGAAATGATTGCCAATCGTCTCGTGCCCGACGGCGACCCGCGCTACGCCCACGATTTGGAGGGGGCGGACGACATGCCGGCGCACTTCAAATCGTCGATGATGGGCGTGTCGCTCAACATCCCTATCACCAACCACCGCCTCGACCTTGGCACTTGGCAGGGCATCTACCTCTGCGAGTTTCGCGACTACGGCGGCGCACGGAGCGTTACGGCAACAATTATAAGTGATTGAAGTAATTGAAATAATTGAAGTGATTGAATAATTGAATTAATTGAATAACTGATGTGTATTGCGTAGCCAATTATGCATTATGCATTATGATTTATGCATTGAAAAACTATGGCACCTATATTTAAAAAACATACAAGCGTAAGGGACTATTCGCGGAGGATAGTGGACGAGAGCATCATCAAGGATATTCTCGACGCAGCCATACGCGCCTCCAACACCGGCAATATGCAGTTGTACAGCATCGTGCTATCAACCCAGCCAAAAATCAAGGACGCGCTTCTGCCGCTGCATTTTTATCAGCAGATGGTCAAGCAGGCACCGTTGGTGTTCACGTTTTGCGCCGACATCAACAGGTTTTCGCAATGGTGCCGCCTGCGTGGCACGGAGCCTTGTTACGACAATTTTCTGTGGTTTTCCACGGCATTGGTTGACACCATCCTCGCCGCCGAAAACGCCGCCCTCGCCGCCGAAGACGCGGGTCTTGGCATCTGTTTCCTTGGCACCACGATGTACAACGCCGAGGAGATAGCCAAGGTTCTCAATCTTCCTAAGGGCGTTGTGCCGGTGGTAACTATGGTGGCGGGCTACCCGACCGACCAAACCATTAAACCGCAACCCACAGAGCGTCTGCCCTTTGAGGCTGTGGTTCACTTTGAGCAATACCGCCGCTACACCGACGAGCAAATAGACGAGTATTACTCCCAAATCGAAAACCTCGACAAGATGAAGGCTTTTGTGGCAGACAACCACGTCAACAATCTCGCCGAAGTCTTCACACAAGTACGCTACACCGCCAAAGACGGCGCAGCGTTCTCGGAGAAGTATTTGGATTTTGTGAAGAAAAGTTTCACTATTTGACTTTCTTCAGATTGATTTCGGCGCGTTTGCCTTTTCGGTTGGAGATGAATTTGAGGTTGTCGTAAGAGTCGCCCATTTTTTTGAGCACGCCGGCTTCCTCAAATTCTTTGCCTTCGCGTTTGAAGTATATCACCGAATCCCTTTCGATTTTGTAATCGACAGATGCGGGCAGCGTCAGGTCGCCTTTCGACAATGTATTTACCAACGCCGATGCGGCGGCTGATGCGTCAAATGTTGCCTTGTCTGAATCAAACTGCACCGTCAAGTCGAGTTGCGAGAGCATCATTTTGAGCAACGTGCCAGACATATTGTTTTCGCCTTGGAGCGACGCCTCAATTTCGTCTGTCATCCCCGACAGGTCTATCTCGTAACGGCCCTGCAAGCCGTCCTTGCTGACGGCATCCTTGCCGCCGCCGCTGCACGCACTCAATACCGCGAGTGCCGCAAGCGTCATAATTGTGAAGAATTTTTTCATGTGATGGATAATTATGTAATATATGCTACAAAAGTAAAACATTTTTATACAACCGCAAAATATGCAATTATTTTTTGTTGAAAATTTTATAGGGTATTGAACGCTTTGCGTGTTAAATAATCAGAAACACACAAAATTTCTATAACTAACACTTATTATAACATGAAAATTTTAAAATTTGCATCTGCGGCTGCAATGTCCGCAATGATTCTCGCAAGCGCAACGTCTTGCACCCACGAGGACGAATTTGTGCCGGCATCTGGCTCAGGCTCTTTCGAGGAACAGAATGAAACCGCCATCAACAGCGCGCTCATCGCCAAGAAGGTGGTCGTCGATGAGGACGACTACAATCTGCAGCGGCGCGTATGGTCTGAGGAGTTCAAGAACTTCGCGAAGAAGATAACCACGTTTTCCAACAACGCGGCAGTTGCCATCGGCGCAAAAGCATCGGGCAACACAGCCGTATCGCCCCTCTCCGTATTCATGGCACTGAGCATGGCGGCAGAATCTGCCAACAGCGACACGCGCCAGGAAATCCTCGACGCGATGGGCATCACCTACGACGAACTCAACGCCAACATCCAGACGGTATGCTACATCTGCAACCAGTCGCTTGATTCACGTTACTCAAGCAACGGAGTTAACATGATCAAGAGCGTCAATTCGCTCTGGGTGAAGGACGGAGTGAGAGTGAAGGACGACGGCATCAAAGCCCTCACCACGAAGTACTGCGCCGACCTCTTCAACATGGATTTTGCAGAAACCAACGTTGGCAAACTCGTACAGTCGTACATCTCCAATGAGACTAAAGGTTTGCTAAGCCCCAGCATGGAACTCACCCCCGCGACCTTCTTCTTGCTGATGAATGTGGTCTATCTCCGCGAGATTTGGGACAAGGAAGGCGACGAACTCCCCCTCACCGAAAAGAAGTACGATTTTGTCAACTACGACCAATCGACCACCAACACCAACCTGCTCCAAGGCTATTACATCACCGGCAAGGCTGTGGAGACAGAGAAGTTCCGCAAGTTTAAGACCACAACCAACAGTGGTCTGTCGCTCACCTTCTTTGTGCCAAAGGACGGCTACACTCTCGACGACATCTACACCTCCGAGGTACTCAACGACCCAAAACCGTACATCTATGAGGATACCATCTCCAATCCCAGTGTCAACTACAGATTCCACACCCGCTGCTTTTTCCCTGAATACAAGGCTTCTTTTGACGGCGAAATTCAGGATGCGATCAAGAAGATGGGCGTAGATAAGTTTTTCAAATTTGACTCTTGCGACTTCTCCAACCTTACAGACGAGCCAGTTTTTTGCGACAAGATTATCCATGTAACCTCGCTTGATGTAACTCGCAAGGGCATTGAAGGCGCGGCAGTTACCGTTGTTGAAATGGATTGGGCAGGAGATCCTGGTCCAAGCGAGAAGGTTTGGAAGGATGTCTATTTTGACTTCCCCGTGGATCGCAACTTTGCCTACGTCCTCAGCAAGGACAACGTGCCGATTTTCACCGGCGTAGTAAAGTCTATTAAATAATCAACATTTAAGAACTATTCTATTATGAAAATTCCAAAATTTACATTTGTGGCGGCACTGGCGGCGATGTTAATTGCAGCGCCGTCCTGCGACAAGGACAGTAACACCGACGATCCTTCCAACGTCGAACCCCAAGACCCGCCCGTCGTAAATCCCGACCCAACAGACCCGCAGAATTTGTCTGAGATAGAGAAGGCTACTCTTGGCAAGAAGGTACTGGTGGATGAACTCGCCGACGCCAACACAATCACGTGGCTCAAGACTGCTAAGTTTGATGCTTTTGCCGCCAAGGTCGCCGAGTTTTCCAACAAGGCTGCCGTTGCCATCGGCATTGATGGCGACGACAACATTGCAGTGTCGCCTCTATCAGTATTCATGGCTCTGGCAATGTCTGCCGACTGCGCCAATGGCGACACCCGCAAGGAACTCCTTGACGCTCTGGGTGTAACTATTGACGACCTCCGCACCATGAATATGCGCTCATTGTGCTACCTGATGAACCGTACTCTCGAAGAGCCAGTCTATTACAACGACGCATCCTCTACCGACCCGTATTCCACGTCGCCCGACAAGGCCAAAAACTTTATCAAGTGCGTCAATTCGCTCTGGGTGCGTGGCGATGTGCAGGTCAAGGAAGACGAACTCAAAGAACTCAACAATGCGTATTTCTCCGACGTGATGAGCATGGACTTCGCCAATACCGACGTCAACGAACTCGTAACATCCTACATCTCCAGCGAGACCAACGGATTGCTCAAGCCGACTTTTGATTTGGACGGAAACACCGCCATCTTGCTTATGAACGTGCTTTATCTCCGCGACATTTGGAGCGGTGGCAATGAGTATCCGCTGTCGGACAAGAAGTACGATTTTGTCAATTACGACAAATCCAAAAAATCCATCAAAATGCTTGAAGGTGTCTATCTCTATGGCAGGGCGATTGAGACAGAGACCTACCGCAAGTTTCACACCGAGACCAATGGTGGTCTGGATTTGACATTCTTCGTGCCGAAGGACGGACACACCCTCGAAGAGGTATATACAGAGGATGTACTCAACGACAAGACTACGTACTACTATACGGAAGTTACCATGGATCCTGTTCACAATTACTTATTTCACACCCGTTGCCTGTTTCCTGAATTTGTGGCAAAATTCGACTCCAAGATACAGGATGCAGTCAAGAAGATGGGCGTGGAGAAGTTTTTTGAGCCGTATGTCTGCGATTTTTCAACGTTGACAGACCATGATGTGTATTGCAAAGACATTTTCCATGTTACCAAACTCGAAGTAGCCAGCAAAGGCATTGAGGGCGCGGCAGTTACAGTGGTGGTGGCGTCAGACAATGCAGTAGGCGAGGATAAATGGGAGCATGTCTATGAAGATTTCGTAGTGGATCGCGATTTTGCCTACGTTCTTAGTAGGGAAGGAGTGCCGATTTTCACTGGCGTTGTGAAGAAGATAGAAGAGTAAAGTAGAGAGATTAAAGAGTAAAGTAGAAAAAAGAAAGTTGAAAATTGGAAATTATACATTTTCAATTTTCAACTTTCTTTTTTGTTAGTATTCCTCTTCGTTGAAGAAGAAGTCGTCGTTGCTTGGATAGTCGGGCCAGATGTCTTCGATGCCTTCGTAGATTTCGCCGTCGTCGTCGATTTCTTGGAGGTTTTCGATGAGTTCCATCGGCGCACCTGAACGCATTGCGTAGTCAATCAGTTCGTCCTTGGTAGCGGGCCAAGGTGCATCTTCCAATTTGGTTGCCAATTCCAATGTCCAATACATAACTAATGTTGTTTTATGGGTTTGTATTACGTTTTATATTCTTTCCAAAAAAGTGCGCAAATATAATCAATAATACGATTGCTACAACAAAAGAAGTGTTAATTTTTTTTAAAGTTATAAATCAGAAGAATCTGCGGATGAGGTCGTCGGTGGTGATGCCTTCTGCCTCGGCGCGGTAGTTGCGCACGATGCGGTGTCGCAAGACGGGGAGGGCAACAGCCTGTACGTCGTCGATGTCGGGCGAATATTTGCCGTGGAGCAATGCGTGTGCCTTGGCTCCTATCACAAGGTACTGCGACGCTCGCGGGCCTGCGCCCCAATTAAGGTATTTGGTGGCGTCGGCGTGGGCGGTAGGGGTGTTGCAACGGGTCTTGGCGGCAAGCGTAACGGCATATTTTACCACGTTGTCGGCTATGGGCGCACGGCGGATAAGTCCGCGATAGTACATCATCTCCTCGCCCGAAAGCACCTTGTTGACTTCTACGGAAGTGTTTGACGTGGTGTTTTTTACGATGGTGATTTCGTCGTCGAGGGTGGGGTAGTCGAGGATTACGTTAAACATAAAACGGTCCAGTTGCGCCTCGGGCAGCGGGTACGTGCCTTCTTGTTCCACCGGGTTTTGGGTCGCAAGCACAAAGAAGGGCTTTTCGAGGTCGTAATTGTTGCCAGACACCGTTACCGTGTATTCCTGCATCGCCTCCAATAGAGCCGACTGCGTTTTTGGCGGGGTGCGGTTGATTTCGTCGGCGAGGATGATGTTGGCAAAGATGGGGCCTTTGAGAAACTTAAACTTCCTGTCGTCGTCCAAAATCTCCGAACCCGTGATGTCCGATGGCATCAGGTCTGGCGTAAACTGTATGCGGCTGTATTTGAGGTCGAGTACTTTGGATATTGTGTTTACGAGCAAGGTCTTGGCGAGTCCAGGCACGCCCACGAGGAGGCAGTGTCCGCCCGCAAACATCACCGTGAGCACCTGCTCTATGATTTCGTCTTGTCCGAAAACCACCTTGCCGATTTCCTGCATGAGGCGGTCGTGGCGTTCTTTGAGGCTGTCGGCGGCCTCTACGTCGTTTTTGAAGTCTATCATTGGTGTTGTGTTTTATCGTTTTAACTCATTGTGCAGCCATCCGTCGTACTCGAATGGACAGTTTTTGTAGTCGTTGGATATTTTGATGTATGTGGATTGTGATTTTTCTGCAACCCACTTGTCGTATGTCTCGCGGTATTTTTTGTCGAGTGCCATGTCTTGGATTACCTGGTAGTCGGTCTCTATGTGGGCGATGTGCGGCTCCACCTTCGACTTTACCTTTATTATTATGAATATGGTCTCGCCTTTGCTGTCGTAACTCTCAAAAGCCCGCGTGTATTCGCCTTCTTTGAGGTTTTTGATGTTGTAGTAGTTGGTGGGGAATATGTCGTCCACTTGAAACTTGGTGGAGCCGGTGTGCGCGTTCATCAGGAGACCGCCGTTTTTGTTGGTCTTTTCGTCCTGCGAGTACAGACGCGCCGCGTCCTCAAAGGTGATTTTGCCTTCTTTGATTACGTTATACACGCTGTCGGCGAGTTGCTTGGCGCGTTGCTTGGCTTCGGGCGTAAACTTGGGTTTCAGCAATATGTGCCTTACGTTGATGCGCTCGCCCTTGCGGTCTATCATTTGGATGATGTGGTAGCCGTATTCTGTTTTGATGATGTCGGATATGGAGTCGCGTTTGAGTTTGAACGCCGCCGCCGAAAATTCTGGCACCAGTTCGTCCCTCTGCATGAAGCCGAGTTCGCCGCCTGCCGCCGCCGATACGGGGTCTTCACTGTACAGGATGGCTTTGGTCTCAAACATCGCGCCCTTGTGCTCCACTTCGTCCTTGATGTCGCGGAGGCGTTTTTTGACGTCCTCGATGTCCTTTTTGGAGATTGTGGGGTAGAATACTATTTGGTTCAACTCAAATTCGAGGTCTATCAGCGGCAGTGAGTCCTTGGGCAGGTGCCGGTAAAAATTGTTGACTTCCGAGGGCGTTACCTTGATGTCCTTGGTGATTTCGTCGCGCTCCATCTGTGCGAGGAGTTGGTCTTCGGTAACGGCGCGGAGGTCTTCCTTGATTTCGCCAAGCGGCTTGTTGAAGTATTCTTCCACTTTTTCGAGTCCGCCGAGTTGGTTGATGAAACCTTGGAGACGGCTTTGGATTTCGGCGTCCACCTGTTTTTCGGTAACGGTGAGCGAATCGATGTCGGCCTGCGATACGAGGAGTTTCTGGTAGAGCATGTCTTCGTATATCTTGCACTTGTTGGTCTGCACGTTGCGCGCCTTGGCTTGGAAGTACTGCGATTCTATTGCCGATTCGAGTACGGGGCTGTTGCCCACCACCGCCACGATGCGGTCTATGATTATGGTGTCGCCGGTGGCGGGCTGCTGCGCCGAAGCCGGTAGTGCGGCTATTATCAACGCCGCTATTGCAATCGCTATTTTTATGGTTGATGTTTTCATATTTTGTGTTTGCGTTTAGTCTTGTTTGGTGTTGGCGGAGTAATATTCGAGGTTTTTGTTGCGGAGCGCGTTGTCGAATATGCTCTGTTCCAACTTGTTGATAATCGCGCTCTTGCGCTTGTTTAGCAATATCATCGATATTGAGGGTTCCGCCATTTCAAATGGCATTACGTCGCCTACGGGCATGAAGTCGCGTATTTTGAGGAGATAGACGTATGAGCCTTCGTTTTGGCGGATGATGCCGTGCGCTTTGAGCGCGTAGTCTTTTTCGGAGATGGCCGTCGGCATCAGTTTGGACGCCTGGACGAGCGTCTCCCAATGGTTGCCGAGGTCTTCAAATTTTGCAGCCTTTTCTTGGCATAGTTCGAGCAATGCGAGCGAATCCTTCTCGGAGTAGAAGTTGAGGAGGCGTTGCACGTTATATACATCTTCCGGCGTGTCGAGTATCTGCACGAATATGCACCTTACGGCGGGCGTGTTGAGGATGAAGTTGTCGGGGTTTTGGGCGTAATATTCGGATATTTGCTCCTGTGTAACCACCGTGTCGAGGTTTTCTTTTACGAAAGCGTCTTTAAACTTGTAAATCAACAGGTTGCTGCGGTATTCCTCCAACTGTTTCTGCACGTTCATCTGCTCGGCGGAGAGGTTGAGTTCGGCTTTTTTTATCATCAGTTGCTGCTTCGCCCATACGTGGACGTATTGCTGCACGAGGTTTGCACTGTCGGTGCGCGACGCGCCCTTTGGCACGAGGTCGCCGAGGTCTTCGTAGTATAGGTAAGTGTCGAAAACCCGCGCAATGGGCGTTTTGCCGCCGTGTATGTCGTCGTCGCCGCACGCAATGACGGTGAGCGACAGTATCAACGCCGCTATCATGCAGCGTGTTATGTGTGGTTTGTTCATTGCTTGTATCTTGTGCTAAAACATCGCTTCCAATACCTGCGCCGCGTCGGGCGAGATTACAAGGTGGTATTTGGTGCGGAGTTCTTGTATGTAGTTTTCTTTTTTGCTGTTGTAATATGCCGTGGATACCAAGGGGAATACCTGCTCGATGGGCAGTTCCTCCGGTTTTTTCTCGATGTCCACTATCGCCATCAGGTGTTGGTCGGAGAAGAAGAAAACCTTGCCGTAGTGTCCGTGGTCGTAGTCGTCTATTATCTTGTCTGCCAATGTGTTGTCGCCTTTTTGGAAAGTGCCGGCGTCGCCGCTTTTTAGTATTGACGGGTTGACGGCGTATTTGGGGTTGGCGGAGAGTTCGGAGGCAAGTTTGGAGGCCTTCTTGCGGTTTTGCTCGTTAAAGTAGTCGTAAAACCTGATGTTTAGCACATGGCTCGACTTGTACGACATCCTCGACTCTTTGTAAAATTTATATACCTTGGCTGTGTCCCGTGCCTCGTGTGCAATTTTTTGGAACGGGTTGAGCATTTCGTAATACACGATGTTGCCGTAGTATTGCATTTCCTCATTGTAGAGGTTGCTGCCGGTGATCGATTTGGAGGCTTCCTCCATGGTGAGCATGTCGAGGAAGTCTTGGTAGCGCATGGCAACGTAGTCGGCTATTTTGGTGTAGCCGGTGCTGTATTGGTTGTCGCGGATGTATTCTGCAAACTCCTTGAGCGAGTACGATTTGCCGCCAAAAGTCATCAGTTCGCCTTCGAGCATGGAGAGCCGGTCGGGATTCCATTTGCCTTCAAAAACCGAGGAGTCGGGCATCATTTTGATGATTTTGTCGAGTTTGGAGGTCTTGTGGTATTTGGACGCCGTGCGCACCGAGTCGAGGTATTCGTCGTAGCACTGCCCGAAGATGTCGGTGCCCATTATGCTGCGGTTGAGCCATTTGCGGTAGTTTTGGTCGGCGTAGAGGGGCGTTTGGTCGTTGAGCCTTACTATGCAGAAGAAGTTGGGGGTTTCTATTACGTCCGAACAATTGCCCGCGCCCTGTATGTCGGCTATGCGCGTGGAGTATTTGCGGTAGGCGGCGTCGAGCGTGAGGTGTTCGGCGTATTTGATGTCCGAATAGCGTTGCTGCAAGTCGTCGAAATCTTTGCCCGACTTGATGTCTTGGCTTATATTTTCCATCAGGGTTCTGAGCGAGTCGTTTACCAACAGGCGGGCGGTCTTCCTGATGATGATGGGCGATACGTCCACCTCAGCGATTGCGCTGCGCCGTCCGCCGGTCTTGATTACGTAGTACGAATTGCCGCAGCGTATGGGGCTTGAGATGGCGGTGTCGTTGTAATGCGCAAAGATGTAGTCTTCCGCCTCCGCGCCTACGTGGAAGTCTATTGGCGACACCCATCCCATGTATCCGCCGTTGTATTTGGTCTGTGGCGAGTCGGATATTTGGATAGCCACGTCTTCAAACCTGCGTCCGTTGTTGATGCGGTCGATGAGGCGGAGTGCCTTTTTGTACGCCGCCGAGGTGTCGCGCCCCGAGTTGACATCGATGTCCACCCTTGCCGCCCACACCTTGTACTGGTATGCTGAATGTTGGAATATGTTGTTGATAATAGACTGACTGCGTGAGTTTTGCACCACATGCTCGTACATCAGCATATTGCCGTAGTACTGCATTGCGTTGCGAAATTGCGAGGATGTGTCGTATGAGTGGGACTTGGCTTCTTGTACCACGAGCCTGTAATCCGCGTAATCCATCATCAACGAATACAGCCCGAAGGTGTCGGCAACTTTCACGAAGTCCCGGCACTCGCGGCGAAACTCGTTGGCAGACACGTCTTTGCCGTCTATTGTAAAAAGCGGCTGCGCCACGCCCGCCACGCTAAGCGCGAGGGCAAAGAGCATGAGATATATTTTTCGAAGCATTTTGTACTAATCAAAAATTTTCGGCAAAATTACAAATAATTTGCCAAATAACAACGGCATTTTTCCCAAAATCATTATATTTGTCCGATTAAAAACTTCAAAGTTATGAGCATTTACAGCGACATATTAAAGAAATATTGGGGGTACGACGCTTTTCGTCCGTTGCAGGAGGACATCATACGCTCCGTTGCCGACCATAATAAGGACACTCTCGGTCTTCTGCCCACCGGCGGCGGCAAGAGCATCATCTTCCAAGTGCCGGCTCTCGCCAAGGAAGGTACGTGCATTGTGATAACGCCACTCATTGCCCTTATGAAAGACCAGGTGGAAAACCTCCGCCGTCGCAATGTGAAGGCCGCCGCCGTGTATTCGGGCATGACCGCGCTCGAAATCCAGACGGCTTTTGACTCCTGCATCTATGGCGACACCAAGTTTCTCTATATGTCGCCCGAAAGGCTTGCTACGGAGATGTTTCTCGAAAAATTGAAACAGATGAACGTGAGCATCCTCGCCATAGATGAGGCGCATTGCATCTCGCAGTGGGGATACGACTTCCGTCCGTCGTACCTGAAAATAGCGGATGTACGCGCCCTGCTGCCCAATGTGCCTGTGCTTGCTCTCACCGCAACCGCCACGCCCGAAGTGGCGGACGACATTCAGGAGAAGTTGCTTTTTAAAGAGAAGAACTTGTTTCGCAAGAGTTTTGCCCGCAAAAACCTGATATACATCGTCCGCAAGGTTGTTGACAAGAATAATTACCTGCTCCGCATCCTCAATGCGCAGCCGGGTACGGGCATCGTGTATGTGCGCAACCGCAAGCGTACCAAGGAGGCGTCGGAGTTTCTGCAAAGGTCGGGCATTTCGGCGGATTTTTTTCACGCGGGGTTAACACAGGAGTACAAGGATTACCGGCAGTCGCAATGGAAAAACGACAAAATCCGTGTCATCTGTTCCACCAACGCTTTTGGCATGGGCATCGACAAGCCCGATGTGCGCGTGGTGGTTCACATCGACCTGCCCGACAGCGTGGAGGGCTATTTTCAAGAGGCGGGGCGTGGCGGACGCGACGAGAAGAAGGCTTACGCCGTGCTGCTCTACGACGACAAGGACATCTCCAACCTCCGACGCAACTTGACTAATTCGTTCCCGGAGAAAAAGTTTATTCAGACCGTCTATAACGCCCTCGCCAACGATATTCCCATCGGCACGGGGGCGGGGGTGATGATGGATTTTAATCTGTATGATTTTTCGCAAAAGTGGGGGTTCAATCAGGTGCAGGCATTGAGCGCGTTGAAGATATTGCAGCGCAACGGCTACATCGAGGCCACCGACGAGGTTTTTACGCCGTCCAAGGTGATGTTTACGGTGAGCCGTGAGGATTTGTACAAGTTTCAGGTGGCAAATGCGCGGTACGATTATTTTATCAAGTTGCTGCTTAGGAATTACGAGGGGATTTTCTCTAATTACGTAGGCATCGACGAGGCGCGCATAGCCTACACCGAGAAGTGCAGCGTGGAGGTTGTAAAAACATACCTCAAAAATCTCCGCCAGCAAAAGATAATCGACTACATTCCGCAGAAGCGCACACCTTATATTATAATGTGTTGCGACCGCGTGGAGGACAATGGTTTTATCATCCGCCCCGAAACCTACGAACTGCTCCGGCAGAAATACGAGGCTCGTATCAATGCCATGATTAAGTATTGCATTAACGACCAGGTGTGCCGCTCGCGACAACTGACCGCTTATTTCGGCGAGACCGACGGCGAAGACTGCGGCGAGTGCGATGTATGCCGTTCCAAAAACCGCAAAATCATGTCCGCCGACAAGTTTGACGAGGCGTTTGACGCGGTATATGAATCTATAAGCACGTCGCCCCTCAATATCGACGACCTCATAGTCCGCCTCCGTCAATACGACGAGGACTTATTGAAGGAAATAGTCAACAAGATGGTGGGCGACGAGATTGCAGAGATGGACGAGGAGGGGTTGATAAGATTGATGGAATAGATGCAAAAAAAACACCGCGATTCATAATGATTTGCGGTGTTTTTTTTAATTACATTGTTTTATAAGAAGAATGGGGTCTTAAATCCTAATAGCCAGGGTTCTGGTAAGCCTTTTTCTCTTCGTCGCTCATCTCGAGGCCGTCGAGCTGACCCACCGGGATGGGGGAGAGGTAGTACTCAGGTTTGATGTCGCGTTTTACCTCTTCGAGAATGTAGTCGCCAGGGTTGGTGCCGCAAATCTTGTAAGTGCCGGCGAGTTCCTCCCACATCTGGGTGCGGATGAGGTCGAGACGACGGTAGCCTTCGCCAAAGAGTTCGCGGGAACGCTCGAGCATTACGTACTTCATGTCGATGGTCTGGGGAGTAGCGGCAACGAGGTCTGCGCTGTAATCGGCTTCGATGGCCTTGTCTTCGGCTACGCTATAATTCCACTTGCCAGCACGTGCGCGGAGTACGTTGAGAAGGTCGCGGGCAGATTGAGAGCCGCTTGCACCCTTCACTGCTGCCTCGGCTGCAATGAGGTAGAGTTCGGAGAATTTGGCAACGTAGTAGGGGCGAACATTGTCGGCGTTAGGTACGCCGAGCGAACTGTAAGGACGTGTGCCCTTAACGTCGTCTGACTCCTGAGAGAAACCGCTCATCTTGTACGGGCCGGGGAATACCTTGCGGCTGATGTGCTCGGGATCCATTACGAAGTCGGCGCGGCCGGGAGCGACGCCAAGACCAAGTTTGCCATGGGCGGTAGTTTTGGCTTCATCCTTGTCTTTTGCATACTTGGTGCCTTCGATGGCTTTCGGTACAAAAGTCAAGATGATGCCGTCCTGTTCTACGTCCATATCGTTGGCGTTCTTGTGGGTTTTTGCTTGGTCGGCAGAACCTACCTGCCAGTTGGCGTGGATGGCGGTCTGGAATGTTACATCGCGACGGGAGTCCTTGGGATCGGCAAAAGTCTCGGAGAACACATTGTAGGGTGTTGCAACACGGGTCCACGGACGGCCGTAGCCTTGACGGTCGATACGCTGTGTGCCGGTGCCGTCCACCATGGTGATTTCGGTGTAGTTCCAGTTGCAGAGCCAGAATGCGTCGTTGAACGGTGCGCCTACGCCACCGCCGTAGCCATTGGCCTGACCTTCGCTGTTTTCGCCGCTGTACATCCAGCTTGTAGCGGTGTGGTCGGCCCAGAGGAGCATTTCGGGGTTGCGCTCGTTGGAAGCCCTGTTGGCATCGTAGTAGGTTTCTTGCAGAGCGTAGGGACCAGGATTGTTGATGGCCTCCAAAGCAACATCGTAAGCCATCTGGAAGTACTGTGCAGCCGATTTGCCATCAGGATCATTGCGGTCGCAAGTAGGATAGGTGGGGATGTTCTTGGGATTCTCGAGCCACCAAGCGTATGTGAGGTATGCCTTGGCGAGGAAGAGACGTGCCACTGTCTTGGTAACAGTACCCGTCAAGCGGGGAGATTCCGGAAGGTTCTCCACTGCGAGTTTCAAGTCGGGGAAGATGCACCTTGTATATACCTCGGGTACGGTGTTACGTACAGAGGTACGCGAAGGAGCGGAGTTTTGCTTCAACTCGCCCGAACCGAGATCCAGCGGAACGCCGCCAAAGTGCTGTACGAGGAGGAAGTAGTCGTAAGCGCGGAAGAAGTTGGCCTCTGCCACAAGCGCGGGGTCAAGATCCTTGCCCTGCTCGATGAGGGCGTTGGCGGTGTTGATGTTGGTGAATACGCCCCAGGTAACGTCGGCGCGTGAAGTGGAGGGCGTCATTGTGCCGCCGCCGGAGAAGTCGTTGTCCTTGAAGTTGCCGTCGGCACTCTGTCCCCAGGTGTACTCGTCGGTGCCACACTCGCAGCAGGCGTAGTAATAGCCGCCGTAGATGTTGCGAAGGTGAGCGTACATTTGGGTGAGGCCACCCTTGATACCTTCTGTGGTGGTGAAGTAGTCGAGGGTGAATGTTGCGCGTGGTGTTTCGTCTAAGACGTCAGAGCAGCCGAATACAGCCAGTGTGGAGGCCAATGCTGCTGCACCAAGCAGTTTTATTTTATGGTTTTTCATGTTTTATCAGATTAGAAAGTTACGTTTAAGCCAAATAAGAATGTACGGGTAGAAGGAGTGTTGGTACCAACGGTGGGAATCTGCGATGCCCTATACGAACCCGATACCACTGCTACGTTCTGATTGCCGAATGAGTTGGTCTCGGGGTCAAGACCGGTCTCTTTCTTGAATTTGGAGGCAATAACCCAGGGGTTCTGGATAGTTGCATATACGCGAATCTTCTTGATGCCTACTTCGTCCATCCACTTGATGCCCTTGTTCTTGAAGTTGTAGCCGAGGGTGATGGTGCGGATCTTGCAGAATGTTGCGTCGAAGAAGCCAAGTGTGGAAGCGTACTTGGGGTTGTCGCCCTGATATACGGTCTTGGGATCAGGATAGTCGGAGTTGGCGTTGTACACGCGGTACTTGCCGTTGTCGTCTTGGAGGATTTTGCCTGTTTTCTCGTCGCGATCAGCATGGAAGTAATCTACATCCACGTTGCCACGGCGACCGCTCAACATGTTGAGGTAGCCACCGCCCGAGTACAAAGTACAGATGAGTTTGCCGCCTACCTGGAATGCGCCGATGATGTTGAGGTCGAAGTTCTTGTATTCCAAGCGAGTGTTGAAACCGCCCTGCAACTTGGGGTCGATGTCCATAATCTGACGATCCTCAGTATTTATCTGACGTACAGGCTTACCGTTCTCGTCGTATTCGCCGGTGTATTTTACCCTGATCATGCCTGCTTCTCCACCCGGTTCGAGGATTTCGCCGAGCGACTTGTCCCAGCCATCAGGCTGATAGTAGTAATCTTCGGGCTGCCAGAGACCGATGTTTTCGTAGTCATATACAGCGTTTATGGGGTGGCCTACAAACCAGCAGTTGGCTTCGTCGCGGTCGGCACCGGATGCGAGTTCTACGAGTTCGTTCTTGTTGCTGTACATATTGATGCCGGCATCCCAAGTGAAGCCGTTGTAGTCGTTGAGGATGTTGACGTTAACATTGAACTCCCAGCCTTTGTTCTGGGTCTTGCCAATGTTGTTCATGTAGCGGCTTACACCCGATGTGTTGGGGAGGCTTACGTTGAGGAGCACGTCTTTGGTCTTCTGTACGTAGTATTCGAAGCTACCGGTGATGCGTTTCAAGAAGCCGAAGTCAACACCGTAGTTCATAGTCTCAGAATATTCCCAGCCGAGTTGGTCGTTGGCGAGTTCATCTACGTAGTAGCCGGTGCTGTAAGTGTCGTTGCCGAAGTTGTAGGGACGGGTGGCGAGCAAACCGAGGGTCTTGAAGGGATCCACAGACTGGTTGGATGTCTGACCGTAGCCAAGACGGAGTTTGAAGGAATCAAGCCACGAAATGCCGCTCATAAAACTTTCCTTGCCGATGTTCCAGCCGAGAGATACGGCGGGATATGTGTGAGAGTTTTTGCTCTTGGCAAGGCGCGAAGACTTGTCGTTACGTACAGCAACGGTCAACATATAGCGGTCGTCGTAAGAGTACATCAAACGAGCCATTGCAGATTTCAAGCCAGACTCGCTGTACTTCTGGCTGCCCGGTGCAACGGATGTGGAGCCGTCGTCGTTGATGCGGGCGAGGTTGTAGTACAAGAACTTCTTGGAAGCGATGCCCGATGCGCTGATGTTGCTTTCGTGCCATTGTGTGCGCTCGAATGAGAGCAAGCCTACAAAGTTAACAGAGTGTTTTTCTGCAAAGATGCGGTTGTATGTCAAGAGGTTTTCTACTGCCCAGTTGAGGTTGAGGGATTTGGTGAGCGAACCGCTGGAAGGACCTTCGGGGTTCTGCTGGAATACGCCTACGCCAGTGTAGTTACCATTCTGGGTGTACCTCATATTGAGACCGGTGTTGATGCGGTATTTGAGGCCTTCTACGTAGGGGATGGAGAGTTCGGCGTAGAGGCTGTTGAATGTGCCGTATGCTGTGTTTTTGTTCTCCCAGTCGCCATTGTCGTCCACTTCCTCCAAGGTTCTGCGGGTGCGCATCCAGTTGCCATTGTCCATGGTGTTCTGGTCGAAGGTGCGGCGGTAGTTGCCAGTGGAATCGTAGGGGCTTACCATCGGCGAGTAGTCGAGGGTAACGCCAATGCCGTCGCCGTTTTTGATGGTGTAGTTGTTGTTGCTGGTAAGACCTACTTTGAGGTATTTGCCAATCTTCTGGTCGATGGAGGCACGGATGGAGAAACGTGCGTAGTCTTGCAACGGCAATACAGATTCTTCCTTGTAGTAGCCAATGCCAGTGCTATAAGCAGCGGTCTTGGTGCCGCCCATTACAGAAATGTCGTGGCTTGTAACCATGCCATTGTCGTACATGAGATCCTGCCAATCGGTGTCGGCACCAACTGCGAGGCCTTTTTCTTCGTCTGCGCTGTAGCTAAACTTGCCGGCGTAGTCGCGGAGTTCTTTGAGTTGTGCAGCGTTCATCATCGGGTATTTGGCAAAAACGGTCTTGATGCCGTAGTAGCCGCTATAAGTAATGGTGGCGTCCTGTTCGAGCGCGCCTTTGGTAGTAGTTACCAAGATAACGCCGTTGGCACCACGAGAACCGTAGATGGCGGTTGCAGATGCATCTTTCAAAATGTCGATGCTCTTGATAGAGTTGGGGTCGATGTCGGAGAGGTTGCCGGCGAAGGGTACGCCGTCCAATACTACGAGCGGGTCGTTGCTTGCGTTGAGCGAGCGAGTACCACGCACACGGATACGCATTTCGGCACCCGGCTTGGATGAGGTCTGTTGCATGTCAACACCAGCGATACGGCCTTGGAGGCTCTGGGTGATGTTTGAACCAGGCATCTCGCGCATTACATCGCCTTTAACAGATGCCACAGAACCCGTAACGGCTTCTTTGCGCTGTGTACCGTAACCTACGACAACCACTTGCTCGATTTCTTTGTCGTCGGATGAGAGATAGCAGTCGATGCTGCTTTTTCCGTTGACCGGTATCGTCTGCGTAACGTAGCCGATAAACGAAAACTGGATTGAGGAGTTAGACGGCACTTCTATAGAATAGTTGCCGTCGAGGTCGGTGATAGTGCCGTTTGTAGTGCCTGCTTGCACCACGTTGACACCGATTAATGGTTCGTTGTTGGCAACGTCGAGTACTTTGCCTGTTACTCGGACGTTCTGCGCCCACAACGCCATCGGGATCATTAATAAAAACAATCCCACAAGAAATACTTTTCTCATAGATTTAGCAATTAATAAACAGTTAGTAATTTGAGCCAACGCATCGTAAGCATTTTGCGTTGTTTTTTACGCTGCAATATTACGAAATATTAACAATACGTAACAAATTATAATCATTCTGAAATGTAAAAAAACGCTCCTCTGATGTAACATTTTTTCAATTTTGTTACATCTGTATTATAAAAATCGTACATTTGTAAATTTTGTGTTAACTAAATGCAAAAAAAATCCCGACAACCGATTAACATTTCGGCTGCCGGGATTTTAATTAACCGTTATGAAAAAACTAAACAATCTCTATTCAAATACTATCTCGCTCCTCTGCATGTGTGCGTGGATTTGCGGTTTTTTGCCGACTTTGCCGGAGATGATGTCGGTGGCGAGTTTGTTGAGGATTTCCTTTTGGATGACGC
>CAMJWL010000039.1 GCA_946409405.1 uncultured Bacteroidales bacterium
GCTACATGGCTCAGGGTGCCGTAGAATACGCCAAGGAACTCGGCTGCCCCAATCCCCAGATTGTACTCCACCTCGACCACGGCGACAGTTTTGAACTCTGCAAGGACTGCATCGACATGGGCTTCTCGTCTGTGATGTACGACGGTTCTTCGTTGCCTTACGAAGAGAACATCAAGATTTCCCGCCAGGTAGTAGAATATGCACACAAGCACGACGTTACCGTAGAGTGCGAACTCGGTGTGCTCGCCGGCGTTGAGGACGAAGTATCCTCTGCCGTATCTCACTACACCAAGCCCGAAGAGGTGATTGACTTCGCCACCCGCACAGGCTGCGACTCTCTCGCCATCTCCATCGGCACTTCGCACGGCGCATACAAGTTTACACCCGCACAGTGCACCCGCAACGCAGAAGGCAAACTCGTTCCCCCGCCGCTCGCATTCGACGTATTGGAAGAGATTGAGAAGAAACTCCCCGGATTCCCGATCGTTCTCCACGGCTCGTCTTCCGTTCCGCAGGACGAAGTGGACACCATCAACAAGTATGGCGGCAAGCTTCCCGATGCTATCGGCATCCCCGAAGACCAACTCCGCAAGGCTGCCAAGAGCGCAGTTTGCAAGATCAACATCGACTCCGACTCCCGTCTTGCCATGACCGCTGCCATCCGCAAGTATCTCGCTGAGAACCCCAGCCACTTCGATCCTCGCCAGTACCTCAAGCCCGCTCGCGAGAACATGAAGAAGATGTACATCCACAAGATTGTAAACGTATTGGGCAGCAACGACAAGCTCTAATCAATTGACAATGGACAATTGATAGTTGACAATTAAACAATTAAGCCACATCAAATTTTTTTCAATTTGATGTGGCTTTTTTTGTAGCATATTTTTTTTGTTTTGCGTAAAAAAAGCACCTACTCCCCTACCGGCAGCGTAATGATAAACGTGGTGCCCTTGCCCACTTCCGATTCAAAAGTAATCTCGCCCTTGGCGTTGATTACCATGTTCTTGACCATGGCAAGACCGAGACCAGAGCCGCTGCTCTTGGTGGTGAAATTGGGCGTAAAGAGTTTTTCGCGGATTTCGTCGGGGATGCCGCAGCCATTGTCGGCGATGCGGACGATAAGTTTGTCGCCAGGCACTTCTAAAGATACATGGATTTTGCCGCGCACACCTTCGGGAATGGCCTGGGTGGCGTTTTTGATGATGTTTACAAATACGCGGGTCATCTGCTCCTTGTCTGCCATCACGATTATCTCGCTCCTGCCGCCCATGTCGGAAGTGATGTCGCAGTTTTCTACGGTGTGGAACAGTTGCACCACATTGTCGATGACCTCCACCATGTTGAGCGGCTTGGCATCAGGCTGCGGCAACTTCGCAAAATTGGAGAAGCCCGTCGCAATGGACGACAACGTGTCTATCTGCTGTATCAACGTGCTCGATACCTTATTTAATACACCCTCAAAATCAGGATTCTTGGCGTCCCACGAGCGCGTAAGGAACTGTATGCTGAGTTTCATAGGCGTGAGCGGATTCTTGATTTCGTGGGCGATTTGCTTTGCCATTTCGCGCCATGCGCTCTCGCGCTCGCCCTTTGCCAATAGTTTGGCAGATTCGTCGAGTTTGTCCACCATATTGTTGTATTCTGCCACGAGTTGACCAAGTTCGTCCTTGCGGTCGTAATCTATCTTCTCGTAGTTTTTGCCGAGTTCTATGGTCTCCATCTTGCTCTGTATGAGTCTGATAGGATGTACAATGCGCTCCGAAATCACCACGCCCAATACGATGCTTATCATCATCAGTACCACATAGAGATTGATGATGGACACAATTATCGTGCTAAGTTCCCTTTCGAGTTCCTCTGGCCGGGTGAAGTATGGAAGGTTGATGTAGCCCACAAGTTTGTCGTTGTTGTTATAGAAAGGTATGTACGCCGAGGCAAACTTCATGTCGCCGATATGTTCCTCGTGGCTGTATGCCGACTTGCGGTCGAATACAAAACTTTGCAACGCCTTCCTATTGATGCGCGAACTCATAAGTTCCGCGCTAAAAATCTCGGGACGCGAACATGCCACCATCTCGCCATCCACGCCGTAGAGGTTGATGTCGGTGAAGAACACGTGCGACATATTGGTCATTATCTCGTCCATCTCGCTCACCTCCTTCGGACTCCACCACGTATGGAAAGCAAGCGTGTCGCCGCACATCTGCTCAAACTGCACATAAACACTCGCCACCTTCTCCTCCATCTCTTGCTTGTTTTGGGCGCGAAATTTCACAATGTTGGTATATACCGTGCCAAAACAGATGCTTATGAAGGAAACAAGCATTATTATGGTGATAGACATGATGAGCCTCGTCTTAATCTGGTGGCGGTATCTGTTGTTGCGCTCAGCAAGCATCTTGATGCCGATGTAGAAAAACATCACAAAGATAAAAATCATGTACAGGTACGCCACTTGCACCACATAGTCGGCAAAGGTTACCGCCTTGCGCGACACCACCACGGTATTGCCGTCCTTGTGGTGGATGGTGTGTACGTAGCCGTCCATGTTCATGGTGCGCAACGTGTCGTTGCCGCCCTCAAACTCCTTCACAAACACGCGGTCGGTCATGTCGTAATTGTAACTGCCGTTTTGGGAGATTTTCTGCTCGTTGTGGTAGCGCACATAATCCACGCCGTCCACCGCCGAAGGCCTCACCTTGCCGTCGATAAGGAGGCTCGGATAGCCCACCTCCTGTGGCACAGCCCTGCGGTCGAGGGCAATGCACACAAAATACCACTGGTTGCCGCAGCGGAATTTGAACGGCGCGTAATAACTGATGGCACCATTAGAATCGGTAACGAGGTAAAAAGCCGTATTAATCACGGCGACGCCACGTGTGTTCACCGCCTTTACAAACGGGTCGGAGATGTTGGTGAAGTTGCCGTTGGACGATTCCAATACCTTCATCTTAAAATTATAGCGGGTCCAGTATCCGTTGAAATACTGGTGTTGCAGGTAGTCGTGCAGACGCTCTACACGCGCCATAAATTCGGGCATCAGCAAGTATTCAGACACAATGCCGTCTTTCTGTATCTTGTCTGACACGCCTTCCAGCAGCAATTCTGCCACGGGATCCCTGTAATCTGACGGACTCGACACGAGTTCCACGCTGTGCTTGTCGGCTTTCTGCTCGGTGGTAACGATAATCAACGCGCTAAAAAACATCGCGCTAAGCAGCAGCATGAATATGCAGGTATATACTTTGCTGTCTGGCTTCCAGTAGTGCATATACAACGCCGAGCCTATCAGCATTAGCACGTACAATACCCCAAGTCCAGCAAGCAGGTCGTCCACAAGCCACACCACAAGCGACAGCAGCAACGCCGCCCCCACATATATCACAATGCCTCGCCGCAAGTTTTTAACGATGGAACTGTCGAAATATCTTGCAATGGACACCGCACCATAAATCACTGTAACCGTAAGAAACAGTATTATCATAATGCCCGCGCAACTAAATATGTTGAGCGTCATCACGTTGGTGAGTATGAAGGAGATGTTGCTCTCAGCCACGAGCCGCCGCGTTACCACGTACAAGTAGCCAAACAATGCAAAAAACACCGCCAACATCACGCCCCACACTGCATATTTGCCCGATGGAGCGAGGGTTTTAATCCATTCTTTTGTACCTTGATAATCAATAAGTTGCACCATATATTGCAACAGGAAGAATGTCATGGTGATATTGGCAATAAAATCGCCGATGGTGGAGAATACGCCTGTGTCGCTATAATAGATCGGGTCAAAAAACTCGCCCGAATATATAAACTCCGGCTGCCTGAATATCCACAGCACCATTCGCGTAAGCACCAACAGCGCGATGATGGATATTATCTTAAACGAATTGCCGGGTGTCTGCGTGAGGCCTGCTATCACCGTCTTCACGTACAGCAGCAGCATCACGAGCGAGAGCAGACACAATATGCCCTCCACGCGAGTCCTTATGCTGTGGATGGAGGCCGACGCTTCTATTACAATGGAAAAAATGTATTCGTTTCGGTTGTCTTTAAAATCCACGCCCATGATAAGCGGCATAAACGACACCCTCAGCGACGAATCGAGGTTGAACGCCTTCTCAAAATGGCCATGGAGGTACTGGTTGGTGTAAGGGTACGCCTGTTTGATGAGTATCAGGCCGAGATAAATCACATTGCGAACGGTAACAGTGCGCACTTCGTACCAGCCGCTCTTAATGTGAAGCATAGTGTTGTCTATGCCGGTACGCGAATATAGCCTGTTTAAGGCGACGCTGTTGTCGCTCCAATAGCGCAAAGTGTCGTCCACGTATATATAGACGGAGAACCCATTATCCTTGAGGTGCTCCATGTCGCGGTCGTACATCCACACGGCAGTATCCTTGGCAAATCCCTCGTCAGACTCTACGTCTGCTCGCATCTGCGCAAGTATGCTGTCCATAGTGTTCTCCTTATCGAGCAATACCTTCTGCACCCGCTCCTGGTCGATGCGCGGGGCACTGCTCCCGCTAATCGATTCGAGCATGGCGGCAGCGGCAAAAAGCAACACCGCATACACCAAAAACTGTATTTTCAGAAACTTCTCTTTCACTTTGTCGTTCCTTGTTTTACGAAATTCTTAAAATCGTGTTGTTTTATAATTTCTTACGTTTTCCTCATTGAGTAGTTTTTCCCCGTATATCCACTTTAATCTTTCCTCTCAAAATCCATCCTCTCTAAATCTCTCCTCACTCGTGATGGTACGGTTCGCCACGCATTATGGTAAAAGCGCGGTAGAGTTGTTCGAGGAATATCAGCCTTACCATCTGGTGCGAGAATGTCATCTTCGACAACGACATCTTGCAGTCGGCCATAGCCAAAATCCTCTGGTGCAGCCCGTATGGACCGCCTATCACAAATGTTATGTCTTTGCCGGGGGATACCATTTTTTTAGACACGAAGTCGGCAAACTGTACCGACGTGTATTCTGCGCCATGTTCGTCGAGAACAATACGGTAATTGTTTGGCGTCATGTACGGTTCGAGCAATTTTGCCTCCTGCTCCTTCACCTGGTCGAAGGCGAGGGCGGCGGCGTTTTTGAGGTCGCGTATTGTTACTACCTCAAATTGCACGTACTTCTTGATGCGTTTCTCGTACTCGGAGCATGCCTCCACGAGATATTGCTCGACGGTCTTTCCCACCGTGACAAATCTGATTTTCATGTTTCACTTTTCTGTTGGCATAGTCGGGTTGGCTCTCTGAATACTGTTTCCGTACAATAGGATTGCAAACAGCGTTCCATATTTTTTGCCAGGACGCGCTACGCCATATTTTTATGCGACAGATAATTTACAATTTTCTACAAAAATAATTTTTAACGCGCAAATATTCAAATAATTAACATTTTTTTTTGAAAAAACAAAAAAATGCCGCCAAAGGATGCCTCTGACGACATTATATTGTGTTGAAGTCGTGTTTTGCGCGACCTTAAGCCCTTGCATTATGCCTTGGGAGCGACCTCAGCGGGCGTGTCCTCAGCCTTTTTGCGGCTGCGCTTGCGGGGCTTGATGCCGGCCTGGGATGCGTCTTCGGCTGCATCCTTGTTGTCGGCTTCGGCTGCGGTTTTCTCGGCTTCCTTCTTCTCCGCCTCGTCGTCGTTGCCGTCCACGAGTCCCTTTGCTACGAGGATGTTGTACCACGAGAAGGCACGCTTGATGTCTGATACATACACGCGGTCGGTGTCCCAGTTGGGCAACGCCTTGGTAAAGAGTTCCTTGAGTTCCTCGTCCTTTGCCTTCTTGGGGGCAAATGGAGTGGGCTTGCCTTCAAGCACGTTGAAGATGCTGCGGTAAACATCAGAAAGTTTGGTGTCGCCGTCGTTGGTGTATATCGAGATGTCTTCGAGTGCGCTAATCCTCGATGTTGCGTATGCCATGGTGCGCTTGCCGTCAGCAATAGATTCTACGATAAGTCCGTTTTTGGCCTGTGCGACGTGCCTGTACAGACCGGGGTATGTCGCTATCGACAATATTCCTTTCAAGTTCATTGTTATTCAGTTTTTTATTGATTGTTCGATTTATTGCGGCTGCAAAGTTACAATCTTTATGCTTTTTAGGAAAATTTTTTTGCATCGTTTGCGCAAATTTACGCCAAAAAATTTACTACAATGGATTTTAAAGTGTATCTTTGCAGCGGTTTTCAGAGACCAGCATATACATTATTATAATTTAGTGATTAACAAAAAAAGAAAAAACTGAAAAAAACGATGAAAAAAAGTTTCATATCGATTTTCAAGGCGTTTGCCTGCGCTGTTGCGGTAACGGCGGTATTCGCCTGCAACAACGGCAAGCCCGGTTCGTCTATCTCTGTGTCGTCTTCTGCGGGCATCACCACCGAGGGCATTGCATACGTCTATATCGACACCCTCATCAACGGCTACGACCTCTACAACGACGAGATGACCAAACTCATGGCCAAGCAGAACAAGTACGAGCAAGACCTCCAGAGCAAGGGCAAGTCGCTCGAACGCCGTGCCATGGAACTCCAACAAAACTATGAGAAACGCCTTATAACGCCCACCCGCGCCCAGGAAATCCAGCAGCAACTCGCCACCGAGCAGCAGAAACTCATGCAGACCCAGGAGCAGCAGAGCATGGAACTCGCCGACGACCAGGCGCAGATCATGGGTCGCGTAGGCGACTCCATCAAAAATTTCATCAAGGAATTTAACGCCGACAACAGGTTCAAGTTGATTATCAGTTCGCAGGGCTACTCGACGCTCCTCTACGCCGACCCCGCCCTCAACATCACAGAAATCATCCTCAACGGCCTCAACGACCGCTACCGTGGCAACGGCTCGTCCGCAAGACCCGCCGCAGACACCACAAAGGCAAAATAATATTGGAGTGCGGGCGGCTCGCCCGCCACAAAAAAAAATTGACGGAATTTTTCTTTGGAAAAACTCCGTCAATTTTTTTTGTGGCTATATTTTTTCAATCTCTTTTTCTGATAGTTCTGTTGCTTTCATAATTTGTTCAACAGTTAGCCCCATTTTTTTTAGTTTTTTAGCCGTTTCTATCGCTTTTTTATAAAGAGTGCTGTCGATTTCGCTGTACGTTTGCGGTGTTTGTTCCCACAGCATCCAATTTACGTTATTTATGTAGTTTGTTACCGCGCTTTTAATCACGGGGATGTCGTCTTTTACAGCCGACCACAACTGTTCGTTTGAAATATTCGCATAGCCATGTACAAGGACATTGCGCATGCCAATAATCTCTCTCCAAGGCAGTTCTGTATTAGTTTCGCGAAAATCCCGCGTAAGCATATTTGCCGCTTCGCCTACAATTTCCACATTTTTCATAATGGCATAGTAGCGCATTGTATCGGCAACAAAAGTTTCGTAGGATATTCCGTCCGAATACTCCTCAATGAACTGAATGCTTTTAAGAATGTCTTCAAGACGGCTTTTATCTTTGCTGTGCTCTCTCATAGATTAATTGTTTGTCGTGGTTAACACTTTCTACTGCGTATGGACGCAGCGTACCATTCTCAACGAGGTCAACGTTTTTGTCAAGGATGTCTTCAAGACTGTTTTTGATGCCTACAAACTTTAATAGTCCAATGGGGTGGCGTTTATCAAGTTCTACAAGAATGTCCACGTCGCTCCATGGTTTTTCTTCACCGCGAGCATACGAGCCAAAAATCCATGCCTTGACCACAGGCTGAGTCTTAAGATATTCAGCAACGGCTTCCGACATCGCACTGAACGTCTTATCCTTAAAATTCTTTCTTATTTCAGCGATTTCCATTTTCTTATAGTTTTTATGCAAAAATACAAATTAAATCCGTATCAAAAAATTTTTTTCATACATCAGCGACGAACAATGAGGGCGCAAAACAAATTATATCCCGCCGAGCAGACTTCCAAGTGCCTTGCTGTTGATAGGCCGCTGTATCACCATGTCGGAATACAACTTGGTCTTGGACTCCGCCTCGTCGTCGAGTTTGGTGCCGCTCACAAATACAAACCTCACCCTTGGATTCTTGTCAAAAATACTTTCGGCGGCGGCGAGACCCGTGTCGGGCAACGTAGAGAGGTCTATGATGGCGGTATTGAGACCGGGCTTGCTGACGGCGGTAATTTCCACCTCCTCCACGGAACGGCAGCGTATCACCTCTATGCCATACGAGCCAAAGAAACTGTTGATAAACTCGTAATCCTCCACGTATGGCGACATCACCAGTACCGCGCCGGTGTCGTTGTAACGTTCGAGCAGGTTCTCCACCTTCACATAAAGTTCCACCTCGTCGGGCGGCGTGGTGAGAAGCGGCACCTCAAAACTAAACTTGCTGCCCACGCCGGGATGGCTCTCCGCGTCTATTACGCCGTTCATAAGGCTTACGAGACCCCGGCAGATGCTCAGTCCAAGCCCCAGCCCCTCGTATGAACGCGAAAGCGACACTTCGTTCTGATTAAAACTGCCGAAAAGCATATTTTTCATGCCCGGTTCAAAACCAATGCCGGTGTCAGAAACCTCAAAACGGATTCTATTGCCGACGCTTTCGCAACTTACGGTAATGCTTCCCTCGTTGGTAAATTTTACGGCGTTGTCGAGGAGTTTGCTCAGAATTTTGTAATAACCCATCTCAAAACCGCATATATAATGCTTTCCAGACAGGTCGTTGGTGAATACGAGTTGAATATTCTTGTTGCTCGCCGCAATCTTGCTCTCCGTAATGGATCTAAGGCTGCAAAGCATGGAATTAGCCTCAAAAACCGTGGGCGAAACGTCTATGTCCCCAGCCTGCAACTGCGAATAATAAATCATGTCGGTAAGAGTGTCAAGGAAACGGTTGCACGATTTGTTGAGTACATCGATAAAATGGCGGCGGCGTTTTTCGCTGATGGCATTATTATTAATCATCGCGCTAAAACCCAGCACCGAAGTAAGCGGGGTCCTCAGTTCGTGCGACACGTTGGCAAGCAGCGACGCCTTCATCTTGTCGCCAAGTTCGGCACGCTCGCGCACGTCGGCAAGCAGTCGGCAACTCTCGTCAAACTTGTCGCGGGTGCTGCCAAGTTCGCGGCGCAGGGACGTGGCGGTGCGCTCGTAGTTGTAATTGATGCGATTGAGCCGCTCCACCTCGTGCGACATCTTCTCCATCTTGGATTTGAGCAACGCAATCTCCGTGGTCTTTTCCATCAGTTCGTTCACATTAACAAGGAGTTCCTCGTCGTAGCGTTTTTTCCAGAAATAATAATCCTTTTGAAGGCGGCGCGAACTTATAAAAAGTCCCAGGAAAAGGAGCAACAGCACTATCCAGCACCCACCCAGCAACACACGATCCATGCTATTGTCCAGACGGAGTATAAGTACAAGCATGGCAGGCATAGCCACTACAAGTGCGCCACCGGCTATATAAATATATTTTGTTTTTTCCATGTCAACCAAGTTTTTGAATTAGACGCAAATCTACAAAAAAAAATACATTTTTTTTGCATAAAATCAAAAAATATTACTATTTTTGCATCAAATTTAATATAAAGTACGCTTTACACTATGAAAATGCTTTCAAAATACCACGTCGCGCACCACCACCATCACCCCCACCATGATGGCGGACACGTTTTGTGCGGCAGGCAATCCTGATAATGAGGCTTAGGACGTTGGCATTTTTGCAAAGTGTAAAAAACGGAAATAAGGTTCATAATGGTTAAAACAAAATAACACAGAAGCCGGGTCGCACAAGGGGATTCGGCTTTTTTGTTGACAATAAAGCAATAGAATAAAACAACAAAACAATTATACAAAATGGAAAGACTTAAGATAGCAATCCAAAAATCCGGCCGTCTGAGCGACAAGTCGGTAGAACTATTTGAGAAGGCGGGCATCAGCGCGTCAAACAACAGCAGCCGTCTGCTGCTCGCGTCGGCATCCGACTTCCCAATCGACATCCTCTACCTCCGCGACGACGACATCCCGCAGTGCGTGGCAGACGGCGTAGCAGATGCCGGCATCGTGGGCGAAAACGTCAT
Source organism: uncultured Bacteroidales bacterium (assembly GCA_946409405.1). Taxonomy (GTDB): domain Bacteria; phylum Bacteroidota; class Bacteroidia; order Bacteroidales; family UBA3824; genus UBA3824. Next base: position 10,034 of record CAMJWL010000039.1, read on the forward strand.
CTGGGAATCGGGCAAGCAGGTGGAAACCGTGGAGAAACTCGGCTTCGGCAAATGCCGCCTCTCGCTCGCCATCCCCCGCGACACCACCGAATACAACGGCCTCCAATGGTTTAACGGCAGGAAAATTGCCACCACCTACCCCGTTATCCTCCGCAAGGTGCTCAACGACAACAACATCCAGGCCGACATCCACGTCATCAGCGGTTCGGTGGAGATTTGTCCGGCAATCGGACTCGCCGACGCGATATTCGACATCGTTAGCACCGGCAGCACCCTCCTCAGCAACGGTCTTGTTGAGAAGGAAAAGATGGTGTATTCCGAAGCCGTCCTCATCAAAAACGAGAGCCTCGACGCGGAAAAACAGCAAATACTCGACAAACTCCTCTTCCGCATACACGCCATCAAGGCCGCCAAGAGCAACAAGTACATCCTCCTCAACGCGCCCAAGAAAAACCTCGACAACATCATCCGACTCCTGCCTGGCATGAAGAGTCCATCCGTGCTGCCCTTAGCCGACAGCGACTGGGTGAGCGTTCATTCGGTAGTGCAGGAGAGCGAGTTTTGGGAGATTATCGACAAACTCCAAGCCGAAGGCGCACAGGGAATTCTCGTAGTACCAATCGAAAAAATGATTCTCTAACGATGTTCAAGATTCAATACACCACCGACGAGGACTTCATCGGGCGTTCGCGCCGCCCCGCCGCCAAGACCGACGACATCATCCCCATCGTCCGCGACGTACTCGTGGCGGTAAGGGACGGCGGCGACAAGGCAGTGAGGGAACTGACATTGAAGTTCGACAAATCGTGTCCCAACGACCTCCTCGTGTCGCCGGAGGAACTCGATGCGGCAGAACGCGAAGTGCCAGACGACCTCAAAAAAGCAATCGCCATCGCACGCGAAAACATCGAGAAATTCCACCGCAGCCAACTCCCCCAAAAACGCGAATACGTGGAGACATCCAAGGGTGTGGTTTGCTGGCAACAGGCCAAGGCGATAGACAAAGTGGGCATCTACATTCCGGGCGGCACAGCACCGCTGTTTAGCACTGTGCTGATGCTCGGCATACCCGCCAAAATCGCCGGTTGCAAGGAGATAGTGCTTTGTTCGCCGCCAAGGAACGGCGGGGCAATCAATCCCATCGTCCTCTACTGCGCCAAAATTCTCGGCATCCACAAAGTGTTTAAGATTGGTGGCAGTCAGGCAATTGCGGCCATGGCATACGGCACGGAGAGCGTACCGAAAGTCTATAAGATTTTTGGACCGGGCAATAGGTTTGTTACCGTTGCCAAACAACTCGTCAACTCCGCCGACACCGCCATCGACATGCCCGCAGGCCCGTCTGAACTCGCTGTAATCGCCGACCAAAACACCAACCCAGCCTTTGCAGCCGCCGACCTGCTCAGCCAGTGCGAACACGGCACCGATTCGCAGGTAGGCCTGTTTGTTACCTCCAACGAAAAGGCGGACGAAATCATCGCCGAGGCAAAGCGTCAACTCGCAGTCCTTCCCCGCCGCGAGATTGCAGCGCAGAGTTTTGCCAATAGTTTTGCGGTAATAGTCAACGACACCTGCCAAGCCGTCCACCTTACCAACATCTGGGCGCCGGAGCATCTGATTATTTCCACCGACGACTGCAATGAAATCGCCGACCAAGTGCAAAACGCTGGCAGCGTCTTCATCGGCAAGTACGCCTGTGAATCCGCCGGCGACTACGCATCAGGCACCAACCACACACTGCCCACCAACGGCGCGGCATACGCATATTCGGGGTTGAACATGGATTCCTTCATGAAGAAGATTACCTTCCAGACCATAAGCGAAGACGGCATCCGCAACATTGGCCCTGCCGTGGAGACCATGGCAGCCGCCGAACAACTCGACGCGCACCGCAACGCCGTTACCGTGCGGCTGCAACAACTCAAATAACACTCCGCCGCCGACGGCGACGGGAGTTTAAACGTCAATTACCGTCAATTAAACAAAAATTACCGTCAATTTTTTTAGGTAAAAAACACTAACGAGAAATTGACGATAATTGACAAAAAAATTGACGGTAATTGACGTTTAAAAAAAAATCCAACCGCCGCAAGGCGGTTGCAAACCAAACCAATTTACGTTTAGAAAAAAATGGATTTTAATAAGATTTTACGCAAAAATATTTTGGATATGGAGGCGTATTCGTCGGCGAGAGACCTCGTGCCAAAGGGCGATTACATCTTCTTGGATGCCAACGAGAACCCCTACGGCACTTGGAACCGTTACCCCGACCCGATGCAGCGCGACCCCAAGGCGATGCTCGCCGCCATCAAGGGCGTTACACCCGACAATATGGTAATGGGCAACGGCAGCGACGAAATTCTCGACCTCCTTTACCGCATAAGTTGCAATCCCAAGCAAGACAATGTGGTATCCATCTCGCCGAGTTACGGCATGTACTTTACCCTTGCCAACTTGAACGACGTGGAATTTCGCGAAGTATTGCTTGACGACGACTTTGAGTTTAAGCCCGAAGACATCCTCGCCCGCGTGGACGACAACACAAAGATGATACTCCTCTGCTCGCCCAACAATCCGACGGGCAAGTCGTTTGACCCGCAGAAAATCCTGACTATCGTCAAGCAATTCCCCGGTCTTGTGGTAGTTGACGAAGCCTACAACGATTTTGCGCCCGTAGAATCGCTCATCAAGTACATCGCGGAATACGACAACCTCGTAGTGTCGCAGACCTTCTCTAAGGCTTGGGGACTTGCATCCATCCGCGCAGGCATTGGCTATATGAGCAAGGAACTCGCCGCAATAGTCAACAAGGTGAAGATGCCCTACAACATGGACGGCTTCACACAAAAGACCATCGTGGAACGCCTTGCCGACCTTGATTCGTTCAATAAGACCGTGCAACTCCTCGTATCGGAGCGCGACCGCCTTATGGCAGAACTCGCCAAACTCAACTTCATCGAAAAAGTGTTCCCCTCGGATGCCAACTTCTTTATGATTCGCACCCCTCGCCACGCCGAACTGATGAAGTACATGCTCAACAACGGCATCATCCTACGTTCCCGCCACTCGATGGCCAAATGCCAAAACTGCATCCGCATCACCATCGGCACACCAGAACAGAACGATTTGCTGATAAAACTGATGAAGGCATTTTAATACGACAATAATCAAAAAGAGGCTTGGATTTTTCCAAGCCTCTTTTTGATTATTGTCGTTTGCGGGAATGAACCCGACTGGTACGTCTGTTAGTTAGTTGTTAGTTGAGATACTTCGGACGTGCTACGTGCTTAATGCCACAAGGAGTGAAGGTATGTCCGAAAGTAATCATGAATGTGGTGTACTGATCATTGTGCTCATTCTTGCCACCACGCCTCTTGCCATCTGCGTAATTACCCTTAACTCTGTCCTGAATTTGTTTAACTGCTCCTGTTTCCTTAGAAGAAATAATAGAGTTGGAGGTTACATTGTCAATGTAGTCGGTGAAGCAGTAGTGCTGCAACAACTCAACACCCCAATAGAACTTCTTGGAAACATGGTACCTGAAACCAAGACCGTAGGGAAGTGTCCAGGTAGCAGTGTTGTAGAAACGACCTTCTGCCTCAAGAGGACGGGCATTAACCCATACGTTCTGATTCTTGGAGGTCCTGAGAGCGAACTTGGGGTTGTAGAATGCTCCGCCGATACCTACCGTGAAGTAGCCAGCCCACTTCTTACCAAAGGAAGACTCACGAGTAATATCCTTCGGCTTGATGAAGAAGAAGTTGAGCATCGCATTAATGTCGAATACCCAAGTGCGGAAGTTGAGACGACGGCCATTAGGATTCTTCTTCTCATCATAAATCCACTTGAAATCGCCGTAATCAGCATCGGCGTCGTAGCCCTGCAAACGAGAAAGAAGGAAGTTGGTCCTGAAACTGAACCTCTCACCCAACCTGTACTCGTATCCGAACTGAGCCGAACCATTGATTGTCTTGAATGTCGGCATGAAGCCATCATAAGGGCAGACATCAGTTTCGGAAATGTTTCCACCGATGCCCCAGTTGATACTGTGGCGGGCGGACTTCCACGATGTCTGTGCAAAGACACCGCTTACTGTGAATAATGCCACTAAAACAAAGGTTAGTACTTTTTTCATAATTTTATAATAATTAATATTTGTTGTATAATTCATAACACTTTATTGATATTCGCGGCACATTTTCTGTACTATACTATGCTTGGTGCTTAGTGCGAAAATCTTTGCAAATATATAAAGAAATTCACATTCGTTGCAAAAAAAAACGGAAAAAAAATCAAAAAAATTGCAACATTTTCGCAATAACCTATTTTTCAACACATTACAAGTTTGATTTTATGCGATGTCTATTTTAAGAAACGATAATGAACAGTAAATAACATGGTAAAATAGGTGTCGTTGTAAGCGGTACTGCCACGTTGAACACCCGTCCCCTTATTTGTAGGATTGACACGACGGTCGGCGAAAATCTTGGTCATCTCGCTCGGAGGAGTAATGCCCTGCTGATCGTAGTCGAAGTAATAGGACGAACAATCGTCGATGTAGTCGGTGGTGGTAAAGTGCTGCAGCAATTCGAAACCAACCGAAACCTCCCTCGAAGCCCGATACATAAAGCCCAAACCCACAGGAATACTAAGGGCTGTCAACTTGTATTTCTCATTGGCTGTAACGACCTGAGTTCCACTACTGGTCCACACCTTATACTCTACACCCGTGCCTTGACCTTCGGTGCAGAGAGGCTGCAATTCGTACCATTGCCCCTGATACTCACCCATCGGGTTAAAGTGGAGCATGGCAATCTCAATGCTGATGTAGCCAGACCATCTCTTCCAGAAAGTGTTTTCGCCACTATAAATTGGCACCTTCTTTTCCCGTAGGAAATAATACTCGGCACCAACACCAAACTCCAAGAGGTTGCTCTTGAAATTGAGGTTGCGTTCTCGGCGAACCTCTCTTCCGGCATTGGCGTCGTTGGCACCAACCATAGAGTAGGTGAACGAACATTTGCCAACGATTCTGTCTGTAAGGCGATATTTGTAACCCAGCATCATTGAAAACTTCAAGACGTCCGAGTTAATATCCTTGAAACTGAAGATGTGTCCACCTTCTCCATTGCCACCACCAAGGTCGCCCATGAATATATTGCCTCCCATGCCGGCTACAACGCTGTGGCGGGCGTTTTTCCATGCCTGCTGTGCGGTAGAGGTCCCAAGTGTCGTTGTAAACAACAGCACTCCTATTGCGATATGTGTAAGAATGTTTTTCATAATGCTTATATAACGCAACATATTTTTTTTTAGTATGAAATGTATGCTACATTTTTTAATTTCTCTTGTCAACGCCCCACAGCAACTTGTTGCGCAGGGTGGAGAAGAAACTCGTGCCACTCAGACGGAGGAGTTTGAGTTTTTTTGTGGATTTTTTGATGGTGAGTTCCTCATCGAAGGGGAGACACGCCTGACGAAAATCCAAGGAGACCAGGTAATTTTTTTCCCTGCCATCGGCTATGATGCGGAGTACATTATCGTCGCTGATTACCATGGGACGCACAGAAAGGGTGTGCGGCGATACGGGTGTAAGCACAAAATTGCCGCTACCAGGCAAAATAATAGGTCCGCCCGCGCTGAGCGAATAGGCGGTGCTGCCAGTGGGGGTCGCAATTATCAGTCCGTCAGCCCAATAGGTGTTGAGGTATTCGTCGTTGAGGAAAACCTTGATGCTAATCATGGAACTCGTGTTGACCCTCATGATGGTAACTTCGTTGAGAGCGATGTTGAGGTTGCCAAAACGGTCCGACGAACTTACCGTCTCAATCAATGTACGGGTCTCCAATGTGGTCTTGCCCTCCATAATCTCCATAAGGGCATCTTGAAGGGTGTTTTCTGATACGTATGTGAGGAATCCGAGGCGACCGCTGTTGATGCCAACAACGGGGATGTCGGCGAGTACGGCGTATGGTACGCTTTCGAGCAACGTTCCGTCGCCGCCGATGCTGATGAGAAGGTCAAGGTCGCCGGGCATCTTGAAACTGTTGATAAACGTGCCAGTTATCTTAGGCGTAAAAAACAGCGTCTGCTCGATATTACGCAGGAACTCCTCGTATACGTATATCTCGCAGCCGTTGCGGTTGAGCATCTCAAATATCTTGTAGATGCTCTTGTGGAAGTCGGGTCCAAACTTACGCCCGAATATGGCGACCTTCATGATGTGCTATTTGTCGAATTTGGCGACGGGGATGAGGTTGAAGGGGAGGTTGATTATCTGACTATACTCCTCGCCGAGACCCTGCATGTCCTCGTCTATCTCCTTATAATACCAATTGATGATGATGTCGCTTTTGTCTTTGAGCCCCTGCAATAGCAACAGTATCTGTATCAACTGCTTGCTCGACGCAGTATTGAAATACTCCAACTTCATTTCGAGTATGGTCTGCGGATTGGGATTCTTGCAGTAGTCGGCAAACCATTCGATGATGGGGGCGTAAAACTCCACTGCATCCTCCGGCAGCGACATACGTGCCAAGAGGAATAGTCCTTTTTCTGCATCCAATACCACCTGAGGGGTATCTACTGTTGGTTCTTTTACAAATGGTTCCATTTATAGCGTTTTATAATAATGTCTCGTTTAGTCCACTTTCATTACGTCTATCTTCGCCATGAAGAAGTCTCTGCCATTGCCGGCATCCACTATGCTGTACTCGATTTTTGAGCCAGACTTGCGCCTGATGTCTATGAAACCGAGGCCAGTGGAGACGGGGTCGTTGTTGAAGTTGAAGAGTATCTTGTTGTACTCCTTGGTAAGCCCCGCGCTGTCCATCGAGTCTATGCGCTCTATGCGCTCAGCGAGTGCCGAAGCCTTCGTCTTGTCGATGTAGTTGCCCGCCATGAGCGAAAAACGGTCGTCGTGTTCCTTGATGTAGAATACGCCCGCCTTCCAGCCCGTGTAACCCTCCTTGTTGTCGGCATGCTTGACGATATTTTGCAGCAACTCTACCATCACGCCGTACAACTTGATGCGCGTCTTGGTCTCGCTCATCCCACTCTTCAAAATCGAGAGCAAAGATAGCAAATTTTCCTGGTCAAAGTCGCCTTTGAACGACAAATTGTAATTGTTTTTATTAAAATTTTCGTGTACGTCTATCAAATCCTGTATCGTGTACGAGGTTTTGCCGCCGCCCTCGTCGCTGCCCGAAATGTCTATCTCGGTGGTCAGGTAGAAGTACGAGTGCGCCTCGTCAACGGGCTTGATGAGGTAGTCGAGTTTGTTGCCAGACCTCTTTGCCATCTCAATAAGACCGAGGCTCGCACCGCCTTCGGGCGTAAAACCCACCAACGTCCTCGTCTCGCGGCTCAGTTCTTTAAGCCCCTCAGCGTCAAGGTGGTTGATGGTCTCCAACTTTTCACGGAGAGCCGCCTCTGAATCGCGGTTCATGAGGTTGCCGGTGGCGATGATGTATTTGTGACGCTTTTTGTATATCACTACAATCGCCGAATTGTCGGCAGGGTCGTCCGCCACAGCCTGATGCGCGGTGATGTTTTGGAGTCCCTCGCCCATGATGTAATATATCCTCGACCTCATCTTGCGCGTGTCGTCCGCCTTGGCGAGATTTGTCTTGGCGAGTTCGAGGATGTTCATGACGAGGTGCGCGGTTACTTGGCCGCGATAGACGTATTCCAAATCATCTTTCTCGATGTCCCGGAAATGGTTGTATATAAAATCAAGCGACTGATCCATGTTTTTTGTTGCAATAATTTGGTATGCATATCAAATTGCGCCGTGCAAAAATCTTGCCACCGTAACACCTTTGTCCACCATGACGGGCGCATAATATTATATATGCATCTGCCGCGTTATTTTAAGCGTCCGCCGCGTTGCCAAAACTGAATGGCATCGTGTTGCCGCCAGCACCGTCGGTGTTTTTGATGCGCCCAAAACGCTGCTCATACTTCGCCACGTTGTCCTGCAAGGCAAGCAACAATCTTTTGGCGTGTTCGGGGGCGAGTATTACACGACTCTTGACAGACGGCCGGCGCATACCAGGCATCAGTTTCAAAAAGTCAATCACAAACTCCGAACTCGAATGTGTGAGCATCGCGAGGTTAACATAGTTGCCGTCAGCCACTTCCTCAGGGAGGTCGATATTCAACTGAGGCGTATTGTTGAGTTCTTCTGCCATTATGTTATTGTCAAAAAAATTTTCCGTGGCAAATTTAAAAAAAAATTTGCGAAAATACTAATTTTTGTCGATATATTTTTTCAACACCCTTTGACTACCACTTCGCTGCGGGTATTGTCGCCTGTGCACTTGCGGACGAAGATTTTGGCATCGATGCGCTCCTCCAATTCGGGGACGTGGCTGATGATGCCCACTTTGCGGCCTTGGAGATGGAGTTTTTGGAGCATAACAAGCACTGAATGAAGGCTTTGCGAATCCAACGTACCAAATCCTTCATCGATAAAGAGCATCTCTGACCCTCGCCCGCCCTGCATCATATCGCTCAATCCTAATGCCAATGCCAACGACACCATAAAACTCTCGCCGCCTGACAATGTGGACACGGGACGGCGCACACCCATCTCCAAATCGTCCACCAAAATCGCCAACGAATCACCGCCACAACACAGCCTGTATTTGCGTGTCAAGCCGGTGAGCCGCTTGTCGGCATTGTGGAGCAAAATCCTCAACGTGTGTATCTGTGCAAGATTTCTGAGGCGTTTGCCGTCGCTGCTGCCAACTGCGTTGTTAAGCGAGAGCCAATCGTCGTAATCCTTCTGACGCGCGGCGCGGTCGGCAACAAGGCGGTCGTAAGTCGCCTTGGCGTTTTGGAGATGTTCGATTTTGGATTTTGATTCGCCAATGCGGGATTTCAGCGCGTCAGACTCGGTTTTGCACGACGATAGCAACGCAGCGAGCGAATCCACGTTTTCCTCTGCGTCGTCGGACTGCGATTGTTGCTGCAATTTAGCCTGAGTTTCAGAGATTTGCGCAGCGAGCATCTTTGATTTTTCCAACAGCGACGCAAACACATTCGGCAACTGAGTCAACGCCACAGTAGCCGTATGAGGCGTCGGCGCAGCATCGGGAAACATTTCTTTTAATTTTGCGACGGCATCGCAACCGTCCAAAATCCGCTGCAAATCGTCGGCGCTTTTGGTCATAGCCTCCAATTTTTTGCCCATATTCACAAAATCCTTGGCGGCTGTATCGCTGTCAGTTTTTATTTTTTGGAGGGTAATTATATCTGCGACGTGGGCTTCGATTGACGGGAAATATTTTTGCAACGACAATACCAAATTGCTGCGCATCAAGGCGTTAGTCTCAATATTGGCGGTAATGTTGGCGAGGTCGGCGTTCTTGACAGCCAACGCACTTTCCGTCTTTGACTTGGAATCTTTGGCAGTGATGAAGGCACGATTTTTAGCATCAAAATCTGCGCGGGCATCGTCAAACGCCTTTTTAAGTTGCTGATATTGAGCGTCTGACGCTTGGGCGCGTTGGTTGAGGGCGGCGAGGATGTCATTAACGGCTAAAATAAAAGCCTCCTCGTCCAATCCGCTGAAATCTTGCTCCAATTCGCCGCCAAAATATGCGTATGCCTTAGCCTTGCGCTGAATGGAATGGTTGAGCGTCTCCTCGGCTTTCGGAATGTCATTTTGGGAGAGCCTATTAATCTGCGCAATTTTCTCTTTTACAGCACCCTGCAACTTTCCAAGCCGCTGACGAATAGTGTCGGTTTCGAGTTTTTTGGCGGCAAGGTTTTCTTTGGCGGTCTGCAACACGGCATCAAGCGCAGCCGATTGTTGCGACGCATACGGATGCACGAGGCTTCCACACAACGGACAAGGCTCATTGTCAACGAGTTGCAGGCGAAGTTGTTTGAGGTTTGCGGAGACGGCGAGCAATTGCTTGTTGTAATTGTCGTTCAAAATATTGTACTCGATTTCAAGCCTTTTGGATTCGCCTTCAAGACTGACTATCAGCGCATTATCAGCGGCAGAATCTGTCTGCAACTGCTGCAATTGTTTTTGCAAGGCGTTGAGGTTTTCTGTGCCACGGCGGATGTCGCTAAAAACATCTCTGAGCATACCGACGTTGCCGCTGAGTTTTGAATGTTTGGTCTTCATCGCGGTCAGCGCATTGACATCGAAATCATTATACTGTTTCTCGTTGATTGTCAATTGGTTTTGGGCAGCGGCAAGGACAGTTTCGGCGGCGGCACATTGCGCGGAAATCTGCAAAAGTTGCGATTTAAGTTTTTCTATTTCCGACTTTGTTGCAGTGGATTTTTGGTCGAGGATTGAGGCGTTTTTTATACCGTCAATCAATGCAACAATCTGAGAATCAACAGTCTGAATATTATCATAAAGAGCCTTATTTTCAGATGCTTTGTCATAATCCTGACGGCAACGTGCAATCTCGTCGGCATTGTCGCGGATTTGGTTTTTCAGGGCTTCCAATAGCGAGAGACTGCGGCAAAATTCTGCGGACGCGGCTGTCAATTGTGATTGACGGTTTGTCAACGTTTCTTGCAGTTCGACAATGCGTTTTTTAGACTCCAATTTGGCGGCAATTGCGGTAAGTTTTTGGTCGGAAACGGCTGACTCCTCCACATGTTTTGCGAGGACGTCTTGCGCTGCGGAGATGTCATTATCGGTAATTACTTCCTGATTTTCAATATTTTTGGAGAGTGCGTTAAGTTCAGCCTTCACTGCCGAAAATTTTTCAAAAACACGCTTGGAAATTTTTTCGTAAATGTCGGTGTTGGTCAACATCTGCAAAATCGCCGACTTGTCGTCGCGGGTGGCAAAGAGGAATTTTGAAAACTGATTTTGCGCCAACATTACCGACCTGATAAACCGATTGAAATCGTACCCCGTCAACCGCTGAATCATCTCCGCAAATTCGGTTTTCTTTTCCGTAACTACCTCAATGCCACCGCTTTTTGTCTTTTGACTGAGGGTGCGGCGGATGTCGCGAAGTTTGCCGTCCTTCTTGCGGGAGGCGTACCACTCGGCGATGTAAATGCCACCGTCGTCCGCCAAAAATTCAACCTTCGCCATCGCCTCCGACGTGCCTTTGCGCATAATGTTGCGGGCGTCGGCGGTCTTGATGTCGTCCTCGCTGTCAAAATCGTCCGACTGCAAGTCCTTGAACCTCGGCGTGTCGCCATAAAAAGCAAGGCAAATGGCGTCGGTGATGGTCGATTTGCCCGCGCCGGTGTCGCCGTAAATCAGAAACAGCGGCGAATCAGCAAGCGGCGGCACGGTGAAATCTATCTCCGCCTCCGGCAACGATGCAAGGTTTAATATGTTGATTTTCAGTATCTTCATTGTTGGTTGATTTCGTCAATTATTGAGCGCAACATATCTGCGTGGCGGTCAGAGAGTTGCGTGTGAGTGCGGGCTTGGTAAATGTCAGAAATTACAGTCATTGGATCCATTGTTTGCAATTGCTCCACCGACATCGGGGCATCGTCGCCAAAAATGCTTCCGCCCGAAATCCCAACGAGTTGGAATCCGCAGAATTTTACCTTTTTGTCTTTCAACAACTCGTTGATAATCCGCGCTTTAACTTCGGGGCTTCTCAATTCGGGGCTTAATGCAACCTCAATGAACATTTCCTCGTCGTCGGGCAATTGCTGCAAGGCGTTGGCAACGGTCTCAACATCGGACAATTTGTCAGGAACGCGGAGCAACTTGACCACGTGCGGCAATTCAACGGTGTGAATTTCAGAGAGTTGTCGTCCGTCAAAATCCACAATGCTCAACGAGTGCGGATAATCTTTTTCGGAAAACGACATTGGAATCGGCGCACCCGAATACCAAATATTTTCGCGACCGCCCGCCCGTTGCCGACGGTGAATGTGTCCGAGCGCGATATATGAAAAATCTTCGGGAAAATCCTGAGGGTCAATGTTTTCGAGTCCGCCAACAGAGTCGTCGCGGGTGGCTACAATTACGTTGTCAACACCTTTATTGTATGTTGCGCCGATTGTGGTAAGGTGTCCGACACCAATTATTGGAATATCTCGCTCGCCACGCACCTTGACCGCTGCATCGAGCATCCGCCTATAAAACTCTGAAACAGAAGGTTTTTCGCCGCCCATCGACATCACATCGCCGCGCCTGAGATATGGCACGGCGCACACTATCGCGCTGCCGAAATCTATCACCATTTTGTCAAAGCAAATCCCCTCGTCGTCCCGCGCCACGCTGCCCACAACCTCGGCATTGAAGTAATGCAAAATTTCCTTCGGCGCATTGAGATACGACTGCGAATCGTGGTTGCCCGAAGTTATCACGATTTTGAGCGTCGGAAACTTCGTGTGCAGCGTCTCAATGAGATTGTAATACATATTTGCGCTGACATTCGACGGCGTCGCGCTGTCAAATACATCCCCCGCAACTATCATCAGGTCAGGAGATTGTACTTCTATCGTTTTGATTAATCTCTGAAAAAAGACTTCCCACTCGCCAGTGCGGTCATAACCAGCGAGGGACTTTCCGATGTGCCAATCGGCGGTATGAAGAAGGCGGAACATAGGAAAAATTGAGT
>CAMJWL010000040.1 GCA_946409405.1 uncultured Bacteroidales bacterium
CGGTGGCTCGGTGGCAAAATGCACCAATGGCGGCAACATCAAGTGCGACTATTATGTGGGCGGCATCTGCGGCAGCAATAGCGGTCGCATCGATAGTTGTACCAACAAGGCTTCCGGCTCTGTAACGGGGGCAAGTTGCGTGGGCGGCATCACCGGCAGCAACAACGCAGTTGTCAATTATTGCACCAACATGTCTATCGTAACGGGACGCGACAACACTGGCGGCATTTCGGGTCGCAACTCTTTCTCCAACGTACTGCTCTGTACCAACAAAGGTGCTGTGAACGGCGGCGACTGCTCCGGCGGCATTGCTGGCTTCAACGACGGCACAGTTACCCGCTGCACCAACGAGAGCAAGGTGGCTGCCACATACGCCGCGGGCGGCATTGTAGGCAAGGGCGGCAAGGTGGCTGGCTGCACCAACAGGGGCGAGGTACATTCGAGCGGCAACAATGCTGGCGGCATTATCGGCGTTACCAAAGCGTCGAGCGACATCCGTCTCAATACCAACTACGGCAACATCAAGGCTCAGGCGTTTGCGGGCGGTGTATGTTCCGACAATGTTCAGGGGCGCATAGTGTCGTGCGTTAGCCGTGGGCAAATCACGGCGTCGTATTATGTGGGCGGCATCGTGGGCTACAATTCGGGTACGGCGGAGTCAAGCATCTTCTACGGCACGTTGGAAGGTTCGTCGTATTTTGGCACGATATGCGGACGCGAAAACGATGGTACAATCGAGCGTTGCATCTACGACAAGCAGGTGTCTGACGCAGGCGGCATCGATGGCAAGGATGTGCCGTTGAAGGCCGTGGGCTACAATACAGACCAAATCAAAGGCAACATGATGTCGGGTATATTAAACAAGGACGACTTCAAGTTTAAGTCGGGCGAATATCCGGAACCAAACTTGGGCAATTTGCCCACTAACTAATCAATAACGGACATGAAACAATTTTTTTTGATAATAATGCTGCTAATCTCTATGCAGGGGCTGCGAGCGCAGAAGTATTCAGAATGGAGCGATGCCGAACTTGCCAAGGCAAACACCGCACAAAACACAAGCCTCTCCCAGCAGGAGAAACTTGTGTTTCTCTACTGCAACCTCGCCCGCTTGGACGGAGCCAAATTTATGCGCACATACGCCGCGAAGTATTTAACTGGCAATTCGTCATACGTATCGTCGCTCAAGCGAGACCTACAGCAGGTGAAAAACCGCCCCATGCTCTATCCCGAAAAAAATCTCTGCTACACGGCGGCGATTCATGCCGAAGACATGGGCACGCTCGGTAAGATTGGACACAATTCGTCTGACGGCACGGGATGTTTCACCCGTATCGGCAAATATTATAAATGTGGTACTGCCGCCGAGAATTGCAGTTATGGTTATTCTGACGCTCTTGATATTGTGATGCAACTGCTTATCGACGAGAATACGCCGAGCCTCGGACACCGTGAAAATATCCTTAGCAGCACTTACCATGCTATGGGTACGAGCATCAAGCCGCACAAGGTTTATAGATATAATTGTGTGCAGGATTTTGGCGCGAAACTTTTGACACCGTTGGCTGGTTCTAATGATTATAAGTCTGATAATAATAATTCGTCCAATAATAATTCGTCCAATAATAATTCGTCTAACACCAATCGTATTAACAGCAACGGTTCTTCTGGATCGTCAAGCAACACTTCCAATTCCTCAAGCGAAATACAGGCGGCCTTCAACTATCTGAACGCCGTCCGCAAAAATCCAGCCCGATACAGCAACGAAATTGGAGTAAGCCTCAACGGTGTACAAGCGACGCACGAATTAAAGTGGAACAGCACACTTGCCAAGGTGGCTCAGGCAAAGGCTCAGGACATGGCAAAACGCAATTATTTCTCTCATGTGGATCCCGACGGCAACGGCATGAACATCAAGATAAACGCCGCCGGATACTCTCTCCGCTCCGATTGGTACAGCAATCGCAGCCTCAATTATTTTGAGAGCATAGCCGTAGGCACCACTACTGGCAAGGAAGCCATACAACTTCTTATCAACGATAGCGGCGCAAGCAACGAATCCGCCGGACACCGCCGACATCTGCTCGGCATCGACAATTTTTGGAGCAACTGCTACGACATCGGCATCGGCATGGCAAAAGGCGGCAGTTACGGTTATTATTGGTGTGTGTTGATTACAAAACACGATTTTTAAGGCGTTGCAATGAAAAATGTTTTTTTTACAAAAAAAAATTGCATTTTTGTGGAATAATCTAAAAAAAAACATCTATATTTGCAGCGTCATAAAAAATCAATACTAACGTAAAAATTTTTTACACCATGGAAAAGAAAGCATACGTAACACCAGAAATCGAGGTAGTAGAACTCGAAGCACAGCCAGTACTTGCCTCGCAAACTGGTCGTAAGGCTCCATCATATATGGACGACGGCGAGTTCAACTAACAGACACACCTCATAGAGGTGTACCAACACATAGCCGTGTGCGTATGCACACGGCTATTTTTTCGGCTCATTAAGCATCAAAGACACAATCTACTATTATGGAACAAAACCAAACAAACATATCTTTCAACCGTCTCCTCGACACCATCAAAATCTTGCGCAAACGATGCCCGTGGGACGCTGCTCTTACAAACGAGCAACTCCGCACCCTCACCATCGAGGAGGTTTATGAACTCTCGCAGTCGATAATGGAAAACAACGTTGCCGACCGTAAGAAAGAACTCGGCGACGTGCTGCTTCACATCATCATATACGCCCTCATCGCAGAGGAGAAAGGCGAATTTGCGCTCACGGACGTTTTTGACGCATTGAACGAAAAACTCATATTCCGCCATCCGCACATCTTTGGCGATGTGAAGGCGGAAACTCCGGAGGAAGTGTCAAAACTTTGGGAGCAAGTGAAACTCAAAGAGAAGGGCGGCAATAAGACCGTACTCGGCGGCATCCCGCAGGCACTGCCGTCTATTATAAAGGCGTACCGATTGCAAGACAAGGCATCTCATGCGGGCTTCGACTGGCACGAAAAACAAGACGTGTGGCCCAAGGTGTTTGAAGAAATCGACGAACTCAAAGCCGAACTCGAAAAAGGCGACGCCGACAAGTCGGAGGACGAATTTGGCGACCTGCTGTTTGCCACTATCAATGCCGGAAGGCTTTATGGCATCAACGCCGACACCGCCTTGGAACGCTGCAATGCAAAATTCACTTCGAGGTTCAACCACATCGAAGCCCGCGCCAAGGAAAAGGGACTGCGCCTCAAAGACATGACCCTCGAACAGATGGATGAACTATGGAACGAGGCAAAAAAAATTGAACGCCAAGCAAAATGAAATCACCGATATTATTCTCTATCATAATTATAGCGGCGGCGTTGTCGGGCTGTACGGCGCGTGGCGGGCAGACCGCAGCGTCTGCGGACAGCGTTGCCGTAGCACAAGACTCCGTAAAAACGCCGTATCAGTCTGTCGCGCAACCCATCCGCGTGGCGGCGGAAGACACTGCGTCTTATATGCCGTTGCTGCGTGGCAAGCGCGTGGCTTTGACCGCCAATCCTACCGCACAGGCGTTTGGCAAACATTTGCTTGACGTGTTGATAGAGGGTGGCGTGGATGTTACCAAAGTCTTTGCGCCCGAACACGGATTTCGCGGCGCGGCGGAGGCGGGCGAAAAAGTTGCCTCCGAAGTGGATGCCAAGACGGGCGTTAAGATAGTGTCGTTGTTTGGCAAAAACTTGAAACCTACACCCGAACAGATGTCGGGTCTCGACTTCGTTGTGTATGACATTCAGGATGTTGGGTGTCGGTTCTTTACGTACATCAGCACGTTGCACAATGTAATGGAGGCGGCTGCTGCTGCCAATGTAAAGGTCTTGGTGCTCGACCGTCCTAACCCTAACATCGACTACGTGGCAGGGCCTATCCGAGATGCCGACTGCGCATCGTTTGTAAGCATGGATCCTATACCCATCGTCTATGGCATGACCGTGGGCGAATTGGCAAAGATGATTAACGGCGAAGGATGGTTGAAGGGCGGCGTCAAGTGCGATTTGACCGTTGTTCCCGTGGCAAATTACAACCGCTCAATGCGTTACGAACTGCCAATAAAGCCGTCGCCCAATTTGCCCGACTATCTTTCAGTGAGGATGTATCCGAGCCTTTGCCTTTTTGAAGCCACCAATATCAGCGTTGGTCGTGGCACAGAAACGCCTTTTACTTACATCGGCTACCCCGACCCAAAATATGGCGAATACGTATTTACGCCGCACGACATCCCCGGTATGCAGACCAATCCGATGCACGAGGGCAAAAAATGCTATGGTGTTGATTTCCATGGCGTTAATCCTGATAGCGCGAGGTTTACATTAAAATATTTTATCGATATGTACCGTATTTCGGGCGGCACGAGCATCACGAGCCGCAGTATGCTTGGCAGGCTTTACGGCAGCAAATCTCTCGAAAAAATGCTTGCCGAGGGTAAGACAGAGCAGGAGATAATGCAGACCTGGGAGCCGGGGCTGAGCAATTTCAAGGCAAAGAGGGAGCAATATCTCATCTACCAATAATGTACCATTAACTATCAAAATAGTTTGTCGTATTTTACAAATTAAAGGTCAAAAGAACCTGAATTATAAAAAATGTGAAAAAATGGCCGTCATGTTTTTTTTGTCATAATTTGTTTATAACTTTAAAACCGAATGAATCCGTACCCCCGATACGGGATGGTGCGGTGTGTAATTAGTTGTAACTCAGGATAATAGTATATATTATGACAGAGCAATCGTTGATATCTTCCATGGCGTCCGATATGGATTATTCGCTTGGAAAGGATGTTATAAGGATCAATTCGTTTGGGGCGTCGTCTTCCACGAGCATAGTGCTGTGCAATTCGCGCAGTTGGCACGGCATATTGTCGGTATATGACCAAGCCAATGGCTGCAACAAGGTGATACTTTCCACGCTCGACGATTCTGTGTTGTCGGGCGACAATGTATATTACCTCTCGGTGCGCAAGTATCCGGGCGTATTTTTCCCGATGGGTCATCAGTATATTACGGGGGCAAGTTTCAACCCATATACATCCATAGAGTACAAACTCGGCGACGACTTGCTACTCCGCAAGGAGATGGTGCTTGCCGAGGGCGAGCCAACGTTGCTTGTAAGATATACCCTTGTATCGGCGAGACAGCCCGTCAAGGTGCGCATAAGGCCTATTGTGGCTTTTAGGTTTGCCCACGAACTTACACGCTGCAAGACCGACATCCTCACTGGCAATACGCCCGTGGCAAACGGAATTGCCTACCGTCCTAACACTCTGGAGACACCGCTCTACTTGCAGACCAGCGTAGAGAGCGAGTTTATCACCGCGCCAGATTGGAACTACAACATCGAGTACCCCCTCGACCAGCAGGCGGGCAAGCCGTACCAGGAGGATTTGTTTATGCCCGGATTTTTTGAAGTGCCGATGGTTTCGAGCCAGGAGATTGTGCTGAGCGCGTCGTTGCAGCAGCAGAATGTAGCCGGGCTTGCCAATTTTTTCAGAAACGAGACCAAGAAACTCGAACGCCGCACATCCTACGCAAGTTGCATAGAGTACGCCGCCAAGCAGATGATTCGCTCCGACAACAACGGATTTCACGTGATAGAGAGCATGCCGCCAGCCAATTACCGCTCCAAGGACATCTGCGGCGCGTTGGCGGGGTTGACTCTGCCAAACGGACATGGCGACATGTTCAGGAACGTTGCCCGCACATACATCTCCATGTATGAGGACGGTCTTGTTACCGACGACCAAAACATAGACTTCGCCCCGGAGACACCTCTGTGGTTTATATGGGGTGTGCAGCAGTATGCCTACCAGCAGAACGACCGTTATCAGATATATAGGGAGTTTGGCACTTTTATCGGCAAACTCCTCAAAGACCTCATGGAAAATCGCATGAGCGGTATTTCCCACGACCAGGACGGACTTCTTGCTCTGCGCAAGGAAGGCAAGGATTACTATTACATCGAGATTAACTCCATGTGGTACAATGCGTTGATGTTCTATGCCGAACTCAGCAACAGCGCACGGCTTATCGAACAGGCGAGCGACGCTGCAAAAATGGCATTGACCACCAAGCAGTCGATTATAGAAAAATTCTACGACAAGGACAAAGAGTATTTCGCCAACAGTTTCGATACGGACGGCAACAAGGATTTTACGTGCAGCCCCAAGCAGTTGACGGCGTATGCGCTGCCATACGCTGTGGCAGACAACGACATGAGTGCCAAGGCGTTGCCTATTTTCGAGAAAAAACTCCTCACGCCCGTGGGGCTGCGCAACATGGATCCCGACGACCCAAGGTACGCCACAGAAGGCTCTATAACGCCGTGGTATCTGGGATACTTGGTGGAGTTGTATCTCAGGGTGCTTGGCAGGGACGGCATCGAGAAGGCGGAGGGCATCTACCGTCTGTTTGACACCAACCTCAACGACGTGCTGCCGCCGAGTTTCTACGAGAGTTTTTCGCCCAACCCGCCATTCGTGGGCATTGGCTCGCCGATGAGCGCGGTTACTATTGCAACAATCAACAGAATCAGACTTCTAATAGATCAGTTTTAAATTGCAGAGATGAAAATTTTAATGCTCGGGTGGGAGTTTCCTCCGCACATATCCGGCGGGCTTGGCACTGCATGTCAAGGCATTGTAAGCGGCCTCGGACGGATACCCGACACAAAGGTCATATTTGTAGTTCCCAAAGTGTTTGGCGACGAGAGGGCGAGGAACGCCGTTATCGCCGGCGCAAACAAATACTTGGAACGCCACGCCACGATACTCGACCGTGAGGTGAGGCTTGTGGTGCCAGAAGAAGGCGCGTCCGTCCGTGTAGGCTTGCGGGACGCGCAGGGTCAACTTATATATATAGAAACCGCCTCCAATCTCCATCCGTACATGCAGGCGGAGCAGATAGAGCAGATACTCGTCAATCGCAACATAGACCCCGCAACGGTTTATTTTGACGAACAGGGGCGCATGATGACGGACGTCAACGGCGAGCAACAGGAAATCAAAATCTCTTACACCGACATTCAGTACGCAGAAGGTGTTTCTGACAACAACGCCGCCGGCACACAACCAGCCGCCAAATTTGAGTTTACCGGGCGATACACCTCCAACCTCTACAACGAGACCGGCATGTACGCACGTGTGACGGCAGAATTGGCAAAGCAATACGACTTTGATGTAATCCACGCCCACGATTGGCTCACATACGAGGCGGGAGTTGCCATCAAGAAGGAGACGGGCAAGCCATTGGTGGTGCATGTACACGCCACGGAGTTTGACCGCAGCGGCGGCAACTACGTCAACGACCGCGTGTTCAACATCGAACGCCACGGCATGAAGGAGGCGGACGCGGTGATTACCGTGAGCAACCTGACCCGCGACACCGTGGTAAAAAAATACGACATCGACCCCGACAAGGTGCAGACCGTATATAACGCCGTGGACTTCAAGCCCGTGCGCCGAATCCAGAATAAGAAAGGCCCCAAGTTGGTAACTTTCCTCGGACGCATCACCCGTCAGAAAGGCCCCGAATACTTCCTCCGCGCCGCCTACAAGGTGTTGCAGCAGATGAATGACGTGCGCTTTGTGATGGCGGGCAACGGCGACATGTACCACGCCATGATACACGAGACGGCGCGTCTTGGCATTGCCGACAGATTCCATTTTACCGACTTCCTTGATAGGGAAGGGGTGAGACGGCTGTTTGCGATAACGGACGTATTTGTGATGCCGTCGGTTTCTGAGCCGTTTGGCATAGTGCCGTTGGAGGCGGTCAGGAGCGGAGTGCCGGTTATCATCTCGCGGCAGTCGGGCGTATCGGAGGTGCTTGACAACGCCATCAAAGTAGATTATTGGGACGACGACGCCATCGCCAACGCAATATATTCGCTCGTTAAATACCCCACGCTCGCCAAACACCTCTCGCGCACCGGCAAGGAGGAGGTGGAGCAACTCAAATGGACTGTATCTGCCGCCGCAATCCGCAGCGTTTATGAGGAAGTGTTGGATGCCGACAAATACGACGATGACGCACTGCCCGAAACCGATTTTAAGAACATACTTATCAAAAAACAAGTACAATGAAGACCATCTGTTTTAACCTCAATATACACAGGAGTACGCTCCTCAAAAAATATGACTTTTTTGACATCGGTCATAACAATTTTTACTTTGACTACCTTGGTATGCAGACCGAGGCGGAGCAGAGAAACAGGGATTTTGTGAACCCGATGTTCGATGTATTGACGGAGTTGATAGAGAAATACGGCACGGCGTTCAAGTTTTCGATAACGATGTCGGGCTACGTGCTCGATTATATGGAGAAATATTGCCAGCCATTGCTCGATCGTTACCGGGCGTTCCAAGACTCGGGCAGCGTGGAGTTCGTCGGGATGCCCTACAACCATTCGCTCGCCTCTATTGCCGACATGGACGAGTTTTGCCGCCAGGTGAAGAAACATTCGGCGGATTTGGAGCGGCTCATCGGCGCGAAGCCCAAGACATTCCGCAACACCGAGTTGATATACACCGACAAGATAGGGCTCGCCGCCTACAATATGGGTTTTGACACCATACTCGCCGAAGGCGCGGGCGCGGCTCTGGAATCGAGGGGGCCGGGGTTTGTGTTCTTTAACCCGTTGCAGCCCCGCCAGCACGTCATCACCCGCAACGTGAGCATTTCGAGGATATTGGAGGATTCGCTCAAAGAAATCAAAATCTTCACGCCAGGATATTTTGTGAGCAAGTTTTACGACCTCGATGACGATGACGACCTCGTGTATCTCGGCCTCAATTTTGAACAGATGGACGGCTCCAATGGCAACCGCGAGCAAGTGCCGCAGTTTTTCAAGGGAGTGGTGGAGAGCATGATAGATTCGGGCGATTTTGAGTTTCTTACGGTGGGCGAGGCGTCGCAAAAATACCAGCCCGTTGCGCCGTTCCATGTAGTGGAGCCATTGTCGGGCATGACGAGGAAGCACGACCTCTCGCCTTGGCAGGGCAACGAGTTGCAGAAGGAGGCGTTGAGGAAGATTACCGCGCTTGGCCCGCTCGTCAAGTCTGCCAACAACGAGGCACTTCTCGAAGTGTGGGGGCGTTTGCAGTCGTCAGACTACTTCTACTTCATGTCAACAGACAAAATCGACTACAAGCCCAACCAGTTTAAGTCGCCCTACGACGCCTTTATTTCGTACATGAACATCATCGACGACCTCACCCGCCGCGTGGACGAGAAGATAGAAAAAAAACAAGCCGAAAACATGTCGGAGCAACAAATTATTGATGTTATTAGTTTTTATGAAAAAGAAATTGTATCTTTGCGCCGCAAACTACTCGACAAAGGCGAGTAGTCGCCGCCGCGAGGTGGTGCGCTGAACAAGACAATTTATATGAATGCAACAATAATATTATGTTAGAACGTTTTTTGAAGCAGACATCGTTTAAAGACATGGACGATTTCTGCAAAAACTACAAGGTCATTGTGCCTGAGAATTTTAATTTTGGCTACGACATTGTAGATGCCTGGGCATCGGAGCAGCCTGACAAGCTCGCCATGATTTGGGCAAACGACAAGGGCGAGGAACATAAATTCACCTTTGCCGATATGAAAAAATATTCGGACCAAACGGCGTCGTACCTCATGAGCCTCGGCATCAGGAAGGGCGACAGGGTGATGTTGATTTTGAAAAGGCATTATCAGTTTTGGTTTGCTATAACGGCAATCCACAAGATAGGCGCGATAGTAATCCCCGCCACGCATCTCCTCACCAAGCACGACCTCGTATATCGCAACAACGCCGCCGGTGTAAAGGCAATCGTTTGCTGTGGCGACCCTTTAATACTCGACCACGTGCAACAGTCGCTGCCCGAATCCCCCACGGTGGAAAAACTCATTTCTGTAGGTCCCGAAGTACCGCAAGGCTTTGAGGATTTTAATGAGGGCATCAAGCAAGCCGCACCGTTTGTTGCCCCCGAAAGAAACAAAAATTCTGACATTTCGCTCATCTATTTCACCTCCGGCACGGCTGGCGAGCCAAAGATGGTGGCGCACGATTTTACATATCCGCTCGGACACATCACCACCGCCGCCTATTGGCAGAATCTCACCCCCTCCGACATCCACCTCACAGTGGCAGACACCGGCTGGGGCAAGGCAGTATGGGGCAAACTGTATGGTCAGTGGATTGTGGGCGCGTGTGTGTTTGTATATGACCACGAAAAATTTACCCCGCACGACTTGCTGGCAATGATGATAAAGCACAAGGTTACAACTTTCTGTGCGCCTCCCACGGTCTATCGTTTTCTTATCAAGGAAGACCTTCACAACTACGACCTCTCCAACCTCCGCCACATCACCACGGCTGGCGAGGCTCTCAACAAGTCTGTATTCAACACGATGAAGGAAATCACGGGATTGAACATTTACGAAGGTTTTGGACAGACGGAAACCACGCTTTCGCTCGCCACCTTCCCGTGGATGAATCCCAAGCCCGGCTCTATGGGCGTTCCCAATCCCGACTACGACATCGACATCATCGACGACAACGGCAACTCTGTCCCCGTAGGCGAACATGGCGAGATTGTTATCCGTCTCGACAAGCACCGTCCGTTGGGGCTGTTTGCCGAGTATTTCCGCGACCCGGATTTATACACTCAGGTTGTTACCAACAACGGCACCATCTACCACACCGGCGACGTTGCCTACCGCGACGAGGACGGTTATTATTGGTTTGTGGGCAGGAAGGACGACGTATTTAAGAGCAGCGGCTACCGTATCAGTCCGTTTGAGGTGGAGAATGCCTGCATGACGCATCCCGCCGTGGTAGAGTGCGCTGTAACTGGTGTTCCCGACCCCGTGCGCGGTTTTGCAATCAAAGCGACCATCGTACTCGCCAAAGGTTACGCGCCGTCGGAGGAGTTGATTAAGGACATCCAGACGCACGTCAAGCACGAGACCGCACCCTACAAATACCCGCGTGTCGTTGAGTTTGTGGCAGAGTTGCCCAAGACGATTTCGGGCAAAATCCGCCGGGTGGAACTGCGTGAGCAGAAATAATTTACATTGTGAGCAATGGTATTGAACTACATTTGGATTTCGTTTTTTGTGCTGGGATTCCTTGCCGCGCTGTACCAATGGATTGTGGGCGGCGACGGCAGCATCTTCACGCAGATGGTGTCGGCTACATTCGATTCAAGCAAGACGGCGTTTGAGATTTCGCTGGGTTTGACTGGCATATTGTCTTTGTGGTCTGGCTTGATGAAGGTGGGCGAACAGGGCGGCATGACCAACGTGATGGCGCGGCTGTTTGGTCCCTTCTTCCGCAGGTTGTTTCCCGAAATTCCCCGCGACCACCCCGCAATGGGCAGCATCGTGATGAATTTTAGCGCAAACATGCTCGGTCTCGACAACGCCGCCACGCCCCTCGGTCTCAAAGCGATGAACCAAATGCAGGAACTCAATCCCAACAAGGACACCGCCTCCAACGCGCAGATTATGTTTCTGACTCTCAATGCGTCGGGACTCACAATCCTGCCCGTTACTATAATGATGTACCGCATCCAACTCGGCGCGGCAGACCCGTCAGATATTTTTATCCCGATACTTTTGGCAACGAGCGCAAGCACCGTTGCGGGATTGATTGCCGTATGTATTTGGCAGAAAATCAAGTTGTTCGACAAGGTGATAATGGCTTATTTGATAGGATTTCTCGCGTTGGAGGGGCTGTTGGTATGGCAGTTTGCGCAGATGGACAAGGAGTCAATATCGCGCATCAGTTCTGTTGCCGCCAATTTCATCATTTTTGGCGTGATTGTTTCCTTTATCGTGATGGCGATGGTCAAGAAGATCAATGTCTATGAATCGTTTGTGGAGGGCGCGAAGGAAGGTTTTTCTACTGCAATCAAGATAATTCCGTACATGGTGGCGATGTTGGTCGCTATTGGCGTGTTCCGTGCGTCGGGCGCGTTGACTTTTTTGACAGACGGCTTGTCGGCGATGTTTGCCGCATTGGGCTGCAACACCGACTTCATCCCCGCCATTCCAACTGCCCTGATGAAACCTCTCAGCGGCTCTGGTGCGCGTGGCATGATGATAGACTGCATGACGAGTTGCGGCGTGGATTCGTTTGCCGGTAGGTTGAGTTGCACGATGCAGGGCGCGGCGGATACCACGTTCTATATTATTGCGCTGTATTTTGGGTCGGTAGGCATCAAGAATACGAGATACGCCGTGTCTGCGGGATTGATTGCGGAGTTTGCCGGCATATTGGCGAGCATCGCTGTGGCGTATGTTTTCTTTGGATGAAAGGGGACAGAATGTTTTTAAACAACTCACCATCCCCGCTGCCCCATCCTCTCAGCAAGCCCCGATTATTGCCTTGGTCGACGAAATCTTGGCAATGAAAAAGGTTAATCCGCAAGAAGATACAAGCGCATAGGAGACAGAAATAGGTGCGTTGGTTTGATTGGTCGAAGAAGATAGGAAGATAGTGGGTGCGGGGTAAAAAAAGTCAGTTGGCGTCGGAATCTGTTTCCCTGCACAACAACCGCCCAATCTCGTTGAGAGCCATAAATCTGTAACGCTGAGAGTTAAGAGGTATAGGCGTATATGAAAAGTGTTTTGCATCAGCCTTTTTCCGTAACATATTTTCGGTAGCATTTCTGATATTGCTATCGGCAAACGTTTGTTCAGATGGTTCCAAAAGCAACAGTTTCCCTTTTGGACACGCTTCAAAATACACGCCGCCCGGCTTGTAATACTTTTCGTGCGGAGAGCCTTCTTTTGGGAAACCATCATTAAGCAACACAACCAACGGGAATCCTTGTTCCCGTATTGTACGTGCTATTAGTTGTTCACCCTTACTGATTGCTGCGGTATAAGTTACAACACCATATCGTGCTAATGCTAATGCGGTATCCATTTGTTTTTGGATTTGTTCGTCGGTACTACGACGGGATACTTCGATAAGTTGTTTGTCAGGCCAATCAAGAAGGAAATGGTTGCCTAACGAAGTGAACGTCAATCCGCAAACGATGTTTTTGCGATGCATACGGAAAAGATCAGGATTTTGTTTTCGCAACCAAGCCCGTTCTGCGTTGTCTTGCACATATTTTATCATTTTCACCAACTGTCCCTTGTGGCATAGAGTACGAAAAAACGGAGGTGCATCATATATGTTTCCTGTAATGCCGAGTTTGCGAGCCTCGGCTTTGCATCCCTGCATATAACCTCGCACCACTTCCTTGATACTGCGCCGCATTGTGCGTGTTACCTGCAAAACAATGTGATGATGGTCGGGCATAATTTTGTCTGCGAGGATTTTGATTTCGGGACACAAAGAAAGCATTGTTTTCTGTTGTTCAATAAGCACTTGACCGAGAGGAGTTTTTTCGACATACACGCTCACCGCCCCGTGCATTAGTGTGCCAAACAACGGCTGCCTATTATTAGCCACCATTGTTACGTGTACGATGCAAGGCTTCCGCCACGCGCCTGGTTCCTGCCAAGTGAAGCGTTCTATGGGCATAGGTGTTTGGAGATTTGTGATTTGCACGTTATTTGAGGTTTAGTCGGTTAGGGCGGATTTATCCGCCCTCGAACTAACTTGACCGCTGCAAATATAGCACTTTTATTTTATCTGCACAAAACCATTTTTTTGATTTCAAACCGTTGGTTCTCCACCGTCTGTTTATCGCTACTTACGTGTATCTATCCGTAAATCATAATGTTGACCCTCCCCATACTCCGACGGCTTGCACCCAAACTCCTTTTGGAAGCATTTGCTGAAATAACTCACAGACCCAAAACCCGTGCGCTCTGAAATTTCCGAGATACTGCATTCTTTTTGGGCAATCATTGCGGCGGCGCGGTGGAGGCGGATGCTGCGGATGAAGGCTACGGGCGATTGCTGAATCATTGCCGTGAGTTTTTTGTAAAGTCCGGTGCGCTCCATGCAAAGGTCGGCGGCGAGTTGCTCCACACCGTATTGAGAATCAGAGAGATGTTGTTCTACGAGCGATGTTGCCCGCGCCATAAACTCTTTTTCTTGCGCTGATGGTTCGGATTTTGGGGCAGGGGTGGGACTTTCTAATGGCATATCTTCGCGGCTTTCGTATTCGCGGTTAATATTCTCGTGGCTATGGTCTTCGTTGCTATTATCTTCGCAGTTTTTATTCTCGTGTTTTTCGCCTTCTTGGCTATTTCGTTCTCGTCTGCGGTAAATATTCAGTCCCGCCGCTAATCCCGCTGCCAATATCATTGCGTAAAACAGATATGCAATTTTTGTCTGCCACCACGGCGATTCTATTATAAAAGTGATGGTTTTGATTTTGGCGTTTTGCCAGTTGTTGGGATTGGTGGACGCTGCAACTTCGAGGGTGTAACTCCCCGGCGAAAGCGCAACCAATGGAAAATAAAAAATGCCTTTATCGTTGACGTAATTCCCTGACGAATCGGCTGATAGGATATGCTCCTGATTGTCGCCGCCCGAAAACCTGTAACGGTAAAATGTCTCCCTCGGTCTTACATAGTTCATCGTTGAAAACTGAAACGCCGGCGAATTTTCGGAATGTTTGAAAACGAGATTTTCGATGTACGGCGGCGCAAATTCCAACAAAACTTTGCCGTCGTATTCCGCGCCGGTCTGCAAGGGGCGTCCGTGCATATAGACCGCTGTCAATATTGGTTCTACCTCAATATCAAGCGGTTGTGTGTCAAACAATCCGCTGAGTGGCGACGAATACAGCAACCCATTATTGTAAGTGCCGAGCCAAATGCCGCCTTCGCGGTCGCTGCATACAGTATTGATGCCCGTGGAAAGTGCCGTGCCGTCGGGCAGAAAAAGCGTGCTAAATTGCTGTTGTTCAAGCGTCTTGGCATCGATTTTTATGTAGCCGTCGGAAGTTGTGATGTAAATAAAATTTGACGGAGTGAGCGTCAATGTATGCATCATAAAACTGCCCGACAATATCTTTTGCCAAGTGCGATTATCAACATCAAAACTCATCAAAATAGACCCTCCCTCGCCCGTGCGCACTTGATAGAGTTTGGTGTCGGGACCGCTGACCACCAATGAAGTCTTATTGTAAAGCCTAATGGAATCGCCGCTGTATGCCGCTGTTTGGTATGCAAAATTGCCGTCATCATCAAAAACCGCCAACAATCCCGAATCCCAAAAAGTAAATATCTGACCGTCAGATGATACCACGTCTTGTAATACGCCGTCAATCTTTGAGAGGTCGAGAATCCGATTAGAATTTACGGCGCAGAGTTTGCCCGGTTTCAAGAGCCACGTCTCGCCGTTGCCGTCAATATAAAAATCGTAAGAATCCCAATCGTCAAACTTCCTTTGCGTCAGGGTTTTAAGGTCGATGCAGTAGAGATGCTGCCATTGCTTAATCCACAATAATTGGTTGGGGTCGGCAAAAATATGCGTCGCCCCGTTGTAAAGCAGAATTGTCATATACATCGATGTGTCTATCTCGACGGTTGTAATCCCTTGACCGTCAAATATATCCACTGAATGAGGCGTTACGCTTACCATACGTCCGTCGCCAAGTTGCAACAACTGCCAGATGCAATTGTCGCTAAGTCCGTTTTGACGGTTGAGCGTATAAAAATTTCGCTCGTTGTCAGCGGACGCGGAGTTGTGGAAGGCAAATATTATGATTGCAATCAGCGCAAATATTTTCATAATCTTGATGCGTGTTTTCGGACACAAAATAAATGATTTTTGGGCTAAAATGAAAACATTTTCTTCATTTGTTTCCTCGCTTTCAACATTTGTTGTACCTTTGTAGGGTGTTGAAACCCTATCTTTGCACCGAAAAATGATTTTTAACCCACACATAAAATTTTCGGTTATGAAAAGAATACAGATGTTTTTGATGGCGATGTTGATGGCGATTGCAGCCACCGCCGCCGGTCCCGTGAAATTTCAGGCGGGACAGTCAGTAATCTACGTGGAGTTTTACTCCGACGAGATTGTGCGCGTGTCTAAGTTTCCCGCAGGCAAGGAAATCGCGACGCAGAGCCTTGTAGTTACCGCCAAGCCGCAGGACGTCAAGTTGACCGTAAAGCCAACCTCCGTCCAGAGCGCGAAACTCACGGTCAAATTCAATCCGCAGACCTTTGCGCTCAGTTTTTATGATGCCAAGGGCAAACTCTTGTTGGCGGAAAAATCCTTCTCCCTCGAAGACCGCCCCGGCGCGGTGGAGCGCAACACCTACAAACTCACTCAGAGTTTTCTCCTCAAAAAGGACGAGCAAATCTACGGCCTCGGCACCATTCAGGACGGCAAACTCAGCCGCAGGGACGCGCACATTTTGATGGAACAGTCTAATCTTCAAGACTTTCAGAATGTGTTGCAGAGCATCGAGGGCTGGGGTTTGTTTTGGGACAATTATTCCCCGACCCAATTTGACGGCACGGCAGACGGTATGCAGTTTGCGTCGGAAGTAGCCAAGTACGAAGACTATTATTTTATGTACGGCGGCTCGGCAGACGGCGTTATCGCGCAGATGAGGACGCTTTCGGGACAAGTGCCGATGTTCCCGCTGTGGACTTTTGGCTATTGGCAGTCGAAGGAGCGTTACAAGAGTAGCAAGGAACTCCTCGCCGTGCTCTCCAAATACCGCGAACTCCAAGTGCCGCTCGATGGCATCATCCAGGATTGGCAGTATTGGGGCAGCAATTACCTCTGGAACGCGATGGATTTTCTCTCCGAAGATTTTGCGGACGGCCGGCAGATGGTGCAGAAGGTCCACGAGCAAAATGCCCACATTATGATTTCCATTTGGGCAAGTTTTGGACCTATGACCAAGGCATTCAGGGAGTTGAAAGAGAAGAATTTGTTGTTTGATTTCCAGACTTGGCCACAGAGCGGTATTTCACACATTTGGCCGCCGGTAATGGATTATCCGTCAGGCGTTTGCGTGTATGACCCGTTCAGCGAGGAGGCGCGCCGGATTTATTGGAAAAATTTGAAGACGCTTTTTGATTACGACATCGACGCTTGGTGGATGGATTCCACAGACCCCGATTGTTTCTATCCCCAAAAGGAAAATTACGACCACAAGGCTGGCGATGGCGACGGCACATTCCGCTCGTTGAGGAATGCCTTCCCGCTCTGCACTGTTGGCGGCGTGTATGACGCTCTGCGCAAGGAATCGAGCAAAAAACGTGTCTTCATAATGACTCGCAGTTCGTTTGCGGGTCAGCAACGTTACGGCAGCAATATGTGGAGCGGCGACGTAAATTCCACGTGGGATATGTTGCGCAAACAGATTCCAGCCGGGCTCAATTACACCCTGACCGGCAACCCGAATTTCAACACCGATATAGGTGGTTTTTTCTGTAACGCCTATAATGTTTTTGGACCCGGCAGCGCACCCAAAAATCCTCAGTATCAGGAACTTTATGTACGTTGGATGCAATACGGACTGTTTTGTCCCGTGTTCCGCAGCCACGGTGCCGATGCGCCGAGGGAGATTTGGCAGTTTGGCAATAAGGGCGACATTGTGTATGACGCCATCGAAAAATGTATCCGCCTGCGTTACAGATTGTTGCCGTACATATATTCCACGGCTTGGCAGGTAACGAGCAACAACGGCAGTTATCTCCGCCCGTTGATTTGCGATTTTGCCGCCGACCGCAATGTGCGCACCCTCGCCGACGAATTTATGATGGGCTCCACCATCCTCGCTACGCCAATCGTGGAGGCTCAATACACCGAGGAAAAGATAATTAGGACGGACGAAATGTCGGGCTGGAATCGCGACAAAGCCGACGGCAAGGCGGTTGCAAATGTTGATTTTTCGCAGCCGAAACAGACCACCAAATATTTGCCCAAGGGTTGCGACTGGTACGATTTCAATACTGGAACGCGCTACAAGGGCGGTCAGAATGTCAACATCAAAACCACCTTCGACCAAACTCCGATGTTCATCAAGGCTGGTGGCATACTCCCGTTAGCCCCTGAAATGCAATACGTTACCGAAAAGGATTGGAGCAACCTCGAAATCCGCGTCTATCCCGGCAAAAACGGCGAGTTCACGCTCTACGAGGACGAGGGCGACAATTACAATTACGAAAACGGCAAATACACCGAAATCCAATTCATTTGGAACGACGCCTCCCGCACCCTCACAATCGCCGACCGCAAAGGCAGTTACGACGGTATGATAAGCAACCGCTCTTTCCAAATCGTACTCCCCGACGGCAAATCTAAGACCGTGGAGTATGACGGCAAGAAAGTCAGCGTGAAGTTGTAATTAGTTGACAATCAATACCCATATACCAACCCGAATTTTTCGTGTAACTGTTTCAACGTGCCGTCCTGTTTCATTTGGAGGATTACGGCGTTGACTTTCGCCAGAAGTTCGGGTTTGTTTTTTTGCATAAGAATACCGATTTCGCCGTGCGTGAATGGGGCGTTCAGTAGCGGTGCGGCAAGTCGCGGGTCGGTCTTGATGTAATACGGTGCTTCGGTGATTTCGGTAATCATTACATCTGCATTGCCCTCAGCCACTTGCGACGGAATTTCTTCGTTTTTGTCATATACAATCAATTGGGCGTTTGGCAGATTTGCGCGGGCAAATTTTTCGTTGAGACCGCCGGGGTTTATCATCACGCGGACTTCGGGGCGGTTGAGGTCGTCGAGGGTTTGGTATTTTTGTGCGTCCTCCTTGCGGCAGAGGATTGTCTTGCCGTTGCGGAGATAGCCGTCAGACATATCCATTTGCGATTTTCGTGCGTCGGTGATTGTGATGCCGCCAATTGCAAAGTCAAAAATCGCCGGCTCTTTCAGCACGTCCTCGGTGAGCGTCGGCCACGAGGTCGGCACAAATGTCGCCTTTACACCAATATTTTCGGCAATCTTCTGCGCTACCTCAATACCAAATCCCCAATATTCGCCCGTGGTTGGTTCACGGTAACTGAGCGGTCTGTAATCGCCTGTGGTGCCGATGATTAGCGTGCCACGACGGCGGATTGCGTCGAGGGTGTTGTCGTCGGCTGTATTGTCGCTGTCTTTCGTACAGCAAATGATGGTTGACGCGGCGCAGAGGATTAGTACGAGCGCGGCGAGGAGGTGTTTTGATTTCATAGTTATTGTTAATAATTTCTTACTAATTAGGTATTGTATCGGTTTCGTCCTTTACTGTTTTATTTCCCTTTCCGCCCCAAAAAGTAAAATAAGACCTTCCGTTATGTTCAAAAAGTAAAATAAGAATTCCGTTATT
This sequence comes from uncultured Bacteroidales bacterium, assembly GCA_946409405.1. Classification (GTDB taxonomy): domain Bacteria; phylum Bacteroidota; class Bacteroidia; order Bacteroidales; family UBA3824; genus UBA3824. The sequence continues at coordinate 19,285 of CAMJWL010000040.1, forward strand.
TTACTTTTAGCCCGAAAAGTAAAATAAGGATTGACGTTATTTTACTTTCCGCCGTAAAAGTAAAATAAAAACGTTAAAATTGCAAAAAATTTTTGCTTGGCATTTCCTCAAAAAAAATTGTTACCTTTGCAGCGTTTTTTATTACGATATGCTTACGGCGTTTTTCATATTTTTATCGGCGTTTGCAGGCTCTTTCGTGCAGAGGGTGTGCGGATTTGGATTCGGGATTTTTATAATGACGGTGCTTCCATATCTGATGCCGACGTATCAGGAGGCTACGGCATTGAGTGGATTCCTCAGCCTGTTGCAGTCCGGGATAGTGTTGTGTTCGGTGTATAAACACCTCAATATTAAAAACTTGTACGGAATATTCCTGACATTCTGCGTGTTTTCGTTTTTCGCCATCAAATTTGTCAAAAGTACCGACGACGGCAGTCTGCGCGTAATACTTGGCGTGGTGTTGATAATGCTTGCGTTGTACTTTTTGATATTCGCAAAGAGGGCGGCTGTCAAACCTGTATTGGGTTGGCAAATATCGCTTGGTGGGCTGTCGGGTCTTATGGGCGGATTGTTTGGGATGCACGGTCCCGCCGCCGTGGTCTATTTCCTCTCGTGCGAAAAGACTAAGGAAGGGTATCTCGCCATTGCGCAGGCGTATTTTGTGATTACAAATATTTATATGACTTTTTTCAGGGCAGAATACGGATTTGTAACGCCAACTGTTGGCATTTCGCTCCTGTATGCATTGCCTGGCATAGTCATAGGGATACTTTTGGGGCAAAAGGTCTTCAACCGCATCAATCAACAGACACTCAAAAAAGTGATATATTTTTATATGATTGTTGCGGGCGTGGTGCAGATTGTGGGATGATTGTGTGATTGGCTGGTCGCCGGCTGCAAGTTGCTACACACCATCAAAAAAACTTGTCAATGTACATCCAATCCGTCGAAATAAATCTCCGAAATCGCGGTGTCGTCCCACTTGTCGCCCTTATAGACGTCCACGATTTCAAACTTCATCGTCCACTCCTTGTTGGCGTCGGTAACGGGCGCAATCTCAAACGATTGGACGCAGCGAGTGTCTTCGAGGTTGAGGATTGCGGCGGGCTTGCCCTTGATATAGACTTTGAGTTTCTTGACACGCGAATTGTTTTTCCACGCCGACTGGCTTTTATTGTAGCCGGTTACGATATTGATAGTGGTGATGCGTGGATTTTGAGCCTTGAAGGTGTATTCCACCCATTCGCCTATGCCATAGCCTTTTACGCCCTCCACCCACGGGGTGTTGGTTTTGAAGTCGTGGAGGTTTTTCTCCTCGTAATTGTTGTCACCTTGATTGGCGAGACGGTTCGACGCGGTGATTTTGATGGGGCCGCCGTCGCCGCAATACCACGAGCAACCCTCGCCAACAGGGTCAAAATAACCGCCTGACATCTCATAAAGGCCGAGTTTGTTCACATATTCCCAATCTGCATCGGTCATATCCGCACAGTGTTCTTCAAAATATTTCTCCGCCTTGGCAAAATTGGCAGCACCCTCGTCGGTGTAACAAATGGTGTATCCATCTTCATCTTTCGTCGGCGAAAGTTCCTTGATTACCTGCGCCTCGGCTGCGCTTGTAGCCGCAAGGAGCGCAATCAGATAGATTAGTTTTTTCATAGCGTTTAATGTGTTTTATATTTTTTTTTTGATTATAACGATATAAACTCAAAAAAAATGTAACTTTATTCATTCCTATTTGGGCTGCGGCATGAGGTGGATTTTGTTTTCCTCGATGTTGTAATAGCATACCGAATTGGTCTCGCTCTCCACGTCGAGTATCAGGAGTCCGTCGTTGCGGAGAAACTCATATTTATTCACCTCATAATGCGAACCGTTGCTCATGGTGCGGGTAATGACGTTGCCGAGATACCATCCGCCACCCGCCTCTCCTTTGGGAATGGTGTGTATCTTGACCTCGCTCGCAAAATCCACCGAACTTGCACTGCTGTTGTCGAAGAATATCAAGACCTTGCACGACCTGTCGGTGGTGCTGCGGATTACACAGGCAAAGTCGGTGTGTTGGTCGCCGTCGAAGTCGCCGGTGGCAATGCCGTTGTAGCCGAAGGTGTTGCCGGTTTCGCCCATTATCTCCCACTGCGGCACGGAATTGTTGAAATAACGGTTGCTCACAAAATACTTCCACACCTTCTGCCGGTACTCGTTGGGCGTGAGTTCTATGGCTTCCTTGTTGGCAAACATCGAGTTAAACTGCTGGTAGATTTTCGATGAGGCAACGTGAGATTTTGGCACAAAACCCGTGATGCCCCTCAGCGAAACCGCCTCCACCCATACGTTGCCGTCTTGGTCAGTGGTTTCGGGCTTGTCGGAGCCGGTGCGGATGGTCTCGCCGTAGTTGAGGTTGTCTATTGTTTTTGCACCCAGGCTGTCGGCGGCGTATAGGTGCGTGTTGTGGGCTATTACGTGCATCTGGTCGCGGCGGTTGAAGGTGAACAGGGATATTGCTACCGCTATCACAAAAGTAGCCACCACGAGCATCATGACGGCGTTTTTGGCAAACGAGGCGTGGCGTTCCTTGTCGCTCTGCACCCCGATTTCAAAAATCTGCGTCTCGTTGTTGGCGTTTTTGCGCTCCTCCTTGGGCATGATGGCGAGTACGTCGCGGCGGAAGGCGTTGCAGTCTTGATAACGGTCGAGGGGACGCTTGGCTGTGGCCTTGTAGATAATCTCCTCCATCTGCGGCGACACTCCCGCGTATATCGACGACGGCGGCGGCAAGGGGTCGTTGATTATCTTGTTGTATATCTCGTATTCGCTGAGTTTGTTGTTGTAAGGGTGCTGACCCGTCAACATCTGGAAAAAGGTGATGCCGAGCGAATAGATGTCGGTGCGGCGGTCCAATGGCTGCCCCTTCACCTGCTGCGGACTCATGTACAGAGCCGTGCCAACTTTGGTGCCGGGCTTGGTGATGTGGGGCGCGGGCATGTCTATCATCTGCGCGATGCCAAAGTCGAGGATTTTTACCTCGTTTTCGGGCGTTATTACAAAGTTGCCTGGCTTGATGTCTCTGTGGATTACGTTGCGCGAGTGCATGTAGCCCACAGCGTCGAGCATCTGGAGCATGTATTTGATGGCTTTTGGCTCAGGGATGGGACCCGACTCGTTTTTGATGTACTCGTTGAGCGGGGTGCCGTTGATCAACTCCTCTATTATAAAGGTGCCTTCGTCGCAGTCTATG
>CAMJWL010000041.1 GCA_946409405.1 uncultured Bacteroidales bacterium
TATGAAAAGTAAAATGAAATGGCTTGAATGGCCTTTGAAAAATTATTCAATATCGTTGCTGATAATCGGTATTTTGTTCGTTGCGGGCATTTACGGGATGTATGTGATGCCCAAGGACGAATTTCCGCACGTGGTTATCCGTCAGGGAGTTGTGGTGGCGGTGTATCCGGGCGCGACCACCGAGGAAATCGAGCAGCAGGTTACACGTCCCTTGGAGCGTTATCTCTTTACTTTTCCGGAGGTCAACCGCACCAAAACCACCTCGACTTCGCAAAACGGAATGGCGATTATTATGCTGAAACTCAACGACAATGTCAACAACAAAGACGAAGTTTGGAGCAAAATCAAGCACGGTGTCAACAATTACAAACCGCAACTTCCGTCCGGGGTTTTGGCGGTGATTGTCAACGACGATTTTGGCAACACGTCCGCGCTCTTGATTGCGGTGGAAAGTGCCGACAGAAGTTACAGAGAATTAAAGACTTACGCCGACAATCTGTCCGACCGTCTGCGGCAAATTCCCTCGGTGGCTAATGTCAACATTTACGGCGAACAAAAAGAACGGATTTCTATTTACATAAACCGCAGAAAATTAGAGGCTTACGGAATCGGACAGCAGATGTTTCTGTCGCAGTTGCAGGCGCAGGGGTTCAATACGATAAGCGGCTCTATCAACAATGCCGACAATCAAGTGCCGCTGCACGTTGAGTCTGTTAATAATTCTGTGCAAGAAATTGAAAATCAGATAATTTACTCCGACCCTCTGAGCGGCAAAACTGTCCGCGTCGGCGACATTGCCGAGGTCAGGCGCGAATATCCGCCCAACGAGGCTTGCATCGAGCAGGACGGGCATCCGTGCGTATTGCTGTCGATGGAAATGATACCCGGCAACAACGTTGTCAAATACGGCGAGGACGTTGACCAAGTGCTTGAAAATTACCGCGTTAACGAACTGCCCGAAGACGTAAAAATCACCCGCATTGCCGACAAGCCAAAAGTGGTTTCGATGAGCATAAATTCGTTTTTGCGCGACCTTTTGATTGCGATGGCGGTGATAATTGTGGTGATGATGGTGCTGTTTCCGTTGAGGTCGGCGATTGTGGCGGCGATAACGATTCCCCTGAGCACATTTGTGTCAGTCGCGGTGATGTATCTCGCAGGCATTGAACTCAATATCGTTACCCTCGCCGCGCTGATTGTGGTTTTGGGAATGATTGTGGATAATTCAATCGTGGTGATTGACGGCTACCTCGAATACATCAACTTGGGGATAGAGCCGAAAAAAGCCGCGCTGAAATCCGCCGAAAAATATTTTATGCCGATGATGCTCGCAACTATCTGTATATGTGCGATTTTCTTTCCGTTTTTGATAACTATGAAAGGCACTTTTTACGATGCGCTGAGGGATTTTCCGTGGACAATTACTATAAATCTGATGGTGTCGCTGTTGCTCGCCGTAACGGTGATTCCGTTTTTGGAAGTCAAGATTATCAAGCCCGGCACTGTGAAAACCGACGGCAACGCAATCACAAAAGGTGTTCAAAAATTTTATGACCGCGTGCTTGCTTTCACGTTCAAAAAGCCTTGGTTTACAATCATTTGCGGCATTGGTGTAATTTTACTTTCAACGGCGATTTTGCCGACATTGAAAGTCCGGCTTTTCCCGTATGCCGACCGCGATCAGTTTGCCGTGGAGGTTTTTCTGCCCGACGGCAAGGGCATTGCTCAGGCGCGTGAAATTGCGGATTCTGTAAGGCGCACTTTACAAAAAGACGAGCGCATTACGGGCATAACGACTTTTATCGGCTGTTCGTCGCCGCGTTTTATGGACGCATACGCGCCGCAGATTGCGGGCAAAAATTACGCTCAAATGATTGTTAACGCCGTTTCGCAGGAGGATGCGGTTGACCTTTTGTCGCAATATCAGACGATGTTTTCGGAGAGTTTCCCGGGCGCATACGTCAAGTTCAAACGGCTTGATTATTTGGAAGTTAACGAATTGGAATACCGTTTTTACGGCGAGGACATCGATTCACTGCGCCGCGCTGCCGAACTCCTTGAAGACCGAATGCGACAAATGCCTGAGTTAGAGTGGGTTCACAACGATTTTTTGGAGCCGTATCCGCTCGTAAATGTCAGGCTCGACCCGGCGGCGGCTTCACAGTTGGGCTTTTCACGCGCTACCACGGCACTCGCGCTAAATTCCGCAACGGGCGAAATCAACGCCGGAAGCATTTGGGAGGGCGATTATGAGGTCGGCATCACGATTTGCGACAGTACGCCGCTCGAATTTTCCGACATTGAAAACATTGGCGTTTCGTCCGCTATGTCGCTGACATCGCAGCAGTTAGGCTCGTCAAGTTCCACGATTCCGCTGCGTCAGATTGCAAAAGTGGAACCGTTGTGGAGTCAGGGGCGCATTGTCCACCGCAGCGGCGGGCGTTGTCTGACGGTGATGGCGCAGTTTGCACCGGGCGTTTACACTTCGCCGGTCGAAAAATGCATCGACCAAATTATGAAAACGGAAATTGCTCTGCCTCAGGGCGTTACCTGCGAAACAGGCGGCGAACTTGAATACGGCGACGAGGCTTTGCCGCAGATTTTTGGCGGCATTGCAATCGCGATGGTGATTGTGTATTTCTTCATTTTGTTCAATTTCAAGAGGTTTAGGATCACGACGATTTGTATCTCGGCGTTGGGCTTGATGATTCCGGGTGCGTTGATAGGTTTGGGACTGATGGACAGAGCGTTAGGCTTGACGTCAATTTTCGGACTTATAACGCTGATGGGTATGATTATGCGCAACGAAATCCTGATTTTTGAACACGCCGACACCATTGCCGCCACGGGTGCGAGTCTGCGCAGTGCGGCATACGACGCGGGCAAAAGGCGTATGGTTCCGATTTTCCTCACGACGGCAACAACGGCTGTGGGCGTAATTCCGATGATAATTGCGCAGTCGTCGTTTTGGATGCCGGTGGGCGTAACGATTTTTGCCGGCGGCATCGGCTCGCTGATTATGGTGGTAACAATGCTGCCCGTGGTGTATTGGAAGGTTAGTAAATAATTGACAATGAACAATTAACAATGAATAATAATCACCGAATTAAACGAATAAAACGAAACAATGATGATTACAAATAAATTTAAATTAAACAAGTTAATTTGAATTTTACGAATTTAACTAATAAAGTTTCCGAAGGTTGTATTTGTTAAATTTGCAGCCGCTTGTGGCATTTGTTTTTAAAAAAAATATGTCATAGACTTTTTGTTTTATTTGTTTAATTCGGTGATAAAATATTAATAATAAAAGATGAAAAAGATACTGTTTTTGATGATAATTATTTCGGTCGTGATGGCTGCCGAAAATGCTGATTGTCAGACCGTTTACACGTTGCAACAGTTGCGGGATTCGGCGGTTGCAGGCAATGTGAAAATTTCGTCGTCGAGGCTTGACGCCGAGGCTGCGCGGCACCGTCGCAAAGAGGCGTTTACAAAATATTTTCCGTCGGTGAGCGCGACGGGTTTGTGGTTCAACGCCAACAAAGATATGGCTGAAATGGAAATCAATCCGTCGGAAGTGATTCCGCAGGAGTTGGGCGCAAGTTTGGCGCAGAGTTTTCCGCCCGAAGCCCTCGCCGCCCTTGGCAATCCTGTAACTTTTGGAATGATGAAAGACGGCGTAATTGGCTCTGTAACAGCGGTTCAGCCTGTCTTTGCGGGCGGACAGATTGTCAATGGCAACCGTCTTGCCAAAATCGGTGAAGAGGCCGCCGAATTACAATTAAAACTGTCTGAAAACGAGATAATTACAACTACCGACCAATATTTTTGGCAGTTGGTTTCGTTGCAAGAAAAAGAGAAAACCCTTGACGCGGTGGATTCGTTGCTGTCGGGCATTTACAAGGATGTTGACGTTGCCGTCAGGGCGGGCGTTGCAATGAGAAACGATTTGTTGCAGGTTCAACTCCGCAGGAACGACATTGATTGTCAGCACATTAAACTCAAAAACGGCATTTCGCTTCTGAAATTGATTTTGGCGCAATATTGCAATCTCAGCGACACAAGTTTTTCGGTAACATATGCGGATGTTGCTGAATCAGAATTAGTTATGAAAGACCAAACCGCAGCCCTAAGTTCCACAGCCGAATATCAACTTCTCGAAAAACAAGTGGAGGCCGCCGCGCTTCAAAAGAAGATGGAATTGGGCAAAAATCTGCCTTCTGCGGCTGTCGGTGCGGGTCTCAACTATCACAATTTGATGGACAAAAATCAGACATTCGGGATGGTTTTTGCCACGGTGAGCGTTCCGATTTCAGATTGGTGGGGCGGCTCTCACGCCGTCAAACGTGCCGAAATCAACCGTCAGAAGGCTCAGGATCAATTAGATGACAATTCTCAAATGTTAAAAATCCGTATGCAAAAGGCTTGGAACGGCGTTACGGAGTCTCAGCAGCAACTTCTCATCGCCCGCCGCAGCATCGAGCAGTCGGAAGAAAACCTCCGCATCGTCCGCAACAATTACAACGCCGGCACCACCAAAATGTCAGACCTTTTGGAAGCGCAACTCCTTTACCAACAGGCCCTTGACGGCTACACCGAAGCCTTCTCGCAATTAAAAATCAGCGAAACGGAATACAGGTGCGCGACGGGGGAATAGGGGAGGATTGGTGGAGAAAATCAAATATTCAGTCTTTTTTGTTCTGTAATTGCCAAAAAATAATTATTTTTGCGAGAAATAACTTATGCTATGGCACTATACATCGACAAAGGAAGCGCGGGGTTCGAGAGTGTTTTGAACTCTGATTTTGTGGACAAAACCGGGGTTATAAATATGCTCAATGCGTGTATTAACACCGAAAACCGTTTTATTTGTGTGTCGCGACCGAGGCGTTTTGGCAAGACGGTGGCGGCTAATATGATATATGCCTATTACAACCGCAAAGCCGATGGTAAGACTCTATTCAATGGTTTTGAAATCACTAAATCAGCAACTTACGAAAAGTATCTCAACAAATTTCCGACAATCTATATTGATATAAACGAGTTTGCACAGATAGATAGAAAGTTGGTGGTTAAGGAATTTCAGAAATTGGTAATTAAAGACTTAAAATTGTCTTATCCTGACTTGGAGCAATCAAGTGACTTGAAAATTGCGTTGGACGAAATACATTCCAAAACAGGCGATAAATTTGTGTTAATTGTCGATGAATGGGATTCGCTCATCCGCGACGTTGACAAAGATGTTCAAGAAGAATATTTGATGCTATTGAGGGCGTTGTTTAAAGCCAACAATTCCAAGGATATTTTTGCTTTGGTGTATATGACGGGAATTTTGCCGATTTTGAAATACGAAACTCAGTCTGCGTTAAACAATTTTGGGGAATACAGTTTTATAAAACCCGGTCCTACCGCCAAGTATTATGGCTTTACCAAAAATGAGGTAAAAGATATTTGTGAGAGGCATGGTATGGATTTGGAATTGATGGAACATTCATACGACGGTTACATTGTAGGTACAGAGCAGTCGATGTTTAACCCTACATCAGTAATGCGTTGTGTTTTATATCGTGAATATAGCAACTATTGGGGCAAATCGGCTTCATACGCCACCATTGAGCGTTATATCAAAAAAGATTTCAGCGGACTCCGTGCCAAAATAGTCAAACTTCTCGAAGGCGGTGCCATAACCATTGAGCCAACGAGTTTCCGCAATGATATGAAACATATCGAAAACACCGACGATGTGCTTACTCTTTTGGCTCACCTTGGATATTTGTCGTATAATCCTCTTTTTAAGAAAGTTACAATACCAAATACTGAAGTCGCCGACGAGTTCAAAAACTCCATTCGCAATTGTGGTTGGGGCGGTTTGTCGCTCGCTGTCGGACAGTCTTTTGACTTGTTGGACGCTACGGTTTCCGGCGACAAAAAATTCATTGCCGAGGCTATGGATTCGTACCACGATGATGCAACGTCGTTTTTGGAGTACAATGACGAAAACTCTTTGGCTTGTGCCATAAAACTTGCATATTATGCTGCGCAGGACTATTACGAGATTTTCCGTGAATTTCCGTCGGGCAAAGGTTTTGCAGATATGGTTTTTGTTCCGCTCAAAAATTCACCATATCCTGCCATTGTAGTTGAACTCAAATACGACAAATCTGCCCAAGGCGCAATTGCCCAAATCAAAGCCAAACAATACCACATCAAACTCAGAGGCTTGTCTAACAAAATTGTACTCTTAGGCATAAATTATGACAAGTCCACGAAGAAACATGAGGTGGAATTGGAGGAGTTGGAGGGGTAAAAAACTAAAAAGTCTGTCTAAAAAATCTGAAAGTTACTTTTTAGACAGACTCTCTCAAAATTATCAACAAGGGTACAAATTGTACCACATTTGAATCTTAGAATCCCGACGGTTTCAACCTCAGTCCTGCCTTTTCATCCAAGCCGAACATGATGTTCATATTTTCAGTTGCCTGTCCGACTGCGCCTTTGATGAGGTTGTCGATGACGCTTTGAACGAGAAGTTGGTCGCCTTCTTTCTTGATGGAAACAATGCATTTGTTGGTGTTGACCACTTGTTTGAGGTATAAGTTGCCGTCGTAGAAATGCGTGAAGGGTTCGTTTTCGTAGCATTTGCTGTAGATTTCCTTAACCTCGTCTTCGGTCTTGTCGCATGTAAACCAAACACTTGCAATGATTCCACGGGCAAAGTCGCCACGGTAGGGAATGAAGTGGATGGGACGCTGCAAGGTCGGGTTCAAGAGGTCTTTGGTTTGGTTGATTTCTGCCAAATGCTGATGCGTGAACGCCTTATAAACAGAGAAATTGTCGGTGCGCCACGAGAAATGACTTGTGGCGGAGAGTTTTTGACCTGCGCCGGTGCTGCCCGTTACTGCCGAAACCTGAATGTCGCTCTTGATGATGTCCGCTTTGAGGGCGGGCACGAGGGCAAGTTGAATCGACGTGGCAAAACATCCAGGATTTGCCAACTTGTTGCAGGTCCTGATTTTGTCGCGGTTGATTTCGGGCAGACCATATACAAATCCTGTGTCGCCCACGCGGAATTCGTTAGTCATGTCGATGATTTTGACATCCGAGGGGAAATTATATTCCGCAAGGAGTTTGCCGGTTTCGCCGTGAGCCGTGCAGAAAAATACCACGTCGGCTTTTTCGGTGGGTTGCTCGGCAAATTTGAGGTCGGTGTCGCCAAACAAATCGGCGTGAACCGCCCAAACAGGGTTGCCAAAATTGCTTCTACTTACCGCCCAAACTATCTGTACGTCAGGGTGATAAGTCAATATTCTCAAAAGTTCGCCGCCGGTGTATCCTGCCGCGCCTATTATGCCTACTTTTATCATTTGTTGATTTATTGACTTGTTGATTTATTGACTTGTTGATTTACTACTTCGCCGCGCCTGGTTCTTGCTGAATAGTAAGAGGTTCGTCCTTTTCGGTCTCGCCGTTGATGTTGATAATTACTTGATATGCCTTTTCGCCGTCCTCGCTTTCTGTCAAGGGGCAGAGGAGAGTGCCAAGTGTCTTGACTGCTTCGGTGTTGGCCATGCGAATCATCTTGGTGGTGTCGCAAGTTTGGAGAGCGTGAATTTCTGCATCACGCAACGCCTCCTTCATGTCGTTTTTGTTTTCCCAGTTGATGAGCGACTTGGTTTCGCTTACGATGTGCAGACTATCGGACGGGATGGTCAGCGACTGCATTGTGGCGGACGGAAGGTTGATGCGTACTACGTTGGAATCCACCTTGATTTGCGCTTTTGCCAAATCCACTGCAAAAGCAATGGTGGCAGAATACTTGACTGTGAAACTCTTGGTGCCGAGTTTGTTGAGCCAACTATAATCGGTTTTGTAACTTTCTGTGCGGGTTATCTGACCTTCCACCTGATATTTGGCGGATGTCAACTCGCTACAAGTCAGGAGTTTCTCCTTCAAGACTTCCTCGTTGATATGGGTCTCCGCTTTGACAAACATGTTCATCTTCGACAGATAGACACACACGCCGGCTGCTACCAAGATGCCTATTATCAATCCTATAAAAAATCCTTTCATAGTCGATGCGTTTTTTTTAATTGTTTAACAACGAGAAAACCACGGAAGACACGGAATCGAATCCTGTGTATTCTGTGGTTTCCGTGTATATTAAGACGTTTTGACGAAACGCCTCTTCTACATTAATATTTCTCGCCATTGACCGCGTACCAAATCTTCGACTGAACGCCGACAACCTTGGTGAATCCGGCGATGTCCTGTGCGGTGAAGGCCTTGTTGTCTTCGCCGTAAACGCCAAACTTCGATGTCATCAGGTCGTGTTCGGATTCGATACCGTTGATGAAGAACGTGTAGGGGCGGAGTGCAACAAACACCTTGCCGCTCACCTTCTGCTGTGTGCTTTCGAGGAACGCCTCCATGTCGCGCATTTCGGGTTCGAGGAGCATGCCTTCGTGCAGACGGTTGCCGTACCACTGCGAGATGTTGTCCTTCCAATAAATCTGCCACTTGGTGAGCACGTGCTTCTCGAGTGCGTGGTGAGCCTTGATGATAACCATCGGTGCGGCAGCCTCAAAACCTACGCGGCCCTTGATGCCGATGATGGTGTCGCCGATGTGCATATCGCGACCGATGGCGTATGCGCCGGCAAGTTTTTCAACCTCGCGGATGGCATCCACCTTGTTGTCAAATTTTTTGTCGTTGACGCTTACCAACTCGCCCTTCTCAAAACCGAGTGTGATGACGCTCTCGTCTTGCTTGGTGCAGTGGGTGGGGTAGGCCTCTTCGGGAAGGGGCTGAGCCGAGTTGAGGGTTTCGCGGCCGCCGATTGACGTACCCCAGAGACCCTTGTTGATGGAGTATTTTGCCTTGTCGAAGTTCATCTTGATGCCCTTCTCTTTGAGGAAGGCTATCTCGTCAACACGCTGGATGTTGGTCTCGCGCACGAGGGCCTGCACTTTGATTTCGGGGCAGAGGATGTCAAACACCATCTCAAAACGTACCTGGTCGTTGCCAGCGCCGGTGCAGCCGTGGGCTATCTTGTCGTAGCCGTTTGCCTTGGCGTAGTTGGCAACTGTGATGGCCTGGATGATGCGCTCGCTCGATACCGACATCGGGTAAGTGTTGTTTTTGAGCATGTTGCCATAGATCATGTACTTGACAGTCTTGTCGTAGTATTCTTTGGAAACGTCGATGCACTCAAACTTTTTTGCGCCGCCTTGAAATGCGCGGTCTTTTGCGGAGGCGATTTCCTCCTCGGAGAATGCGCCCGAATTGATCATCAAGGCGGTTACTTCCTCGCCCTGAGACGACAGCAACGTCGTAACCCATGTGGTGTCCAATCCGCCGCTGTATGCTACTAATGTCTTCATTATTAATGGTTTATTCAAATTGTACAATTACGTTTTTCTCGTCGAACTTGGCTTTTGCATAGAGTTTGTCCCAATCCTTGGGGCCGTTTTCCTTCTCCCATTCGGGGTCGTAGAGCATGCCTGTGCAAAGGCAGTTTTTGCGGTTTTTGGAGGTGAGGATGGGGAAGTTGACGCAACTGCCGCAGCCTTTCCAAAATTCGTCGTCGTCGGTGAGTTCTGAGAACGGCACGGGGCTGTAGCCGAGTTCGTTGTTGATTTTCATCACCTGCAAACCCGTTGTCAAGCCAAATATCTTTGCGCCGGGAAACTTCTTGCGGCTCAGGCGGAATGCAGTAAATTTAATTGCCTTTGCAACGCCCCTGCCCCTGAAATTGGGACTAACAATCAAGCCCGAATTGGCGACAAACTTCTCGTGTCCCCAACTCTCGATGTAGCAAAATCCTACCCATTGTCCGGTTTCGGTGAGGGCGATAACTCCTTTGCCCTCCTTCATCTTGCCCGAAACGTATTCGGGGGTGCGCTTTGCGATGCCTGTGCCGCGCGCTTTTGCGCTCGAAGCCATCTCGTCAACAATCTCCTGAGAGTATTTGCTGTCGTTCTCATTAGCGACCCTAACGATTATGTTCTCCATAATTCTCTGATATATTGCGTTTTAGTCTATTATGATTTTTTGTTGAAATATAATGCAAAGTAACTCTAATATTACAATATACACAAACTTTTGGGCAAAAATTTTTGTAAAATTTTTCTTTTGGTTGATTGTCAGTAGTTTATGGAAAAAAATGTTTTGAATATTATTTGTTAAAACAACTCAAAATCTGCATATTCTTGCAGACATTTGCGCTTCAATTCATGTCCAACTGTGTTTTTATCCATTTGAAGATGATGTTTGCGCGGAAAAAAATAGTGTGATTTTTTTTCTTGTAATCGCGAAAATTTGCTATATTTGCCGATTATAACTTGAATGAATTATGACAACTTCCAACGACAAGCCCAAAAGCGGCATTGCTGCATTGGTGATGCTTACGATTCTGATGTTTATGTGGGGACTCGCCAACAACATGACGGGTACGATGCTTCAGAATTTTAGGTACATTATCGACATGTCCGATATGCAGGAGAGCGTCATCAGGTCGGCGTTCCATGTGGCGTATTTGTTTACCGCGCTGCCCGCCGTGATGTATCTGTACAGGCATCATTCGTACCGTACTTGCATACTTCTCGGTCTTATACTGTATGCCTTGGGCGCGATGCTGTTTTTCCCGTCGGCGAGCATGGAGAGTTTCTTCTGCTACTTCGTGGCTATATACGTGATGGCTACGGGGTGCGCCGTGCTCGAAACCGTTGCCAACACCTATATAGTTGCGTCCGCGCCTACGCATGATTTGGGCGTGCTGAGGCTCAATCTTGCGCAGTCGTTTAATCCGCTTGGCTCCGTGCTTGGCATATTGTTGTGCCAATACCTTATAATAGACTCCTTCGACGGTTCTGCGCTTACCTCCAATCCAGAGGTGGTGCGCGAGGAACTTGACACTATAACGATGCTTTACGCCGGTGTGGGCGAGTTTTTGCTTGTGTTGCTGGTGATGACGATGTTTGTGAGTGTGCCGAGCCTCGAAAAGCTGATGATAGGCCACCACTTCAAGCAACTGAGGCAGTCTGTAGGACGGCTGATGCACAATCACGGATTTGTGCGCGGGGCATTGGCTATTTTGGTATATGTGGGCGCACAGACGGGCGTGTGGGGCTTTACCGTGGCTACTATCCGCGAACAGGGCGACGAGTACAATGCCACCTTTTTATATACCTGCTCAATGATGGCGTTTGCGGCTGCGAGGTTTTTGTTTACTTGGCTGATGAAGTTTGTCCGTTACCAAAAACTCCTTTTCTATGCGTCGCTGGCCGCGCTTGTGCTCACTCTTGTGGTGCTGTTTGCCAAAGGGTTGCCGGTGGTGTCGGCTCTGATAGGCATCTCGTGCTGTATGTCGCTGATGTTTGCCACTATATTTGGCATTGCGTTGGAGGACACGGGCGGCGATATGCAGACTGGCGGAGCGATACTCGTGATGATGATTGTGGGTGGTGCGTTGCTGATGCCGTTGCAGAATATGCTCGCCAAGATGCTCAGTGCGCAGATGTCGTACATACTGCCGGCGGTATGTTTCCTTGGGCTTGTGGCGTATGCGGCGTTTGTGCTGCTGCTCGACGACAAAAAAAATAATGTCTGATTGCTCGCAGTATCAAACAGTTTTTGTAAATTTGCGCGTCATTTCAACAAAAATCGAAAAATGAAAAAGTTATTGCTTATAGTTTTGTTTTTGGTGGCTATTGTTGCCACCGCAAGTGCGCAGGCATTGCAGGATGTGGTTTACCTCCTCAATGGCAGCGTGGTGCGTGGCACGTTGATAGAGCAGGTGCCAAATGTCAAAATCCGCACCTCCGACGGCAGTGTGTTGGTTTTTAAGCAGGAGGAGATAGACAAGATAACGTCTGAACCCGTGCAGCAGCAGGGGCAGCCGCAATATGACGCGAGCCAGTACGAGGTGCCGCATTTTGATGCCGCTCAAAACAGCGTGTCGCGGCGCAGGGGCTACCGCGACTTGTCCACGGGCATGAGGATTTTTGCCGATTTTGCGGCGTTGGTGCAGACGAGTTATTATACGTGCAGCGGCGTAAGTTATTCGGGTTCGTTTGGTTACCAACTCGCCCCAACCTTCTATGCCGGACTTGGACTCTCGGCGCAGATTTACATCGACTATTGGTATTATGGCGACCGCAAAGACGATGAGCCGGAACTTTTTGCCCAGATGCCCTTGTTTGCCGACCTGAGATACGATGCGTTTCCCTCCAAGGTGTCGCCCTTTGTGGCTACGAGAGTGGGGTATGCTGTGAGCGTGGACGAAAACAACGACTATTCTGGTTTTTATGTAAGTCCGAGCATCGGCATCAGGATTAAGTCTATCGATGTGTCCATGGGTCTTGATCTTGTGAAACTTAAAGAGCCGTGGTATTACGAGGAGATTCTTAATAATTTCCAGCCGCGTTTTACCACTGTAAAATGGCAGAGCGCAGTGATGATAAAGGTGGCATACGAATGGGGCGGACGGTTGTAGGATTTTTTTTATTTTTTTATTCAAAATATTTTTTTATCTTTGCAAAGTCTGTTGATGACATATTGTTAACCACTTAAATTTTTTTTGTAATAGAAATTGGTACAGAAAACCGATGACATCATAACGATCGAACACATCACCAAATCGTTTGGCGACAAGGTGGTGCTTCGCGATGTGAGCCTCTCTATCAAGCGAGGCGAGTTTGTAACGCTGCTCGGTCCTTCGGGCTGCGGCAAAACTACGTTATTGAGGATGATTGCCGGTTTTGAAACGCCTACTTCGGGCATCATCCGGCTCGACGGCAACGACATCACAAAAATCCCGCCTTACAATCGTCCGATGAACACCGTGTTCCAGAAGTACGCGCTGTTTCCGCATTTGGACGTGTACGACAACATCGCTTTCGGACTCAAACTCCGCCACGTGAGCGAGGAGGAAACCGACCGTGAGGTGGTGCAGGCGTTGCATTTGGTGGGCTTGGACGGCTTTGAGGACAGGGACGTGTCTAAACTTTCGGGTGGTCAGCAGCAGCGCGTAGCCATCGCCCGTGCAGTTGTCAACAAACCCGAAGTGCTTCTCCTCGACGAACCGCTTTCCGCTCTCGACCTCAAACTCCGCAAGGAAATGCAGATGGAACTCAAACGGATGCACCAGGAACTTGGCATCACCTTCATTTTTGTAACCCACGACCAGGAGGAGGCTCTCACGATGAGCGACACGGTAGTAGTGATGAACGAGGGTGTTATCCAGCAGCAAGGCACTCCAAAATTTATCTACGAGGAGCCTGTGAATACCTTTGTGGCAGATTTTATTGGCGAGTCTAATATTATAGAAGGTGTGATGCCGCAGGATCTCTATGTGGATTTCTTTGGCAGACACGTGGAGTGCGTTGACAAGGGTTTTGCGCCCAATGAGTTGGTGTATGTAATCATCCGTCCCGAGGACATCAAGCTGTCTAAGAATCTTGAAGTTGGCATTTGGCATGGCAAGGTCAAGAGTTGCGTGTTTAAGGGCGTACACAACGAGATGATTGTGGAGGTAGCTGACGGTTGCGAGTTGCAGTGTCAGAATTATGCGCACTTTGAGCCAGGCACGGATGTAAGCGTAGATATTTTACCAATCGACCTTCATGTTATCAAGCGGCAATGAACAGGATAATGGAATTTTTCGGGCGGCGCAAGGTTTGGGCGTTCCCGTATGTGGCTGTGATGGCGGTGTTTGTGGTGATTCCGCTGTTGCTGCTGGGATGGTATTCGTTTGTTGACGAGGAGGGGTTCACGCTCAAATATTTCGAGAAGTTTTTTGGCTCCACCGACAGCCTCAACACCTTTATATATAGTATCGGCATCGCCATGATTACTACGGTTGTCTGCATCCTGGTAGGCTATCCGGCGGCGTATTTCATGGCAGATAAGCAGTTTTCCACGCCCAAGGTGATGGCATTGCTGTTTATATTGCCGATGTGGATCAATCTGTTACTCAGGACGTTGGCAACTGTTGCGCTGTTCGACTTTCTGCATCTGCCGTTAGACGAAGGCGCGTTGGTGTTTGGCATGGTCTATGACTTTTTGCCGTTTATGATTTACCCCATCTACAACACTCTCCAAAAAATGGATCATTCGCTCGTGGAGGCGGCTAAAGATTTGGGAGCCAAACCGTTCCGTGTGTTTTGGGATGTGGTGCTGCCCCTCTCGATGCCGGGAGTTTATTCTGGTATCCTGATGGTCTTTATGCCCACAATATCCACCTTCGCCATCTCCGAACTTCTTACGATGAACAATGTCAAGTTGTTTGGCTCTATTATCCAAGAAAACATCAACGTAGGTCTTATCAACTACGGCTCGGCATTGTCGTTGATATTGCTGATAATCATTGGTTTAACCTCATTTCTCGGCGGGGAGGACGATAGCAAATGAAAAAGATTTTTGCCAACATTTACCTTTGGGCGTTGCTATTGATTTTGTACGCGCCCGTCTTGATAATTTTTGTGTTCAGTTTCACCGAGGGCAAGGTTCTGGGCAATTGGACTGGGTTCTCGTTTGGATTGTACTCCAACTTCTTCAAGGGCGAGGCAGGGCCGTTGCTCACGA
Source organism: uncultured Bacteroidales bacterium (assembly GCA_946409405.1). Classification (GTDB taxonomy): domain Bacteria; phylum Bacteroidota; class Bacteroidia; order Bacteroidales; family UBA3824; genus UBA3824. Next base: position 14,587 of record CAMJWL010000041.1, read on the forward strand.
GCGCGATTGTCAACACCGTTGTAATAGCCCTGGTGAGCGCGGCAATCAGCACAGTATTGGGCTCGTTGGCTGCCATCGGCATTTATAATATGCGCTCGTCAACGCGCCGCGCCATCAATTTTGTTAACTCCGTGCCAATCATCAACCCAGACATCATCACGGGTATTTCGATATTTTTGCTGTATGTTTTTTGCGGCATTAGTCGCGGCATGGGTACTATCATTTGTGCGCACGTGGCGTTCTGTACGCCTTACGTGGTTCTCTCGGTGATGCCAAGGCTCATGAAGATGAATCCCAACCTCTACGAAGCCGCCATCGACCTCGGCGCAACGCCCTTTGTGGCATTGCGGAAGGTGCTGTTTCCGGAGTTGAAACCCGGTATCCTGTCGGGCTTCATCCTGGCTGTTACTCTCAGTATCGATGATTTCGCGGTAACATTGTTCAACAAGGGTTCGGGCGGCATCGAAACTCTCTCCACCTTCATCTACGCCGATGCGAGGAGGGGAGGCCTTACGCCGGAGTTGCGACCGCTGTTTTCGATAATTTTTTTAACAATACTTGTCTTGCTGGTAATTTTTAATGTCAGAAACGCAAAACAAAACGACAAAAAGTGAAAAAGTTTTTTATCATAATTACGATTTTGATGGCGACTCTCTCCGCCGCTGCCCAGACCGACCGCGCCCACACGCTCAAGGTCTATAACTGGGCTGATTACATGGATTTGGAGTTGATACCCGAATTTGAGGAGTATTACGAGAAGGAGACCGGCGAGCCTGTCAAAATCATCTACCAGACCTTCGACATCAACGAGAACATGCTCACCGAGATTGAGGTGGGGCATGAGGATTACGACGTGGTTTGCCCGTCAGACTACATCATTGAGCGTATGCTGAGCAAAGGTCTGTTGCAAAAGATAGACACCAATTTTGTGAAGACCACGGTGAACAACCTCGGCAACCTCTCGCCGTGGATTCGCGAGAAGATGCAGTTGATTTCGCCGTCAGATTCCATCCGTGTCGCCGACTATGCCACGGCGTATTTTTGGGGGACGACGGGTTTGATTTACAACAAAAAGTACGTCTCCGACGACGAGGTGCAGAGTTGGGGCGCGATACTCAATCCCAAGTTTAAGGGGCAGATTTTTATCAAGGATGCCTTTCGCGATGTGTATTCGGTGATAATTCAATACGCCAAATATCAGGAAATCATCGACGGACATGCTGACCGTCAGGTACTTGCAAGCGACCTTTCTGACGCAAACCTCAAAGCCGTGGAGGACGTACTCCGCGCCGCAAAACCGCAGGTGGCTGGTTGGGAGGCCGATTTTGGCAAAGACCGCGTGTGCCAGGGCAAGGTGTGGCTCAATCTCACTTGGTCGGGCGACGCGCAGTGGGCTATCGACGAGGCCAACGAGGGCGTGGAACTCGAATACGTGGTTCCCAAGGAGGGCAGCAACGCTTGGATGGACGGCTGGGTGATTCCTATCTATGCCAAAAACGTGAAGGCGGCGTCGTATTTCATCAATTTCCTCTGTCGCTCCGAAAACGCCATCCGCAACATGGAGGAAACGGGTTACGTGTCTGCCATTGCCACTCCCGAAGTGCTCGACGGCATGATAGACGAGGACGCATACGACCCTCTCGATGCATCGTATTTCTTTGGCGAGGATGCCGACAGCGTGTGCCTCAACCATGTGTTGTACCCCGACAAGTCTGTTACAGACCGTTGTATATTGACCCGCGACGCCGGCAACCGTAGCGAGGCTTTGATAGAAATGTGGTCGCGTGTCAAGGGCAACCAACTCAATTGGAAGATGCTCACCTTTATAATAATAGTGATGTCGTCGCTGTTGGTTTTCATAATTATCAGAAAGTTAAGGATATACCGCCGCCACCAGATGCGCAAGAAACGCCTTGAAGCACAGCATTGGGTTTAGCAGGTCTTTTAACGTAAAAATAACATTAAAAGTTCCGATAGAATTTGTGTTTTAAGAAAAATTAAGTATATTTGCGCGTTATTATTACTGATTCGTTATGAGAAGAAAATTTTCTTTAATTATGTTGTGTGCCGTGTTGCTCGCGTCGTGTCAAGTGGACGACGAGATGTACACCGTATATGACGTGTATTACCAACTGGCGTTTGCTACCGACAGCACCAACGCAGTGATAGGAAGCGCGGCAAAAAAAGACAGCCTCGACAAGAGGGATGCCGAATGGCTCAAAGTGAAGGGCGGTTTTGAATATGTAGGGTCAAACATTGTCCGCTACGGGCATGTGTGGGCGAAGGGCAAGGATGCGCCCGTAATCAACGCCGAGGAGACCAACTGCAAATACTTCGAGGGCAAGCCCGATTCCAAGGAGCCGTTTTATACTACTATTCCCAATCTGGAATGTGAAACAGAGTATTCGATACGCAGTTTTGTGGTTACGGCAGACGGCAAAATCGGTTACAACCCCGAAACCCTTGTGGCGGTAACCGACCACCCGCACGACATGTGGTATATTTCCGACGGTTTTTCAAAAAACACCATCAATGCCGGACGCGCCGACGCGGTGAGCGTCATGTTGATTGAGAAAACAGGCGACAACGTTGACACGCTTACATTTTTTGGAATGGGACGTGCTGGCGATGTATGCTATGCTGATATGTGGTGCTATAGTTCGCACAACAAGACTTTTGAGCAAATCCCTGAAATCAAGAGCAATACGGGCGAAATTATGAGGCTTTGGGGTGCGACAGGTTTCGGCATCAATTATTCGGAGCAGGGCAAGCAGCACCATTTGGTATATGTGGGCTGCGGCTGTTCGAGAGCCAACGAATATCAAAGGGACGATTACAATCAGAAATTCTTTGTATATGACATCGATCAGCGCAAGTGGAAGGAGATTACCTATTACGACGGCAAAAATGTGGAACTTACCAAGCGTCCTTTCCAAGGCGAAATCCGCACTGGCGCAGTGGGTTTTTCGGTGCGCGAATGGGGTTTTGTAGGTCTTGGCGACTTCCAGAACAAACCGGGTGCCGGTCTGCATTATCATACTGATTTTTACCTATTTGTGATGGAAAAAGACCCCTTGACTGGTGTATATACGCCCGAAAAAGGTTTCTTCAACCAAATGACCGAAGATTTTGGTTTTGGAGGCAGAACTGGCTCGTCGGCGGTGGTGGTGGACGATGTGGCATACATCATCGGCGGCAAGGGTGCCAAGGGGTATTATGACCAATTTATATCGTGCCAGTTTGCTATGCCTATCAACAGCCGCCCCGATTCTTACACGTTCTCATGGCCCAAAGGAAACAATATAGTCCATTTTAACGACCATCTCGGCGACTACAATTTTAAGGCGAGGGCGTTTGGCTCGGCATTTTCTGTGGATGGCGTCATTTACTACGGCATGGGCGAGGGTGAAGGCACCGACGGCAAAAAAGAATATTATTCCAACATGTTGAAATTTGACCGCAACAGGAGTTTCTTGCCGGAAGTTTGCTCGCCTTATATGAACGAGGACATGGGCGACAGCCGAGTTTCTCGTGCGTTGGTGGTAAACGGCGGCGACAGGGCTTTTGTAGTAGGCGGCGAAAAACAGGGAACCGGCGACTATACAGTTTTCAGCAATTCAGAATGGGTTTATCGCCCTTAATAACTATGCAGATATGAACAGGAAAATCATCATATTGTTGCTTCTGATGCTTCCTTGCTTGGCATGGGCGCAGAAGGGAAGGCACTTTGAGTTCGATTATTTTGTATTGGAACTCGGTTTCAGTGGCAGTTTCAACGGCGCACCAGCGGCACGTTGCGACCACAAGTATTTCAAAGGCGGCGAAGGTCTTGTACATCTCAATCAGGTGGAGGCTGTTAGTTTTACGCCAGGTTTCAATGCCGGTTTGCAGTTTCACCACGATTTTCGCAGCGACAATGTAGGCTTTATAACAGGCGTTGTGGCGCATTGGTGGGGCAATACTTACAAGTATGAGACTCCGCAGAAGGATGTGAAACTCTCCGAATGTAACCGCATTATGTCTATTGGAGTGCCTCTGTACATCAAGTTGAGCGACGAAATCTACAACCGACAGGCGTATTTCTATTTTGGTACGCAGGTGGATTTTAATCTCAATCTTACTACGACTCAGAAGGTGGGCAGCGCAAAACTCAGCACCAAGGATTACAACGACGCCCTCAACAAAATTTCCGCGCCTATTATCATCGGTTTCAATTTCACGATTATCAATTTCAGGATAGGAGCGTCGCCGATGTGTATTTTTAATAAAGACCATGTGATAAAGGTTGGCAATCAGGAAGTGAAGCCTTACAAAGATATGAACAGCATGACTTTCTTTGCCAATTTTGCATTCACGATACCGCTCTCGCAGTGGACGATAAAGAGGTCTTACTTCCTGAGCAGGATTTTCTAAAACATCTTCGGTTATGCGCAGTGTAATGATTTTGATGCTAATTGCGGCGGTGGCGATTGTGGGTTGCGCTAATAACGGCAACAGCGATGAGCCGCGCACCTTGAAATTCGACACCACAGTAGCGGGCGCAACTTTTTCGGTGGAGACTCAGTTTTTTGAGAAAGACACCACCAAGCACATTGATTGTGGCTACGGCTATTTTGTGTCTATTAACGGCAAAAAACTCATCAATCAGACGTGGATTCCCGTCGTAGAGGGTTACAACCGTTTTGCCACCGCCGAGGACGCGCTCAATACTGGTAAAGTGGTGGTAGGCAAGATGTTGCGTTCTGCCGATTTGCCATCGTTGGAAAAGGATGATTTGATACAATTGGGAATATTGAAGCCAGACGGCTCTTTAAACACACGTAAATAAATGATAGATACATCTTTAAAGAAAGAATTTCTCAGTCTGCTCCGTTCCACCAATCGCGACGGAGTGGAAGAAACGATAGAGGAGTTGCAGGAACTCGGTTTCTTTGACGCGCCGGCATCTTGCAACCTTCACCTTAATTACGACGGCGGTCTGATGGAACATTCGCTCAACGTCTGCCGTGCCGCCTTGAAACTTCGCGAGGTGGTGATTTCCATGGACAAGGACATGGAGGAATATCTGCCGCAAGACAGCGTTATCATTGCGTCGCTGCTCCACGATGTCTGCAAGGCTGATATTTACAAGAAAATCACAAAAAAGAAAAAGGACAAATTTGGCACTATCCAGAGTTCGCAGGGATTCCGCCTCGACTATACCAACTTTCCGCTTGGTCATGGCGAGAAATCTGTAATTGTGCTTCTCCGCGCCGGTCTTGCCATGAGCGACTACGAAATCATGGCTATACGCTGGCACATGGCGGCTTGGGACTTGCCGTTCCAAAGCCTCGAAATGAAGGAAAACATCAACAAGGCTCGCGACATCTGTCCGCTCTGTTCGCTCATACAATGCGCCGACACCATCGCCGCCAACATTCTTGAACGCAAAAACACTGAGGCAGAGGACGATTTTCTTTGGGTTAATTAACGGGCAAAATGGATTTGAAGAAGCAGCCGGCTATCATTATGGCAGTCAACTTTGCTATTGCAATGTTGCTGTACATGGCAGAAAGATGGTTTTTCTTTTGGATGAATCACGCTACGTTTCAGGACGTTACGTTTTCCGACATGCTCACGATATGTGGCGGCGGCGTAAGGTTCGACGTGAGTGCGTTGTGCTATCTCAATATATTGTGCATCGCGTTGCAGACCGTGCCGGGCAAATGGCGCGACAGGGTGGTTTATCAACGGATAGTGAAATATATCTTCCTCGTTATCAATACGATAGGAATATTTATGAACGTTGCCGACGTGGTGTATTTTGATTTTGGCGGGCGGAGAACCACCGCCACTTTCTTCTCCGAATTTGGCAACGAAAACAATATCGGCAAGATACTTTTGCAGTCGATAACGGAATATTGGCAGGTGTGGATTTTTGGCGTGGCGAGCATTTTTGCGCTGTGGAAGTTTTATTACAACCCCATCTCCCGCGACAAACATCCCGACGACTACGCGCCCAACGCTGTATATTATCCTGTACATTCGTTGGTGTTTGTGGTGGCGATGACGCTTGCAATCGGTGGACTGCGAGGCGGTTACGACCTTTCGATGCACCCGATACGTCAGGATTCGGCGGATATTTATTGCAAAAAACCGGTGCAGGCGGCAATCGTGTTGAATACGCCGTTTACCGTGCTAACTACCATTCACAAAAAGGGTTACAGAAATCTCGACTATTATCCGAGCGAACAACTTGCAACAATTTTTGACCCCGTGCATCAGCCCGCTGACTCGGCGGTGATGCGCAAAAAGAACATCGTGATAATACTGATGGAAAGTTTTAGCCGCGAGTACGTCGGGTATTTCAACAAGGATTTGGACGGCGGCAAATTTGAGGGCTACACGCCGTTTTTGGATTCGTTGCTTGGGCAGAGTTATTGTTTTGTCAATTCGTTTGCCAACGGCATCCGCTCTGTGGATTGTATGCCGGCGGTTTTTGCGGGGATTCCGAGGTTTGTGGAGCCGTATTGTTATTATTTCTACTCCAACAACACTTTGCAAGGTCTTCCCGAAATGCTTGGTAATGAGGGATATAAGTGCGCGTTTTTCCACGGTGCGCCCAATACTACTTTGGGTTTCAAGGGCTTTACCAATTCGATTGGTTTTCCCGATTATTATGGCATGGAGGAGTTCAACGATGAGAGCGAGTTTGACGGCACGTGGTCTATTTGGGACGAGCCGTTTTTCCAATATTTTGCGCACGAAACCGACCGTATAAGCAAGGAAGGCAAGCCGTTTTTGGTAACGGTGTTTTCCGCGTCGTCGCACAATCCGTTTAAAGTGCCGGCAAAATACGACGACGGACGTTTTCCCGATGGCGAAATCCCTATGCACAAGGCAGTTAGGTACGCTGATTATTCGCTGCGTAAATATTTTGAAACCGTAAAACAGTACGACTGGTACAAGAATACGATTTTTGTTTTCACCGCCGACCACACGGGTCCCGGCTCGCGTCTTGAGTACGCCAACGAGTACGGGCGGTTTAGGATTCCGGTGTTTTTCTACACGCCGGGCGGCGAATTGCCGGCCAAATGCGATTCCACGCGCCTGATGCAACAGATGGACATCACGCCCACTTTGCTGTCGATGATTGGCTACGACAAACCATATTTCTCGTTTGGCAAGAATGTCTTTGAACAGGATTCGGCTAAATTTGTCAATTATGCTTTTAACGATTTGCATGGGCAGACGATGTATTACCTTGATACACTGATGATTCAGTATAAGGATGACGAGTTGATGGGCATTTTTGAGTATCAGAAGGATTGCGAGTTAAAAAACAATCTTTTGGAACGTCGTGGCGAGTTTTCGCAGTTGCCGTTTATGGAAAGTCATGTGAAGGCAATGATGCAGACATACGTAGAAGGCATGAAGAAAAACGCTTTGACAGCCGACAAATCTCTGTCTAAGTGATTGTTAGCGGGGGAAATATTTTTGCATAATTTTTTGTGCAAAAAATTTGGATAAGACACAAAATGTGTTTAACTTTGCGGCACGTTTTTGAAGTTAATATTTTTTCGTTTCCATGATTCAAGGCCCGGGTGGCGAAATTGGTAGACGCGCTAGTTTCAGGTTCTAGTGCCGAGAGGCATGCAGGTTCGATTCCTGTCCCGGGTAC
>CAMJWL010000042.1 GCA_946409405.1 uncultured Bacteroidales bacterium
GGTCTTCGCCAACTCCATACAGCAGAGACAGAAAAGTATGCTCACGTAACGTTCTTCTTTAACGGCGGACGCGAACAGCCCTACGAGAATGAAGACCGTATCCTCGTCAATTCTCCCAAAGTTGCCACCTACGACCTCAAACCCGAAATGTCGGCTTACGAGGTAAAGGACAAACTTGTTGACGCAATCGGCACTCAGAAGTACGATTGGATTGTTGTCAACTTTGCCAACGGCGATATGGTGGGACACACCGGCGTTTACGAGGCTATTGAGAAGGCTGTTGTGGCTGTCGATAAGTGCGTAAGCGAGGTTGTAGAAGCCGCCAAGAAGAATGGTTATGAGACCATCATCATCGCTGACCACGGCAACGCCGACAACGCCCTCAACCCCGACGGCACTCCCAACACGGCTCACTCGTTGAACCCCGTGCCTTTCATCTACGTTACCGAAAACAAGAACGCAAAGGTGAAATCCGGCGTTCTCGCAGACGTTGCGCCCTCCATCCTCCACATTATGGGCATCGAACAGCCCAAGGAGATGACCGGCAAGTGCCTGATTGAGGACTAAGAGATAGGAACGAGGAAAGATTAGAGATTAAAGAGTATAGTTTAACGTTTATAGATTAGAGTGAATAATATTGATTAGTGTTTTCGCCCGCTGGAGAATCGATGAGAGGCTTCGGCGGGTATTTTTTTTGCGAATTTTAATATAATTTTGCAAAATTTTCGTTTTTTTTCTTTTTTTTTGATAAATTTTTGAAATATTAATAATTGTATATAACTCTGCGGGGTGAAAAAGATGACAAGATAGGAAGGTAAATTTTTCTGTTTTGTTGTTACAATTTTGTATAACTCAAAAAATAATCATCATTATGTTTTTGCAAATTGATGCTTGGGTTTGCAATGAACAAGGATAAGAATCTCAAAATCAATGGCGAGGTGATTCCCGACCCAGACAGGTGGGAGGGCTTGTCGCCAAAGAAATTTTCTTGGAATCTTTTAACATTTGGCTACGACCACTCCGACGAGGGGCGCGTTATCTTCGAAATCACAAGAGACATGGTTTTTGACCCGATGAAGGAGAATATGGAGTTACACAAAGATTTATAAACAGCCCGTCATATACACTGGCAAAAATTCCACGCCGTTCTCTGTTTTTAAATCGCCGGTGTGCAGAACCACTGGCGTGGCAACGAAATCTCGAAACCTTTCCATATTTTTTTTGAGCGACGAGAAGGTGTAGTTTTTGCCGCTTTTTACCTCTATGGGGATTATGTTGTGGCGGCTTGTAACACGGCTTTTTGCCAAAAGGAAGTCTATTTCCATGCGTTCCTGTGCGTTGTCTGAATGTTTGGAGTAGAAATATAGATTATGCCCTTTTGCCGTAAACATTTGGGCAACAATGTTTTCCATCAACATTCCTTCGTTGATGTACATAATCTTACACCTTTTTGAGATTTTTTGCAAGTCGATTTTACACCTTTTTGAGATTTTTGTGCAAACAAATGTTAAAACATTTCCGACATTTATTGCGAATTTATAAAAAAATCTTCCTTCCCTTCCCGAATCTCCCCAAAAAACATTATATTTGCAACGTAAATATTCAATCGAGTTGTATTATGAAAAAGATATTCGTGATATTGGCGTTGTTTTTGGCGGCGTGTGGCGGCAATAGCAACAATAACGCTGGCAACGGCGGCCTTAAAGGAGAAGTTCAATTGTCGGGTGCTTTCGCATTGTATCCGTTGGCGATAGAGTGGGCGGCAGAATTTCAGAAACTTAATCCTGGTGTCAAAGTGGAAGTACGTGCGGGCGGCGCGGGCAAAGGCATCGCCGACGCATTGTCGCAGACGGTTGACTTCGGTATGGTGTCGCGTGCGCTTTACAAGACAGAAATAGACAAGGGCGCGATAGGTTTTGCGGTGGCAAAGGATGCCGTGGTGGCAACTATCAACGAAGACAACCCCGCAATCAAAGACATCTTGGCGCACGGCATTTCGGCAGACGACGCCATCAAGATTTGGGTAACAGGCGAGGCAAAAGTTTGGGGCGACATTTTGGGCAACGGCGACCAAACGCCCATCAACGCATACACCCGCAGCGACGCTTGTGGCGCGGCTGAGACGTGGGCGGCGTGGTTTGGCAAGAAACAGGACGATTTGGCGGGCATCAAGATATATTCGGACCCCGGCGTTGTGGAGTCGGTGCGCAAGGATGTGTATGGCATCGGCATCAACAACATCGGCTATGCCTACAATTCGAGGTCGCACAAGCCTGAGAGAAACATCAAAATAGTGCCTTTGGACGGCAACAGCGATGGCAAAATCTCCGCCGACGAATATTTTTACGACACCAAAGGCGACGTTACCAATGCCATTGCGCGAGGCAAATATCCGTCTCCGCCGGCAAGGGATTTGTTGTTGGTTTCCAAGGGGTTGCCACAAAACGAGGCGGCGTTGGAGTTCTTGAAATACGTGCTTTCCAAGGAAGGGCAGCAAAAGAGCGAACCGGCAGGCTACATCCCGATGCCCGACGATAAAATCCAAAAATCGTTGGAACTCTTAAAATAAAAAGGCATTGTTTTTGCCTTATGAAATACTACAAGATAGTAGGCAACGATGAACATCAGTTTATTTACAGACAATATCAAAGTATTTGTGGCAGACGTGTCGGCAGATGCGGCGGAGCGGCGGGCAAAATTGCTCACCGTGCTTTCCAATGCCCGTTTGCAGACGGTGGTTGCCGACCAAAATACTGACGATGAGACGGTTAGGAGGTTGATTGACTCCTCTGACTGTTCGGTGCATATACTTGGCGATGAGGATATTTACAACGATAACGGCATCGGCTACAACACTCCGGCGGGCGTTCAATACAGGATTGCCAGGGAAAACCAAAACGAAAATTTCAAGATGTTTGTGTGGAATCAGAAAGGACTTATCGATGCCAACAATCAGTACGTCAACGACATCCGCCGCGACATCGTGGAAAACACCATCTATTCGTCCAAGCCCTCGCCGATAGTTTTTGTGGAGGAACTGAGGGGCATCATGAGCGTCCGTAATAAAGTATTGCACGAAATTGAGAAGAAGGATATTTTCTTTATTTACAACGATTTGGATCGTCGCACTGCAAGCGATATTTTAAATATGCTCGAAGACGTGCTTTCCATCATCAAACTGCCTATCGCCATGAGTAGCGACACCGACTACACCGAATATATCCGCAATCAGTTGCCCGGCTGCAAAATCGGTGTCATCTATTACGACTATGCGGGCGATTGGGCATTGTCGTTTGCGCGGCAGATATGGAAGGACAACGGCGGACAGTCGGGCAAAACCCCGCTCTATATCGTTGGCAATTCAGACCATGCCAACGCCGATAGCCTTAGAGTATTTGATGGAATCATTGCGTCCAATGTAAACGAAATCAGCATGATACCCTTGGACGTAAAAGTGTTTTTCGACAAAGTAACTGGACAATAGCAATCAAAAACTACGTGTTTCACGTATCTCCCTGTGAGAGATAAAACATTTTCCCCGTATGAAAAATAGTTTGTAATTTTGTACACTTTTTTGTCAACTGCCATTGGCATCTATTTTGCTTGTAATCTGTTGACGTACAAACAGGAATTTTATTAAATGACACGCGCTATATGTCCATATCCCGGCCTGCGGCCTTTTACAGAGGAGGAGAGTATCTTCTTCAAGGGGCGCGATTTGCATATACGTCAGATAGTGAGGCTGTTGGAAGAAAACAAGATGGCGTTTATCACCGGTGCGTCGGGCGACGGCAAGTCGTCTATGGTGTATGCCGGCGTAGTGCCATACATCAGGGCGGGATTCTTTAAGGCGGATTACAATAGTTGGATAGTGGCAGACTTCAAGCCGCAGCGCAACCCCCTCGCGTCCATTGCCGAATCGCTCTCCAAGGGCATGAGCATAGATTACAACGAGTGCATAGGCGAATTGTCAAACGGTTTTTCCGCCATCGTAAAACTTTACCAAAAGCATGGTTTTCGTGCGCCGGACGCCAATTCCGGCAAAAACTTGTTGATAATCGCCGACCAGTTTGAGGAGATTTTTACCAATAGCGACAATTTTAACGACGGCGAGCCGAGCGAGGAAAGTTATACCACCATCAACCTTTTGCTGGAGACCGTGCGCATTTCCGTGGCTGAGAAACTGCCTGTCTATGTGATATTTACGATGAGGAGCGACTTCATCAGTCAATGCACCGTGTTCAAGAGTCTGCCCGAATTTATAGCATATTCGCAGTTTTTTGTGCCGCAGTTGAAGCGCAGCGAAATATGTCAGGTAATAGAAGAACCGGCAAAGTTGGCGGGCGGCAGCGTGTCAGACAGGCTTAGGGAAGTGATTGTAAACAACTTGAACAACGGTTTTGACCAATTGCCGGTGTTGCAACACGCCCTTAACCTCCTTTGGAAGACCGCCAACGATGGCAAGGAGCAACTCGACCTTATCCACCTTGCCAAAATTGCCGGCATATCCCGCGACGTACTTTCGAGGGAGGAGCAACGCGAATTTGACCGTTGGTTTGCCATGCGTCCCGCCTACGAGAAAAAATATTTTGAAAAGCCCGACCTCAACAACGTACTCAATGCCCACGCGGGCATCCTGTACGAGAGTGCCTACGACTATTTTGTGGCACACGCCGATTGGGCGGAAAAAAACATCACGCCCGAAGACAGCAAACTGATTATCGCGGCGGCGTTTAAGTCGCTTGTCAAGATAGACCGCAACCGTCCCGTGCGCAACCGCTGCACCCTCAACGAGATTGTAGGCATCATCAACCGTCCCGAAATATCCACGGCGGCGGTGTGCGGAGTCCTCAATATTTTCCGCCTGCCAGACAATACGCTGTTGAGACCTTTTATAGAGACCGATAATATTGAGACACAATACCTTAGCGGCGATACCGTATTAGACATCACCCACGAGGCGTTAATCCGAAACTGGAAAAAACTCGAAGATTGGAACGCCGAGGAGTATGCCGACACCAAAGATTTTTACGACTTCAATTCGCAGATGCAGCGTTGGTTGGAGAACGACCGCAAGATAGGCTTCCTACTTCCGGCGGGCAACCTTGGCTACTTTGAGTCGTGGTACAGCCGCGTAAGACCCAATCCGTATTGGCTCGCCAAGCAAGATGCCAGCAAACTGCCTCTGCGTCAAAAACTTAAAAACGCCGACGTACAGACCAAGAATTGCAAGGACTTCATTACAGAGAGCCGCGTGGCCGTTGATCTTGCACAAAAAGCAAAAAAACGCAAAAACCGTGTAATCGGTGCGTTGGTGATAGGTTCGTCGATATTTTTGGCTGGTTTGGCATTTTGGGCGTTGTCTGAGCGAAACGATGCACAGGGGCAGCGCGCAGTTGCCGAGCAAAAGACAGAGGAGGCGCGTCAACAGGCGGAGAACGCCGAGCGCGAAAAAGACCGTGCCGACGCTGCCGCCCGCAACGCCGAGGCGGAGAGTCGCCGTGCGGTGTCGGAAGCGCAGAAGGCGCGTCAGGCTCAGGAAAACGCCCTCCGTGCATACGAATCTGCCGAAGCCGCCCGCAACCTTGCCGACCGCATGAAGGACACTGCCCTCCAAAACCTCGAAATAGCCCGTCAGGCCGTGCGTGCCGCCGATTCGGCGCGGCGTGTGGCGGAGGAACAGACCCGCCTTGCCGCCAAAGCATCAGACAGCGCGGCGCGTCTTTATAATATAGCCGTGAGCAACGCCTTGGCGTTAAAAGCAAAAAACCGTTACGAAGACAAGACCATGAACCTGCGTCTTGCGTGGTCGGCGTGGCTCATCAACAAGCAATGCGCCATCACCGAAAATACCCCCGCGCTCTACGAGGCGATGGTGTGCGCCATTCAGGAAAGCGGTTTCGACAACTCCTTGAAAGTGAACGACAACAACCTTGCAGATTTGTACATCGACCCGAAGAACCGACTCTTTACCGTATCGGAGTGGGGCGAAGTGGCGGGATACAAGATTGCTGGCGATAAGCCGCAGGAGTTTATGCGCATCGAGCCGTCGGAGAGTAGCGCACCGGTGCAAAAGACCTATTTTCTGGGCAACAACTATCTGTTGTACAGCACTTTTGATAAGAAAAACTACCTGACCACCATTTCGACGCAAAGCACCATGCCGCTCAAAGACAACGGCTACATCAACTCCGCCATTATGTCCGACAATAATAGCCAAATCATCGCTGCATACGACGATGGATGGATTTTTGTGTACGATGCGCAATCGCCTGACAAAAAGGTTATTAACAGCATCGACTTAAAGAAAAAAATATTGGATATTGCCGCCACAAAAACTCCCGGCGTGTATTATGTGTTGCTACATTCGGGCAGCCTCCTCAAATGGAACTCCAACAACGACAATGTGGACGAAATCTTCAAGCGCGGGCCGTTGCTCGTAGGGTCCAAACTGGTGGACATCCGCGACAAGCATCTCCTTGCGGTGTGCTATGCCGACGGGTACATCTATTACCTCGACACCGACACCGACACAAAAAACTACGAGTTTACAGACAGCCACGCCAAGGTGGAACACGCTGTATATGACCCAAATACGCAGATACTTGCCCTCAGTGGCTCCGACAAGAGGATTACGCTATTGGATACCAAGGATTTCTCCTTGCAGCCGTACTACATCGAGGAAAACAACCTCCGCAGTAGCCGGGTGAAGGCGATCAAATTCAACGACAAAGGCATGCTCATGGCACTCACCGACAATAACGACATTCTCTATTGGGACACCGACATCGACCAATACGCCAAGACGCTCGAAACGCTCAACTTGCAGCCGTTGACACCCACGGAGAAGAACTTGGTGCTTGGGCGCGAATTTGCGGGAGGATTGTAAGATAAGACATTATGAGAAGATTTATTTTAATATTGATGACCCTCGACGTAGCGGCGCAGGCCGACACATCGAGGCACGGCGGCTATATCCCGCTCTTCGACAACCTCACATCGCCCGACGTGCCGCTGCCCAACGATTATAATGGCAGGATTCGCCTCACCAAATCGGGCGACAGCACCGAGGTAAGCATCGAGGAGGCTGTGCAAAACATCATGGCGTTGTACAATGCGGGGCGGTATAGCGACGCGCTGATGTACGCCTACTACGTGAGGACGAGAAAATTGGACGACAGAGGCAAGTTTACCCGCGAAGAGACCGAGAACCTCCGCAAATATTCCATCGCCGCGTTCAAGGAGGTGGGCTACGACAGAAAGGCAGATTCGCTGATGGAGTTGTTTTGCAATCGCAATCCTTTTTACAAGGTAAAAGACGACGACCCCGACGCCTTTGTAAAACTCAAAGACCGCTACGTTACAAGACCGTGGTTTGCGATAAGGCTTACGGCGAGCCACGTGTATCCCGTGATGAAGATAGACACGGTATATACCATCCGCGACAAGGAAAACGGCTATCGTTATGGCAGTTTTAGTGCGGTGGCGTATGAGACGGCGGTGGCGTTTTACCCGTCAAAAAAATGGGAGGTGCTTACTGGCATAGCATACACCACGCTCAGTTTCAAGAGGATGGAGCGCGGCAGCAACGTCTATTTCAGTTACGAAGAGGACGACAAGTTTTACAGCATACCTCTCGAAGTGGGCTACAGCCTGCCGTCCATTGGCGGCGTTTTAACCCCCGAAGTATACGTCGGTGCCAAGTTTACCACTTTTTTTGACAGCAAGTACAAGGCGGCAGACTTAAGACGCACTCAGGCGTATGTCGATGACCAGTTTGACACTGTAAGGTGCGTGGGCAAGTACAACGATGTCAAAAACTCGTTCCTGACGGTTTATGGCGGTGCGAAGTTCAATTGCGAGTTCAGGCGGTTTGTGTTTTTTGTGGGGGTACATTACGGCGTTGCCACCAAGGAACTCCGCAAGCCCGAAAACAAGTACAAGACTCAGGAACTTATTGTAAACCACCACTATGTGCCGGAGGCTATGCGACTCAACCAAATATCGGTGAACTTTGGCTTTAAGGTAAACCTATTTTACAGGACTACCGCCAAATATGGTTACGGGTATTAAATTAAAAGTGTAGATTATGAGATTGATTGTAATAATATTGATAACGATATTGCTGAGTAGTTGCAGGGAAGGCGGCATACTCTCAGACGGCGGCGCCGTGGTGGACACCACACAGTCGCCGGTCAAGAGGGTGCGTATGCATACTTCGTCGATCAAGCCACTGATAACCTCAGACTGCGGCCTTGTCTTTTTAGAACAGGTATCCATGTCGGACAAATTGGGCTACGATGCCGACCATTCGTCGCGCACGTACCTTCTAAAGGTGGACAAAAACGGCAATCAAAAGTCTGTGTTGATGGAGCCTGATTGGAAACCCGGCAATATGCAATCCTTGGACAGCGTGTCGTTGGACAAGCACATGCCTGTTTCCCATTTGTATGTGGGAACGGACGGATATTTTTATGCCTATGGGGTAGGAATTTCGAGGGATGCTGGCAATGCAAAGGAATTGGTAATTCTCAAGTTTGACGGCGACTGCAATGTCATTTATTCTGTCTGCGAGGTCTATTCCAATGTAGTGAACGGCGTGAAGCAAATGTCGATACCTCTGCCGATAGAACATGGATGTCCGCTCGAAGGAGGGCGGTTTGCGGTGATTTTTCAGTCCGAATATGATTATATGAACCCTGATGCCGAAATCAAATGGTTGATAAGGGTTTATGGTCCTGACGGACAGGTGGAGAAGGAGTCAAAATTAGAACAAATACCCGATTGGACCTCCGCCACATACTATTCGTGTGGCGACATCATCTATGCCGAATTTACGGATTTAATGGGGTCATCTGTCAATGTGCAGGCCATATCGTCTGACGGCAAATTTTTGAACCGTCATAATTTGCCAAGCATGTTGTCGTCTGTGGTTTATACCAACAAGACCACGATTCTCTCGCGATATGATTCGCACTACGTGAATGTGGAGGGCGAGGACGGAACGCTCACCACCACCTTGGAAGGCGAATATTTCTATGCGGATTTGTCGCGGAGCAAAGACTCCATATCCTTCACCGGCTATAACAGTGCAGATACCACCATTGTACTTGTAGGCGGAGCGTCATACGACGAGGATTTTTTGTACGGTTATTGCAAGCGTGCGTTTAGAGGAATGTCAATGAGCGAGTACGCATACAACGAGGCCGATGCCCAAGGCTTGATAATCAAGGGCGACGAGATGTACACCTTTGCCGGAACTTCGTCCAAGGTTGTTTTGGGCGTTGGGTACGACCAGGGCAATTACACAATATATTACGACGAACTGATACCCGGCAGCGGATGGTGCACATTTGTTACCATCTTGCAGACGGACGATTTAAAAACGCTTGAAAATTGACGACATTAGAGGTCATATTGCTTGTTTCGCTTGTAATGGCGGCGGGAGAGGCGGTGTATTTTTACATGACGCGCCGCCGCAAGGCTCGTCGTGCCGTGGCAGAATACGAGGGCGACTTGACACGGCAGATTAAGTATGCCGAGGACGACGTGTTGCGTTACCAAAAACTATACGAAACCCTCAAAAACTCGGAGTCAAAACAAACCTTTGCTCTGCCTCAGGACGGTGCGAAGGGCGCAATGCACGAAGAATTGTTTATGACGGCGGAGCGCATCCTCCTCGAACAGCGAAAACTCGCCCTCGAAAAAGACGAAATCGCGCAGCGCAACCGCAAACTGTGGGACATGTCGCTCTCCATCCAAAAAGAAAAGGAGCATATCTCTGTACTTAAACGCGACATCGAGGACAAGCACCGTTCCGTTACCGACAGCATCCAATACGCGCAGCGCATACAACTGGCGGTGCTGCCGAGCAAGGAGATATTGCAGCGTTGTTTTGCCGACTATTTCCTGTTTTGGCGGCCACGCGACATCGTGTCAGGCGACTTCTATTGGATGAAGCAACGCGGCGACATTGTGGCGTTCACCATTGCCGACTGTACGGGGCATGGCGTGCCGGGTTCGTTTATGAGTCTTCTTGGTGTTACCTTCCTCAACGACATCTGCAACGCGATAGATGAAGACACGCAGCCGTCTGACATCCTCGAAAGCCTCCGTGCCGACATCATACACGCCCTCAACCAAGACAGCACCGTAAAGCCCACCGACGACGGCATGGACATAGCGTTGTGCATCCTCAATCTGAAGACGATGAAGATGCGTTTTGCCGGTGCCAACAATCCCATGTACCTTATTCGCCAGGGCGAGTTGAAGGAGTTTAAGCCGGTGAAGAATCCGATAGGCAACTATAATTTTGTGCGCCCCTTTAAGTCGGAGGAGATTGAAGTGCAGAATGGCGATTGGATTTACATGTTTTCCGACGGATATGCCGACCAATTTGGCGGTGAGGAAAATAGGAAACTCACTTACCGCCGTTTCAAGGAGTTGCTTACAGACGTGTCGGTGCATAATGGCGCGGAACAGGCGCGTCGCCTCGGCGAGTATATGACCGAGTGGCGCGGGAACAATGCGCAGTTGGACGACGTGCTTGTGGGCGGGTATCAGGTGCGAAGAGGGTGAGAGTTGACAAGGATAATCTCTCACTACCATAGCCAACCGATGTCGATGTACAGGCCGCTATCGCCGTCGTGCTTGTCGAGACATGCGCCGTAATCTATGCTTACTACAAAATTATTATTTAAAGCGATGCGAAAGCCTCCGCCGAGTGCGTTGTGTAGGCTTTCGTTTTTGTATTTGGGCGCGGAGGTGGAGTATTTGCGCGTTACGAGTCCTGTGTCGTAGAAGACACTGAGGGCAAGGTATAGGTCTTGGTTTCGAATTTTTGTCTTGACGAACTTCCAACGCGCCTCAAAGTTGCCGAAAGCGTAGCCGTCGCCTTGGATGCGGTCGCGCTTGACGCCGCGCACTGTCTTGACTCCGCCGATGCCGTCGAAGATGAATTTGGTGTCGGAGTAGAATGGCAGGATGTAGTACGGTGCTTTGCCGCCGATGAGCGTGTTGTAGGCGAGGCGGTAGGTGAGGATGAGCCTGTCGTTGACTACCGGGAAATATTCGCGGACGCTTGCCGCTAAGGTGGTGTATGTTTCGCCCGACCCAAGGAACGACGGGGCGACGTTGATGTACAATTCGTTCCAAAAACCACGCGACGGGCAGATGAGTACGTCGCGGCTGTCGTAGATGATGCCGGCTTTGAGCAATGTAACCGTGCCGCCGTCGGCTTCGTCGGCAGATATGTGTCCGTAGGCCACGTAGTTGAGGTAGAGGTTGGTTTCGGGCGTTGCTTCGGGCAGGAGGTCTTTGCCCGACTTGCCTTTGTTGAGTTTCTTGATGTCGGGGGCGGAAACGTCGATGTCGCAAAACATAAATCCGGCGAGCCATCTGAGGTGCGGAATGGATGTTTCCCCTTGTAAATTTGCCACAAGCCGCCACATTTTTCTGCCGATGCGGTAATATGCGCGGCTGATGTATTCGGGGCTATCTTGGTCTTCAAATGCGGAATTATAATAGGATTCGTAGCCGTTGAAGCCGTAGAAGTCGATGCACTTTTCGGTGGCGTAGTTGAAGTCGGCGGTGAGGTGCATATTGGTGCCAAGGAAGTGGTGGTCTTCGTAGATGATGTTGTTTTTGCCGGAACCCTTAGTGGTGCGCGACCATTCTAAGTATATCGACTTGCGGTAGTTGGGGTAGTCGCTGCCGTCGCCATAGTCATATACGTTGCCGAGTACGCCGTAGCGGAAGCCATTGTCTGTGTTGTAGGCGATGGCAGGAAGCGCGCCGCCAAATTTCCATCCTTTCTTGATGGTGGTGGAGTCTTGGGCGAGGGATAGGGTGGGGAAGAGGGCGATGAGGGCGGTGAAGGGAATGAGATGTTTCATTGTGGTATGCGTTGGGGAGTGGCGTGGCGGAAATGAAATTTCCGCTTAATTAATAGGACAGGGGGCATCCGTCGGATTAATGGGACGGGGGGCGATGATTAAAAATGCGGGCAGCCGATGTGTGGACAGCCCGCAGGAATATTACATTTTGGTTTAGTTTTCTGGGTTTTGGATTACGAAGTCCTCCATGAATTTAGTGGTGTAGTTGCCGGCGCGGAAGGCGGGGTCTTCGAGCAATTGCTGATGGAAGGGAGCGGTGGTTTTTACTCCTTCTATCACGAGTTCGAAGAGCGCACGGCGCATCTTGTCGATGGCTTCGGCGCGTGTCTGTGCTACGGCAACGATTTTTGCAATCATAGAGTCGTAGTTTGCCGGAATTTTGTAGCCGGTATATACGTGAGTATCAACGCGGATGCCGTTGCCACCGGGCAGGTGGAGGCCTGTGATTTGACCCGGACAGGGGCGGAAGTTGTTGAAGGGGTCTTCGGCGTTGATGCGGCACTCGATGGCGTGAGCCTGCGGATAATAGTTGCGCTGGGAGATTTTGGCTCCGGCGGCTATCATTATCTGTTCTTTTACGAGGTCGAGTTTTGTAACTTCTTCGGTGATGCCGTGTTCCACTTGGATGCGGGTGTTCATCTCCATGAAGTAGAAGTTGCGGTTTTTGTCCACGAGGAATTCGCACGTGCCTACGCCTTCGTATTTGATTGCTTTGGCGGCTTTGATGGCTGCTTCGCCCATTTTGTGGCGGAGTGCCTCGGTCATAAAGGGCGAGGGGGTCTCCTCCAAGAGTTTCTGGTGGCGGCGTTGGATGGAACAATCGCGCTCCGAAAGGTGGCAGACGTTGCCGTATTGGTCGCCGGCTATCTGGATTTCGATGTGGTGCGGTTCTTCGATGTATTTTTCGAGGTAAACGGCGTCGTTGGCGAATGAGGCGGCTGCCTCCTGTTTTGCCGCGTTCCAAAGGTGTTCAAATTCGTCTTCGTTGCGGATGATGCGCATACCTTTGCCGCCGCCGCCCGCTGTGGCTTTGAGCATTACGGGGTAGCCGATGCGGAGTGCCTCGCGCTTGCCTTCCTCTACGGTGTCGATGAGTCCGTCGGTTCCGGGTGTGATGGGTACTCCATTGGCAATCATGGTCTTGCGGGCTGTTGCCTTGTCGCCCATCTTGTTGATGTGCTCCTCGGTAGGGCCGATGAATTTGATGCCGTGTTCGGTGCAGATGCGGGCAAATTTGGCGTTTTCGGAGAGGAAGCCGTAGCCCGGGTGTATTGCGTCGGCGTTGGTGAGTTCTGCCACGGAGATTATTGCCGGTATGTTGAGGTAACTCTGTGCCGACGGTGCGGGACCTATGCATACCGCCTCGTCAGCAAACCTGACGTGCAACGAATCCCTATCGGCGGTGGAGTATATCGCCACGGTCTTGATGCCCATCTCTTTGCAGGTGCGAATGATGCGGAGCGCGATTTCGCCTCGGTTGGCTATAAGTATCTTGTTGAACATGTTTCTGGTTCTTTTTGACGAGTTAACTGGGTCGTTTTTTGACGTGGTGTACGTACTGACGGGTTAACGAGGAGTTAGGGTTCAACGAGGAAGAGGGGCTGATCGTATTCTACGGGGCTGCCGTCTTCGACGAGGATTTTGGCGATTTTGCCCGATACTTCGGCTTCGATTTCGTTGAAGAGTTTCATAGCCTCGATGACGCAGAGGACTTTGCCTTTGGAGATTTCGTCGCCAACGTTTACGTAGATTGGCTTGTCGGGCGAGGGACGGCGGTAGAATGTGCCTACCATCGGGGATTTGATGGTGAGGTATTTCTTGTCGTCTTCCTTGGTCTCCTGACGGAACTCAATGGGGGTAGTTGTTGTGGTGGCTGCCTGTACAGGGTTGCCCATTTGTTGCGAAATGCCCGATGCCATCTGCAAGTGGTAGGGGATTTGGATGGGGTCGCTACCTTGCGCGGGTGCGGCTGTGTATGCGCCTACGGGGAATTTGACGTTGAGTTTGAGGTCGTCGGTCTGGACATCTACTTCCGAGATGCCTATTTTGGAGACTGTGCGGATGAAGTCTTGTATTTCTTTTAAGTTTGCCATTGTTTTTGTTGTTTTTTAATGGGGTTTTAATGTTTTTTCGGATTAACGTGTTAACGGGTTATGGGTTAACGGTGGTGGGGGGATTGTAGCCCCATTTGAGCCATACGGAACCCCATGTGAAGCCCGCACCGAAGGCGGAGAGAATGAGGTTGTCGCCTTTGTGTAGTTTGGGTTCCCACTCGCAGAGACACAATGGTATGGTGGACGAGGTGGTGTTTCCGTATTTGTGGATGTTGATCATCACTTTGGACGGGTCGAGTTCCATGCGGCGTGCCGTGGCATCGATGATGCGGAGGTTTGCCTGATGAGGTACGAGGTAAGCGATGTCGCTGGGTTTGAGTCCGTTGCGCTCCATTATCTCCGCCGATACGTCAGCCATGCGCATTACGGCGTATTTGAACACGGGCTGGCCTTCCTGATAGATGAAGTGTTCGCGGTTTTGGACGGTCTCGATGGATGGAGGGTTCAATGAGCCGCCCGCTTTAATGTGGAGGTATTTGACACCAACGCCGTCTGTACGGAGTATGTAATCTTTGATGCCGAGGTCTTCTTCTGTGGGTTCCATCAGCACCGCCGATGCCGCGTCGCCAAAGAGGGGACATGTCTTGCGGTCGGTGTAGTCGGTGATGGTTGACATTTTTTCTGCGCCTACCACGATTACTTTCTTTTCGGTGCCCGCTTTGATGAATTTGGATGCGGTGGTGATGGCGTACAAGAAGCCTGAGCATGCGGCGTGGATGTCGAATGCGTAGGCGTTTGTGAGTCCCGCCATGTCTGCAATGATGATGCCGGTGCCCGGTATGATGTAGTCGGGCGCGACTGTTGCGCATATTACGAGGTCGATTTCTTCGGGCTTGGTGCCGGTCTTGCGGAGTAGGTCTTTGACAGCCTCCGCGCCCATGTATGCCGACGCTTTGTCCTTGTCTTTGAGAATGCGCCTCTCCTTGATGCCCATGTGGCTCATAATCCACTCGTCGCTGGTGTCCACCATTTGGGACAGTTCCTCGTTGGTGAGCCGGTATTCGGGAAGGTACATTCCTACGCCTGTGATTACTGCGTTGATGTTGCTCATTATGTGATAAATAAATTGTCTGAAAAGGATAGTTGCAAGGTTGTCGGGGGCATATAGCAAAAAAGACAAATGAGGCTCATGCCGGCTGTCTCAGTCGCACCTCATCTGTCTTGATGTCTTGCCTACCAACATAGGTTACTCCGCTGCCGCAGTTTCGGTAGCGATGGCGAGTTGTCCACGGTAGTAGCCACACTCAGGGCATACGTGGTGCATCTGGATTGTTGCGCCGCAGTTGCTGCATTTTGTGAGCGTGGGCGCAGTAGCCTTATAATGTGTTCTTCTCTTGTCCCTTCTTGTCTTGGACATCTTGCTTCTTGGATTTGCCATTTTTCTTAATTATTTTATTATATGTTATTTAATTTTGCTTTTATCTTTTTCCAACGTGGGTCGCGGGAGAGTTTTTGCTCTATGGTCTCCATCTCTTGGCCGGCGAAGGGGTCGGAAGTGTTGTCGCTGACAATAATGTCAGCGGGCTCAACAGGCTGCGCGGGGGCGAGGTCCTCGGTGTAGTATTCGTCGTCGTCGTCGCCGTCGTATTCGCCTTCGTCTTCTTCGTCGTCTTCTTCGTCGTCTTCCTCGTCGTCTTCTTCGTCGTTGATGTATTCGTCATCTTCATCGTCGGAGATGAGGAAGTGGGCGAGCATGTCGGGGTCGCAGCCGGGAGTGCCGTCGGGGGCATCGGGATGGACGCGGCGGGCGGGAAGGCTGAGGATTACGTATTCGTAAATATGCTGGCGGAGGTCAAGAAAATCGTCGTCGGCACCGATGGTGATTACGTCGTCGGCTTCGTCGAGGGGCGTGGTGTGGTCGCCGTACTTGACTACAAGGTCGTAGGAGGCGTCGATGGGCATGTCGAATGGTTCGAGGCAGCGGTCGCACTCCACACAGAGCGTGCCGGTGATGGTTAATTGTATGTCCAAACCCGCCGACGATACTCGCATCGCGGCGTGGACATCAGCGTTGCCATCTTGAACCATAGGCTCGTCGAACATCGAGAAGAACTCTTTATCTATATGATAATCAAATTCGTAGATGCCCGACTCCAATGTCTTGTAGTCGATAATATATTCTTGTCCTTTCGTGGGCATGATTCACCTTTTATAGGGCGCAAAATTAATTAATTATCTGCAAACTAAAAAATTAATTTTCATTTTTTTGTGCATTTATACCGGAATAGCCACACTGATTACTTTGTAGGGCATACCGTTGGAGTCGTTGATGAGCGTGAATGTCTCGCGGTAGAGTTGCTCGCCACGTGTAAACTTGCGGCTCTTGCGCTTGCCTTTGATGATGTCTTCCCAGAATTTGTCGAAGTTGTCCATGTCGTTTTTGGTGAGGGCGAGGATTTCGCGGAGGTTGTGTCCGAGGATGTCGCTGCGCTTGTAGCCAGTAACGTCGAGGGTCTTGTCGCGGAGATCCTGCACTACGGCATTGGTGTCGTAGCGGGTAACGATGCAGGTTTCGGCGAGGGCGTCGAGGATGGCTTCGGTTTCGTATTGGAGTTTGCCAATCTCGGTGCGCGATTCCTTGATGCCGGCGAGGGACTTCTGGATTTCGCTCTCGCGGAAGGCGAGTTCGTCGCTCTGTGTGCGGAATTTTTCGAGGAGTTCGGCGGTGTTGATGTTTTTCTTGATGTTGCTGATGGAGGACGCGATACGCTCCGCCACGCTGTTGAAGAAGGTGATCTGGTATTCTTCTATCATCTTGATGGATGCAATCTCTATGACGCCGTGCACTTCGTCTTCAAATACGAGCGGCACGAGGAGGAGGCATCGGGGCTTGTTTTCGCCGAGACCCGATGTAATATAAAGGTATCCGTCTGGGATGTCGGTGAGGAATATTGTCTTGCCTTCTATGGCGCAACGTCCTACAAGGCTTTCGCCAAACTCCACGCGGCCTTCCAACTGTTTTTTGCGGTCGAAGGCGTAGGCGGCTTTGAGGCTGAGGTATTTGGTGCCGTCTTGCTCTTCCGATATGAAGATGCCGCCTTGCAACGCTCCTACATACTTAACGAGGAAACTGATGACGTTGAAGGCAAATTCTGAGATGTCGATGTTGCTCATACGGAGGTATTCGCCGAGTTGCGCGAGACCGTTCTGCGACCAAGAGAGTTTTTCGTTTTCTACTTTACGGTTTTCCTCTTCTTCGCGGGCGTGCTGGAGGTTTTTCTGCATGTCGATGAGCGCGGCGTCGAGGGCGTTCTGGCTGTCGATTTCGTACTTGATGTTGAGGTCGCCGCTACCGATGCTTCGTGCAAATTCGGTGGTTCGCTGGATTTTTTCGGCGAATATGTTGAGCGACTTGTAGAAGGTGTTGATTTCTTCGTCGGATGATTCGAGGTGTTCCACCTTGTCGTACTCGCCACGGTCTATGTGGTTGAGCATGATGGATGCCTGTTGCATTGGGTTGGTGGATTTGCGGATGAAGGAGAGCGTGAAGATTACCATAAGCGCGAGTCCGAGGAACGACAACAGGAAGTATGGCATCACTTTGCGGATGGTCTGTTTGAAAATACGTGCGTAGTAAATCTCCGACACCAGGGTCCATGGCCGTCCGCTGTCTTTGACGGCTATGGGCAGAAGTGTGAGGTGAGAGCGGATGCCGTCGCGGTCTTCGTAATCGGTGCTGCACACGAGCGACTCGCTGATGGCGTGTGCCACTTCGTCGTCGTGGTCGATGCCCGAATATGCGTCGAGGAAGTTGGTGCGGTCGAGGTCGGGGTTTGAGTGGCAGTATATCTTGCCGTTGCTGGCTATCACAAATGGCTTGCCAGCGTAGTCGAGGGGCATTTCGTCGAGTTTTTTGTCGATGTTTGCGAGCGACATCTCTGCCTCCACCATTCCAATAAAAACGTCGTGGAGCATCATCCTCGTGGCCACCGACACGCATAGCGACGATTCGCCTTGCGCGATGTAGTCGTTTGAATTCATTTCGGGGCTTGTGAAGAGAGTGTGCATTGAGCCGTTTTTCATCTGGTAATAGTTTTCGCTGACGTACTCGCCTTCGAGATCCACGGTGTCTTTGGTGATTCGCGGGCGGCCGTCGAGCATGTACGCCTTCATAATAAGGCGTCCGTATGGGCGTGTCCACGTCTTGCATACCGCCGAGAACTCCCATGTAACAGTGATTGAGGACAACTGCGGGTTTTCGATGCAGAGGTTCTGGAGGCTCTGCTCGGCGTATGGTATGAGGTCGTATCCGTATTTTTCGCGGGCAGACGCCAACATGTTGCAGATAGTGTTTGTGGTCTGCACGTTTGTATTAATATACGACGAAATCTCCTCCGATTTGTACTGGCAGTACTTGTCGGAAGTCTTGATTGTCTTGTTGAGGCTGAAACTGTAGTCGTCGTACACTAAGTATGTGGCTACCAAAATGTACATCAGCAACAACGAGAGTATTAATATGGCGATGTTTCGAAAGTTGTTTTTCATTATTTCTTGCAAGTTATAATCCTTAATGTTACCACAAAAATCATAACAATTTCTACACCAAACATTATGATTGTGTTTTTTAGCAACCAAAAGTACAAATTTTTTCGGGAAAAAACGCGATTTTTGCGAAATGTTTTTTATATTTTTAAATTTAACATTTATTAACTGGAAACCGTGCAACATTTTTGCCTGATTATCGTTCTTATAAGTGTGTTTCATGTTATAGAATACTTCTTTTTTTAGTTGTTTATTTTTTGATTTGCGGGGCGACCATCCGGACGCCCCGTTCCTTTTTTTATAAGGCAGTGAAAAAAAAATCAACAAATCATTGAATAGAAGAAGTGCCCCTGGAAGTGTTTTTACGGGGGGTGAGTGAAAAAAATGATTTTTTTTGAAAAAAAATCGATTTTTTTGAAACATTTTTGGATTTTTATCGTTTATATAGATGTGTTTCATGTTATAGAATACTTCTTTTTTTAGTTGTTTATTTTTTGATTTGCGGGGCGACGTGATGTTGACCCCGTTTTTTTATTTTTTTCCAGCGATGTAGTAGCGACCTATTTGACATTCGATGCAGCGGCGGGGCTTGCAGTAGGCGGTGTCTAACTGGATGACGGCCTGGGTGTCGTATGCAGAGGTGATGGAGATGCCGGCTTTTTTCTTGGCTGATACGAGGGAGTTGTGTTCGGGCGGAAGTTTTTCGAGGAGATCCACCGCAAGTTCGGCAAGGGTGTTGTTGCCTGTGTATTGGGCGTAGCACGTGAGGAAGGGGCATACAAGGTTGATGATGAGTAGATGCTTGGCTTCTGTGCCGAGCGGGGGGATTTCGTTGTTTGGTTTTATGTTGAAGAGGGATTCCATCTGGTCTATGTCGCTGTATGAGAGCATACGGTCGAATAGGGGAGTGTTGGCGGCAACAAGGGATGCGAGTTGTCGTGTGCGGACGAAGGGGGAGTTTTGCGGACGGGTGCCCGAATATTTCCAAATGCTGTGGTCGATGGGGGTGAGTCCGTATTTTGCCTGTTGGTATTTGTATTCTTGAGTGAGGAGGTCGCTGTCGCTGCCTTTGTATTTGCCGGATAATAGGAAGCCCGCCTGTCCATATAATAAGGCGAGGATTGTAATGAATGATTCTGAGTTTTTGATTATCAGATTGTAAGGTAGTGATTTTGCCATCAACTCGAAGGGGGTGGAATTTTTGCCAAAGCCAAAACTGCGCGCCAAGTATTGCCAAAAAGTCTGCATCCAATCGCCCTGTGTACTATGGAGGGCGGCGAGGATGAGGTCGGATTTTTGTTGGAGGCGTTCTATCGTGAGCCGCGATGTGAAGGTAAGCGATGAGAATGTGCTGAGGTCGAGTATTCCGGCGGGGCAGAGGTGTGGGTTTTGCTGGGAGAGGAGTTGGTGGCAGCGTGTGTCGATAGCCGGGTCGTATTTGATGACGAGGGTGGGGACGGTGTTGCCTTGACGGTCGGATAGGGGAGAGTCGTCTTCGAACACTACGTGCAGGATTATATTGTCGTATGCGCGGTCGAGGTGGTGGCGGTGGCGCGTCCAATTGGATGATTTGGTGTGAAACTCCACGTTGCCCGTCCAAAGAAGATTGCCGATGCGGATTTGCGCGTCGGTGATGTCAGGACCGGACATCGTGTTGGCGTATCCGGTCTTGACTACTTGGACGGGTTCTCCTTGGGTGGTAGTAAGCCCCGCCGGGTCAAAAAGCCTGTTTTGCCATATAAAGGCGAGGGTCTTTTCGTTCATGATTGTGAGGGCGCGTCGTCCACGATGAGTTTTTTGAGGCGTTCGATCTGGCTTTCCTTTGCTTCTTCGCGCAGACGCTGCGCCGTGGCTGTAAAGTACTGGTGCGTAGAGAGAAACGCCACTTGTTTTTTGTTCCAAGTGTTGATGTCTATGTCTTTGCCGAGAGCGCGGAGTTCTTCGTAGAGGGTGTTTGACACGGGAATGAAGTCGGCTCTGCCAAGATAGTCGAGGTCGGCGTCGCAGATTACCTTCTCGAGGAGGTTTTGCGGGTTTGGCGGCAGTTTGGTAGCCATGATGATGCCGCAAATCTTCTCTATCTGTTCGTCGGTGTAATGCCACTTGGGTAGGATTTCGCGGGCGAACTGTGTGCTGTAAAACTCGTGGTTGTCGAAGCCGATGATAAGACCCGAATCGTGGAACAGGGCGGCTGTCTTGAGCAAGAGTATGTCGCCATCGTCGAGTCCTTCGCTGAGTCCGATGAGTTCGGCCTCGTTTACAACGTCGATGGTGTGCTTGTAATTGTGATAATATAAGGTCTTGGGGAGTTCGCGTTCGAGTTTGTCGAGTATGGACTCCTGCAAGTCGGTGAACTGGCGGAGTGCGTACTTGATTTTGAAGATTTCGTTGGGGAACTCGCCGATTTTTTTGTTGACGGAGAGCGCGGGGCGGAGTCTGCGGATGTAGTACATCTCGAGGTCGCCGTGGTATTTGACAGGCGTTACGCCGTTGTAGTCGGTTACAAAGTATTCGCGGACGAGTTCGTATGTATAGACAGAGACGTTGATTTTGTCGTGCTCGGCGGCTGCCGCCATGCGAGTGGCGATGTTAACGGTCTCGCCTTTGATGTCGTATGAGAATTTCTTTTTGCCTGATACTGTGGCGATTACCGGACCGGTGTGGATGCCGATGCGGAGTTCCCAAAATTTGTTGTCGGACGCTTCGGTGCGCTGCTGCTTGGCGTAACGCACCATCTCCATTGCTCCCATTACTATGTCCACAGGGTTGGTGATGTTTTTTTCCGGGATGCCGCCTACGCACATAAAGGCATCGCCGATGGTCTTGATAATCTGCAAGTTGTGTGCGGCGGCGATTTCGGCGAAGTGGATTATGATTTGGTCGAGTTCGTCCACGCCGGATTGTGTGCGAGGTTCGTTGTTGTTTGACTTGTAGCCGCGCAAATCGACGTACATTACCGTTGCCATCTTGAACCTGAGTAGGCGTGTGCCGGTATCGGTGTCGATGGTGATGTCTTGTGGCAGAACGTCTTTGGGCAGCGTCGAAATGATGCCTTCAAGACGTTCTATCTCGTTCAGAGCTTTTTCGTAGGAGTCTTTGAGGAGTTCGAGTTGCTGGCGCACCTGACTCAGTTCCTGCTCCAAACGGGTGTTCTTGTATATTAATTCGCTTTGGCTGTTGTCCATGACCTTATTGTGTTATAATTATGGTGCGAATTTATAAAATAATGTGAAATTATACAAAAAAAACTGCGATTATGTCTGCAAATGTTTTTTTTCGCAGGGAGATAATCGCAGTGGGTAGTGTTTTGTGAAGGTTAACGGGTTAACGAGGTAACAGGTTAACGGAGGATTAGCGGGTGAGGAGCCAAAGAGCCTGGTCGTTGGCTTTGCGGAGGGCGGGGAGCGCGGCGCGAGCCTCGGCTACGGTCTTGAACTGCTTGATGGTTACGCGGTGGTACTGTCCGTAGGGTTCGAGGATTTTGGAGTCGTAGCCCTTCGCTTTGAGTTTTGCGTTGAGGGTCTGTGCGTTTTTGTAGAGCGTGAAACTGCCCGCAACGATGTAGAACGTGTTTGACTCGTTGACTTTGTCGTCGGTAACTTCGGAGAGGTTGCCGTTCTTGTCTTCGGTCATCACCGGCTCTTCGGTGGTTTTGGATGCCAGGTCAGG
>CAMJWL010000043.1 GCA_946409405.1 uncultured Bacteroidales bacterium
CGATGCGCGAAGGTTGGGTTATCTTGCCGCGACGGTTGTAACCAACAGTTTCGGGAACGTCTATATGTTTGATTTGCACGATGTTGGTCTTCCATTTGGAAATGCCCATCAACTTGTCCGTAGCCTCGTATGCCACGCCGTAGAGACCGATGCCAAGGCGCACCATATCGTGTTGATATTGTGTAAGTCGCTCAATGCCAACAGAATTGCAGATGTGGCGCATTGGATTGCGACCCGTCAGGCGGCATATTGTATCAGCCATTTGCATAAAGCGATGTTCCTGTAATTCAGAGAATTGGTCTTCGTTCTCGTCGTCAGCCGCCACAAAATGCGTGAACATAGATTTCAGGTCGAGAATGTCGCCGCTGTTGTTGACAAGTTCGCAAAACTCCTCCAACTCGTCCGCCATAAAGCCCGAACGGTGCATACCCGTATCGAGTTTGATGTGGACGGGGTAATTGTGGATGCCACGTGCGCGGAGGATTTCGATGAAATTGCGGGTGCGCTCCGTGGAAAACAATACGGGTTCCAACTGGTAATTCGCCAACTGTTTGTAATTGCGGCCGTCGTAATTCATCACCATTATTGGCAACGTTATATTCCTGAGCCTCAATGCGATGCCTTCTTCCGCAAACGCCACGCACAGGTAATCCACGGCGTTGTTTTGGAGAGTGTTGCATAGTTGGTACGACCCCGCGCCGTAACAATTCGCCTTGACCATTGCAATCATTTTGGTGGCGGGTTTGAGGAGCGAGCGGTAATAATTGAGGTTGTGTTTCAGGGCGGTGAGGCTCACTTCGAGGATGGTGTCGTGGTTGCCGACGTTGAAAAAATCGAACACGTCGCCAAAATCCTCGTACCTCTTGCCCTTGAAAATGATGCCGCAGCCCCGGTGGGCATTGAAGTCAAAATTATCAATATAATCCTGAATGGTGTCGTATTTGGTGATGCGGATGTTGTCGTCGTGGGGAATCTGCGCGAAATACCCGATGAAGACCAACTTCCTGATGCCCGCGCTTTTGGCGAGGAAAAATAGTTGCACAAAAAACTCCTGCGTAGTCAGGTTTTCCATTTCGGGGTTGATGATGACCGCCGCACGCTGCTCAAACTGATGTTGTCGCGCAAGGAAATCAAAAGTCTTGGAGATTGAGTATATGTTGTTAACTGTTGAAAAACAGGATATTATGCCAATGTTCAAGTCTGCGTCGCGCATTTTGATTTGGCTGTCGGGGATTGTCAACGTCCCAAAAACCTTGTCGTGCACATTGCTTTGGTAGAGGCCTTCTTTCACGAGGTAACAGAGGCAATGCGCGGCGTCTTCGGCGTGTATGCGGTCGCAATACGGGATGGTAACGGTGATGTCCTTGCCGCGTCCCGTGAGCGTGATTTGTGCGTTGGTCTCGGTGAGGGCGTAGTCGATGTTGAAGTCAGCGTCGTCCCAAGCCACGGTGTCCAATTGCTCTATGTGCGAAATGCAATGGAAATTGTAATGCTCAGGGATTTCGCAGACGGCGTATTGGAAGTCGTTGTTGATGTTGCTGATGTTTTCTATGAAATCCAATTCGTCCACATACCTCGTGGTCGCAAAAACAGTGTGTTGAGCCTCAACATTTTGCGCGCTCAGGAGCGTGTATATCCAATCTTTTAGGCAACAATTGTCGCCGCGCTGAGGCACCGCCACCACGCGCCCTTTGTACGAATCCATCAGGGTGTTTATGTAGTCGTTGATGGCTGTGTTGATGTTGTCCACCTCGATAAAAACCGCGTCGGGATAGTTCTGTTGCATTTCGTTGTCATAATTAACAACTACAAAAACCCTCACGCCCATCTTGTACATCCTTCCAATCGGGTCGGCGGGGTCTTTGAAACGCCGCAGGTCAAAGTACATCGAATCGGGCAACGCAGCCGCTGTCGCCGCCCTGATGATTATCCTCTCGACTGTTAATTCCGAATTTCCGTAAATATTTTTTGCCTGCAATATCGAGGCTATCTGTTTCGTATCCATAAATTTCGTTTTTGGGGTGAACGCCTTGCGGCGTTCTTGCTTTTGGAACAAAAATTAAAACGAATTATAAAGAATTAAAACGAATTGGGTTGGAGAAAAATTCGTTTTAATTCGTTTCCATTCGTTACAATTTTCGTTTATAAAAAAGCCGCCGTAAGGCGGCGTGTATGTTAAGCGAGTTTTATTCCATTGTCGGTGATGACGATGACACGCGCTTTGTAGAGGCCGCCGATGGCTTTTTTGAAGATTTTTTTGGAGATGCCAAACTCGCGGTAGATTTCCTCCGGCGAGGATTTGTCGCTCAGGGCGAGGAAGCCGCCGCGCTCGCGGATGCGGTCGTAAATCTCCTGTTCGGTGGAGTCAACGAGTTTGACGCTGCTCTTTTCGAGCATCATATCGATGCGGAGGTCGTCTTCGCGGATTTTTTTGACGTAGGCGTATGTGTATTCTCCGGATTTGACGGGGCGGAACATTTCGCTCTTGTAAATCATTCCCCAATATTTGCCGTCAACAATCACGCGGAATCCGAGTTCTGTCTCCTGTCCAACAAAAATCTCGCACCTGTCGCCGGGTTCGTATTCGGGCGGGCGCGTGGAGAGAAATTTTGTCAACCTCTGCGACGCCACAATCCTCTGCGATGTCTCGTCGAGATAGACATACACGAAGTATTTTTTGCCGACGAAAAAACGGTCTTTCTGCTCCGATTTTGGCACCAACAAATCTTTGTCCAACCCCCAATACAGGAACGCTCCGAGGCTGTCGGCGGCAACACATTCGAGGTACGCGAAATGGTTGATTTCCGTGTAGGGATGCTGTATGGTGGCGGTGAGGCGGTCCTCGCTGTCGAGATAGACAAAGGCTTCAATCGTTGCGCCGGGCTTCACGTCCTGCGTCACAAACTTGTTGGGAAGGAGGATTTCGCCCAAATCCTCGCCGTTGAGGTACGCCCCGTTTGGCGACATCCTCAACACTTCCATCTTGTTGGTATATCCTATTTCAATCATTGTATGTCAGTGTTTTTTGCGTCAATAGAGGAAAAAATTTCGGAAATTGACGTAGATGTTTATTGTGCGCAAAGGTAAAAAAAATTTTGGCTTCTTATAATTCATTTTTACTGATAACTCGTATTTTTTGTGAAAATCCGCAAAATTTACTAACTTTGCGACTTGTAATGCGTACAAGAAAATGAACAAGATTACAAGGATAATCACGATTATATTATTTGCAGTGGTATGTCTGGCGGCGTGTAGTGCATGTGGTGACGACGACGACTATGACGTACTACGTGCCGTGCCTCTCGACGCGGGTGTCATCGTTACTACTACGGATATCCACAACCTTTGCGCGTCATTGGACTTCGACAACCAGGTGTGGGCGCAGATGCGGCGGACATCTCAACTCTGGTCGGCTGGCATAGCCTTATATACTCTGGACACACTCATCAAAAAAAACAACTTTCTGCGCATGGCATTGCTGGGGAGGAATGTGGCGGTGTCTTTTCACAACGATGGCGCCAACAATGTGAGCGCATTAATTAGCGTGGAGATGGATGGTAAATCTTCGGCACAGTTGCTGGATCGCATACAGTTACACTGCAAGGCGAATGGGCTTGTCTTCAAGGATAACAAATATGACAAGGGTATCATCTACTCTGTTTCCAACCCACGAACCAAAAACGGTATTACTCTGTGGTTGGCGAGGCAGGACGGTTTTCTGGTGGGCAGCACATCGAAACTCACCACCGAACAAGCCATACGGCACATTGCAGAACATGAAGACAACATTGCCAACAACAGGTCGCTCAATCAGTTGCTTAAAGACGCAGGGTCGGACGTGTCGGCGATACTCTTATTCAATTATACCAAACTTTGCGCGATGTTTGGCAGCAACATGTCAAAAAAATTGGGCAAGGCATCGAAGTTGGCAGGCTGGTCGGTGCTCGACATATCACTCCGGAATAAGAACGCGGTGAGTAGTTCGGGATACACCAATTGTGTCAACGTTGACAACATACTGAGCATCGTGAGTTCGCAAAAACCAGTAGCCAACGATATTGCCAAATACTTGCCTTCCAAGACGATTTCCTTTGTATCGCTTGGCATCAGCGACATGCACCTATTTCGCAACGACTACGGCAACTACCTGAAAGCCTCCAACAAATACGCCGACTACGACCGTAACGACCACCAGATAGACAAGACATACAACATCAAAATAGCCGACATCCTGTACCAAAACATTGGCAGCCGCATCACCGATTTTTCATGCACGTACAGCCTGGCTGGCAGAAAAAACGACCATTACGTTGTTGCAGAACTCAACAATCCCGAGGAGTTTGCAAAACAGATGCTCTCTATTTGCAAAAAATTCCGACAAAACAACAAGATAGCCGACAAAAATGGCATCAAGACCATCCGCACGTCTGTTGGCAAGACATACACGGTGTACCAGTTTCCAATAAAGCACCTTTTCAACTCGTATTTCGGGGGGCTGTTTGACACCGAGTCCAATTATTTTATGATGTATGGCGACAACGCCGTATTTTCGACCTCAGCCCAGGCTTTGTACGATTATGCCAACAGCATAGACAATGACAAGGTGCTTATAAACAATGCGATTTACGAAAATTTTGAGGATTACATCACGAGCGAAAGCAACCTCTATATGTACACAGACATCTCGTATTCGCAGGAGGGGGCGAGCAAACTGATTGACCTCAGGGACAACGATGAACGCGCCAAATTATTCTCCACATTGCAATACATCCGTTCTGCGGCGGTGCAATATACGTATGACAAGGAAAATCGTTTCTTTACCAATGCAGCCATCGTTTACAACAACATGGTGGAGGACGACCGCTATGTTTCATGGCTTGCCCCCACGGACACTACTATTGCCATGAAGCCGCAGTTTGTGATCAATCACGGCAACAAACAAAAGGAGGTAATCTTGCAGGACGAGACCAACAAACTGTACCTCTTCGACAAATCTGGACATGAGCAGTGGCGCAAGCAGATTGGCGAGCCGATAACGAGCCAGATTTTCCAGATTGACTATTACGGCAATGGCAAATTGCAGTATATCTTCGCCACCGAAAACTTCCTGCACCTCATCGACCGCAATGGCAATTACCTCGACAATTATCCCGTACCGCTGCCCGCCAAGGTCTCCACGGAGATTTCGGTGTTTGACTACGACGGCTCGCACGATTACCGCATCTTTGTGCCGTGTTCCGACAAGCGGCTCTACCTCTACACCAAGGAAGGCACACCGCTCGATTCTTGGACTCCATTGCCCACCAACGAACCCATACTGACACCCGTGCAACACTTCCGCTGCGGCGAAAACGACTTCCTCGTATGCGCCGACAACCTCAAGACCTACATCCTCAACCGCCGTGGCGAGGTGCGCATCAACGTATCAAACACCTTCCCGAAGGCGCGAAATTCGATATATTATGTAGAAAAACCCGACTCGCCAGACATGAGGTTTATCACCACCAATTCCTCCGGCGAGGTCAAGTACATATACTCAGACGGGTCGTGCAAGTCTAAGAAATTCAATAGTTTCACCGCCAACCATTATTTTGTGTTGAAGGACATAGACAACGACGGGAAAAACGAGTACATCTTTACCGACAACGAGGTGCTTTACGTATATAAAGAGGACGGGTCAGAAGTGTTTTTCTATGCGGCAGACGCTCCTCTTGGCCGTCCTAACATCTTTAAATTTAGCGACAAAGACGTCAGGATAGGCGTTACGTGCAAGTCGCTGCGGCAGGTGTACCTCTTCGACAACAAGGGTTCTATCTGCCGGGGATTTCCGATGCAAGGCACCACGGAGTTCACAATCCAGATATTCGACCACCCCGACAAGTATAGCCTCATAGTGGGCAATGCAGACAATTATCTGTACAACTACTTGATTAGATGACAGTTGCTATCTGCTTACATAACAGGCAGACTCCCCCAAAAGATGCGACGGCCGTTTCACAACGCCGTCGCTAAGGGAATTTAAAAAAATGCAAAAAAAATATAAAAAAAATGTAGGGTTTGTTTTCAACCGCAAATTTAGAAAATTTATTTTGAACGACAAATTTTTTTTCCTATTTTTTTATATTTATTTTACGCATTATTTCGCCGACAATCATTACTGGCATCGTGCCAAATATTATCCACAGCCAGTCGGCGAGTTGAAGGTGGCACACATTGAACATCGCGCCGCCAATTTCTACAATCAGTATCTGTCCGATAAAAATCACCGCCGCAATCAATAGGAATCCTTGGCAGTTGCGGAGGTCGTGGAACGCCGATTTGCCGGTCATAAAGGCCTTGGCGTTAAACATGTTCCAGAATTGCAGCATCACAAATGTCGTGAAGAATAGGCTCAGTTCGTAGTCGTTGAGTTTATCATCAATTTTTTCGAAGTGAAACGACAACAAATCTGCCATCGACGCGATGTCATAATGTTGCATCACTATAAGAATCACCAGCAACAACGCCGTAAAGAAACCGCCAAGACCAAAGATGTTTTTCATCATCGGCTTGGAGATGATGAAGTCGGTAACGCGGCGCGGTTTCTCGTCCATCACCGCCTTAGACGGCGGCAGCGAGGCGAGCGCGATGGCGGCAAAGGTGTCCATTATCAGGTTTACCCACAGCATCTGCGTAACCGTGAGCGGCGACTGCGTGCCTATAAACGCGCCAATCAACACAATCAGGCAGGCAACAACGTTGATAGTCATCTGAAACATTATGAACCTCTGGATGTTTTTGTACAGCGAGCGTCCCCACATCACGGCGTTTGAGATGGTAGAAAACGAGTTGTCTTGTATCGTCATGTCGGACGCCTCTTTTGCCACAGCCGTTCCGTCGCCCATCGAAAGACCCACGTCGGCGGCGTTGAGGGCGGGCGCGTCGTTGGTGCCATCGCCAGTGGCAGCCACTACATAATCCTCTTGTTTCAAGAGTTTTACGAGGCGTTCCTTGTCGTTAGGACGGGCGCGGGAGAGGATTTTGAGACCGTGGATGCGCTGCAAGAGTTCGTCGTCTGTCATGGCGGCAAATTCGGTGCCAGTGAGTACGGCGGAATCGTTGTCACGGTCGTCCAAAAGGCCTATCTGCCGTCCTATTTCCTTGGCAGTAATTGCGGTGTCGCCGGTAACAATCTTTACTTGAATACCCGCTGCTGTACAGGCTTTGACGGCGGCGGGTACGTCGGTGCGTATTGGGTCGGCTATGGCAAAAATGCCAGCAAATTTGAGGTTGCTACACGACAGTTTGCCATCGGCAAAAACGCTTTCTTCGCCATCAACCTCGGCGTATGCGAGCGCAAGTGTGCGGTACGCCCTGCCCTGAAATTCGGAGAGTTTTTTGTTGTAACTAACTTTATCACTGTCTGTTAACTCCGCGAAACCCATAATGATTTCGGGCGCACCTTTTATGTAAAGCACTTTTTTATTTAGCACATTAGAATTGACCACCGTCGCCATATATTTGTTTTCGGTGGAGAATGGCAGACGCTCGATTACCTCCGTGCTTTCCCTGATAGCGAGGTAGTTGACATTACGAGCATTGAGCCACAGCAACAACGCACATTCAGTGGGGTTTCCGATGGGCTTTATGTTGTTTTGGTCGGCAAAGTCGAGGTTGGCAGTGGAGTTTGCGGCAATCATTTCGGCGAGCAGACCATCTTGTATTTCCGCGAGTTGCGCATCAGCCACCTGCATCTTGTTTTGTGTGAGAGTGCCGGTCTTGTCGGTGCATATTACCGAAGCCGCGCCCATGGTTTCACAAGCGTGCATGGTGCGGGGCAGGGTGTTTTCTTTCATCAGTTTCCGCATACTGAACGCCAGTGAGAGCGTAACGCTCATTGGCAGTCCTTCGGGAACAGCCACCACCACCAACGTAACCGCAATCATCACTGTATTAAGTATATACGACAAGAAATCGAGCCAATTGAGACTGCCTTCCGTATTTGTTACAAAATAAGTAATGATACGCCCAACGATGATAAGTGCCGCCACGATGTAACTTGCCTTGGTAATTTTGTCGGCGAGGTCGTCGAGTTTTTCGCTGAGAGGAGTAGGGTCGCCTTCGTCCACTTGCGCGGCTTGGAAAACCTTGCCACTCTCGGTCTTGTCGCCCACCTTGGTAACTTGCGCCGTACAATATCCCTCTATGATTGTGGTGCCTTTGAGGATTTCGTCGGAAGGATAGGTAGCCTCCTTGTCAAATTTGGCTGGGTCTGTGGTCTTGTTGGCTTGGAGTTCGCCGGTGAGGGTAGATTCGTTTACAACCAAGTTTAATGATTCCAGCAATTTGCAGTCGGCGGGTATTTCTTCGCCCTGTTCCAGAAGCACAATGTCGCCTACCACCACGTCGCGGCGTGGTATTTGGCATACATTGTCGTTGCGTACTACTTTTACGGACGTGTCGTCGTTGACCTCGTTGAGCGATTGGAAGGTCTTTTCGTTTTTGCGCTCCAAGAAGAAGGCCACGCCCGTAGCCAGGAGCAGTGCCACTATGATTCCCACCGGCTCAAAAAAAGTGGAGAGTCCGGCATCGCTGTTGCCCTCGTATTCGTAAATAGAGATGCCCATCGACAGCACAAAGGCGGTGATGAGGATTTTAAACAGCGGGTCGCCAAAGCCGCCAAAAAATCCCACTATGGCAATCAGTATCCACGCCACCGACAATACGGCTGGCATTATAAAATAATCGTTGCTGACGATTGCAAAAATCAGCGAGCCAAGTGTAATGACCGCCATTGATATTGAAATCCAATGTTTTAGCACAGATTTCATCATGTCCCAAAAAGTTTCCTTTTCGGGCGGGGTAAGGACATTGGAGCCGTGTATGCGGCGGCTTTCGAGTACTTCTTGGTCGGTGAGACCGGAGTAATGGTGTGAAGTTTTCATTGATTTTTACGCATGTTGCTTTCTGGCGGCAAAATTACAAAAAATTCCGCAAATTTGGTAATTACAAAACGAAAAAATATCTTTGCAAAAAATTTTGAAAAGAGTATTTTTCCCGATGAAATTTGTTATAACATTTTTTATATTATTCTTTATATTGAGTAATGTTTTAGCACAGTCGTACATTCGTCTGTGGCAAAAGCCGTTGGACGACTACCGCAAATCTGCCGTCCGCCTCTACGCATACCCCGCGCCCGACAGCACCAACAATCACGCCGCCATAATATTCTGTCCCGGTGGTAGTTACTGTTACTTAGCCAAGAAAAACGAGGGACACGACCCCGCCAAATTTTTCCGCGATCATTATGGGTTTAATACCTTTGTGTTAATCTATCGTCGAGGAATGAGGGGCAACCGTTTCCCGGCGCAGATACAAGATTTGCAGATGGCGATGCGTTATGTTGCCGACCACGCAAACAGTTATCAATTAGACACTTCCAAGATAGGCATCTGTGGATTTTCGGCGGGCGGACATTTGGTTGGCACGGCGGCTGAGTATTTTGACACCGACTTCACCGGCGGCATGGTGCGCCATATTCCGCCAAAACCGTATTTTTCTATTATGATGTATCCCGTGGTGTCGATGCAAGAAGACATTGGACATCGTATGTCGCGCAAAAATTTGCTCGGTACCAATTATACGGAGCAACGGCGCGATTCGATGTCGTTGGAGCGACACGTCCGCCGCGATATGCCGCCCATCTACCTCATCGCCTGCAAGGACGACCCTATTGTAGATTATCGCAACTCCGAGCGTATGTCAGACGCTTTGGACGCCAAAAATGTGCCGTATAGTTATGAATTGTACGAAGTTGGCGGCCACGGCTTTGGTGTAAACCCTTCCTTAATAAAGGCCAAAAACAAGGATGCAGCCTCTTGGCACGAGGATTTTATGCTTTGGTTCAGAAAACGATTTTAGGCGGCGGGCATCGGGAGTATAAGCATCCCTCCCCCACCCGCTCTGTAAACTTTTTTTACACCATCTGTAAAATAATTTTACACTTCTACAATCCGCTTTAAACTTTAATCTTTTAACTATCAACTCGTTACATCTTTTGGCACGGTGGGTGTTAACTATTTTGGCAGATTAATAACGCATACCATGAAAAAAAATCTCAAAATATTATCACTCCTGATGCTTACAGGCATCGCAGCAACGGCGCAGCAGCCGATGTCGCTCAACGACTGTATGCAGTACGCCGTGGACAACTCGCTGACAATGAAGATTGTACAGGAGCAAAACAACCAGACGCAGACCTCAAGAAGGGACGCGATATTTGATGCCTTTGTGCCGAGCGTCAACGGCTACGTGAGCGCGGGATTTGTGAGCGGCAAAAACCCGGATCCCGCTACAAATATGTACACCGATGTCAAGATGTTTCAAGACAACTACCAAATCTCCGGCACAATGCCGCTGTTTAAAGGTTTTCAGTCTATCAACAACTTGAAAATCAGCAAAAACGCCGTTGCTTCTGGTCAGAGCATGGAACAACTTAAAAAAGACAACCTTTGCCTTACAACAATGCAGGCTTATTACAATGTGGCTTATTATCAGAGGCTTGCAACAATCATCGCCGCGCAGGTGTCTGATGCAGAAAAAATGCTTGAAAAGTCGCAAAAAGAACTGCAACTCGGCAGCAAAAGTCGCTACGACGTACTCGAAAGCGAATCTTTAGTGTCTGAACTTCAATACAAATTGGCAGAAACCGAGGCGCAGCACAACGCCGCCATCATTCTCCTTAAACAAACCATCAACTTCCCGATGGACAAGGATTTGACGATAGACACGGCAAGAATTGCTGATTACGCCGATAGAGAAATGATTGATGCCCAGAGCGTTGCCAACTACGCTAAAAACAATCTTCCCGAAATTGTTATCAGCCGTTACGAAATGGAGAAATCGAAACTTCAACTGAAAACCGCACGTTTTCAGTGCCTTCCGCAAATCAATCTCAGTGCCGGATGGTACTCGATGCACTCCATGGTGGTAGGCAAGTTTGACGAAGCACAGCCTTTCCGCGACCAAATCCGCTACAACGCACAAAAAAGCATCGGCGTCAACATCAACATTCCTATTTTCAATGGGTTGGGTTACTTCTCCAACACATCGCGCCAAAAGTCGGCGTACAAGATTGCGTCATACGAATTTCAGGAAAAACAACGCGAGATGGAAGCCGCCGCATACAAGGCAGTTGACGAGGTTGCCGCCGCCGAAAAAGCCGCCTTCCACGCCCAGAAATCGTCGGAACTCCAGAAGGAATACCGCGAAATAACCCTCAAAAAATACCAGCAGGGACTTGTGCCTTACATCGAGTACAACACCGTAAACAACAAGTACCTGCAAAGCACAGCCGAGCACCTCAACGCCGTGTATCTGCTCCACATCAAGAGGGCGATAGCGGATTATTACAACGGCAAAAGTTACATAAACAATTAATCGAAATCTCTAACAATAAAAACTTATAAATCATGGACATCTCTATCGAACAAAAAAAAGGATGGAGAAAGTTTTTCTCCAAGAAATATATCCCCCATTTTGTAGGGGCAATAATAATCGCGATTATCATCTACGCGGTAGTAAAAACCGACACCAACGCGACCACCGCCTCAAACGAAAACTTTAAGGTGGCCACAGCGACATACGGCGAATTTGCCGACTACATACGCATCAGCGGTCAGGTGCAGCCGATGATTACCATACAGGTAAGCCCGCTCGAAGGCGGCGTGGTGGAGGAGATTGTCAATGAGGAAGGCTCAAAACTCAAAGCCGGCGACGTAATCCTCCGACTTTCCAACGACAACCTCGACCTCCAAATCCTCAACTCCGAAGCCGAACTCGCCGAAAAGGAAAACCACCTCCGCAACACGTTGATACAGATGCAACAGCAGAAACTCGACCTCGAACAAAACCGTCTGCGCTACACCCTCGACGTGCGCCGCACAGGGCGTGTCTTTGAACAAAAAAAGGCTCTCTTCGCAGACAATCTCTGCTCCAAAGAGGAGTTTACCATCGCCCAGGAGGATTACGAACTCGCCACGGCGCAACTAAACCTCGTAATCGAGCGCGCCAAGCAAGACAGCATCTACCGTACCGTGCAAGTGGCTCAGATGAACGAAAGCCTCGAAAATATGCGCCAAAATAT
Source organism: uncultured Bacteroidales bacterium (assembly GCA_946409405.1). GTDB lineage: Bacteria > Bacteroidota > Bacteroidia > Bacteroidales > UBA3824 > UBA3824. Next base: position 12,125 of record CAMJWL010000043.1, read on the forward strand.
GCAGATAATCCGCCATCGCAAAGAAAACCTCACCATTCGCGCCGCCATAGACGGCGAACTCGGTCTCCTCGATGCCGTGCGCGGACAGAGCATCATCGCCGGCACAAAAATCGGACAGATCAATTCGCTCGGCAATTACAAGATAGAGGCGCAGATAGACGAGCATTACATCGACCGAGTAACAGCCGGTCTTTCAGCCGAATTTGAGAAAAACGACGGCTCATTCCGCGCCGCCATCCGCAAGGTGTATCCCGAAGTGCGTAACGGCAAATTCCGCGCAGACTTCAAGTTTGAGGGTCAGCAACCTGACAACATCCGCACTGGTCAGACGTACTACCTGAACCTCCAACTCGGTCAGTCCACAGATGCAATTATCATCCCCAAAGGCACGTTTTTCCAAAAGACCGGCGGCACATGGATTTACGTAGTGGACGCATCGGGCAATTTTGCCACCAAGCGCAGCATCAAGATTGGCCGTCAAAACCCTAAGTATTACGAAGTTATAGACGGACTCGAATCCGGCGAAAAAGTAATCATATCCGGCTACGAGAGTTTTGGCGACAGCGACAAGATTATCATCAAGAAGTAACGAGGAAGGGGTATAATTTCGCCCCCCCCAAAAAAAATTTGGAACATACCTGCATTTTTTTATAAATTCGCCGTTGCAATCATTAATAATTTGTAACGGCGATGAATACCAACACTATACATATCCAATCCGCACGTTGGCGCGGACGGCTCACGGGTCTGATGAACACGGTGGCAAGGCAGAGCGGACTTGACACTTTCGATTTAGGAATAGACGTGGAGGAGTTGTATCTTGCCATAAAAGGGCGTACTTCGTATTTAGAATCCGAAATAATAAATACGCTGATGCAAAAATGGATGGAGACAGAGCGTTACGAGTTATTTAGCGAAACCGTACTCTCGGAAGACGAGGCGAAAAAGCAACAAATGTACGGATTCAATGAGGCAAAAGGCATTAACGAATACGAATTGGATATAAGATTGTTGCTTGAAGAACAAGACCTCATGCCAATATGCAGAAAAAAAGAACGGAGAAGAAACTTTGTGCATTTTGCAATATATGCAATGTGCGCATTGTTCGTGCTTCCGTTTTTAATAGCATTCTTCGTACCCTCCTCCAAGACAACGAATATAGATTACAAGGAATTTGAATCCGATTTCTCAAAATTCAAAAAAGATTATGAATACATTAAAAACTTTAAAGTGCCAACAGAGATTATTGTTCCTGACGTGCCAAAAATAAATATCGACTCCAATTATCAAAAATTTATCGAGTACCAAAAACAACAAAAACAACTTGATTCGATTTTAAAAGCAATACAATCTGACGACAATTTGCAAAAGTTGCTCAAAATGAGCAAGGAGCAAAACAGAAAAACTGACATCAAGAACAACTAATATTGCAGGACTCCATAAAAACAATAAACAACACCAATGGAAACTAACACAACAGAAAATAATATAATGACCTCCGCACGTTGGCGCGGTAGGCTAAAAGGTGCAATGTATCATATAGCGGCGCATAGGATTATCGACATCAGCGTTTGGCTACAAGCGGACGTTGAAGATCTCTACCTCGCCACTAAGAATATAACCACGCCAGCAGAGACATACGTCATCAACGAATTGATGCGAATACAGGCTGACACAGAGCGGCGCAAAATAGCCAACGATATTAAAATACCAGACGCCGTGGCTTCTGCACAACATAAATTCGGCGAGGAAGAGGCAGAAATTATTGTATGCGACCAAATAAATATCGGGGAACTACTCACCACGAAAGACCTCGTAACCGCATATAAAGGCAAAAAAGCCGCCCGAAGAAAGAGGATGTTGTTGCTAATAATAGCAGTGATTGTGGGAACAACTGCCCTCTTTGTGTCCATTGGAATCCACAATCTGCCTGCCAATAGGGAGGAAAGGCTCTATAATGAGATAATGGAGCATCCAGAAGACGAGCTGATAAAAAAATATTACAGCAACTTTCCAAACGGTGTACACTACGAAGACGTGCTATATAAGGAGGCGCAATTCGAACCATTCAACAAAAGCTACATTCTTAAACGCAGCATAATGGAGATATATACGGAATATTTGACGAAATATCCTTACGGCAAATATTCCAACACTTTTAATTCGATGTACAATTCGCTGTGGAATCAGAAGATAGACGTGTACGATTCATTATACCGCGACTCCGACTGCAAAAAAATCTTTAAGAGAATGCTCCGCAGCATGGAAATAAACATGGTAAAAACCGTAAACGTAAAATTTGTGCCAAAATTTGACCTTAAATCACACAGCAGTATGTATAGTGGGGATCAGATGGAGATGCCCCCGAAGATACTGCTTGAAACGGTATTCCAAAATACACCTCTTAACCCTTACAACAACACCAAAAACATAGAACTCGAAGACATACTGAGAGACAAATTCTCCAGTAGTCTGCAAACAAACTTTGACAAATGGCTCAACGAAAATTTCATCACAGTTGTCAAGGAGAAAGACCAATATAACGGCAAGTCGCCCACTATTGTCATCAATTACACTATAAAAAACATTATAGAACGCGACTATCAGCATGGTGAAATACGACACTCCGTCAGCCTCGAAATATTGTTTGATGTGGAGGTGCGTATCCCTGGCGCGGACTCTGTTTTTAAATATTCATACCGAGCCAAGCCTGACGAAAAAAAATACATTCCGTTTAACGACAAAGACCTCTGGCCAAAACTAATAATATATTATCGGATAATGTCAGAATCGTGCTTTAAGCATTTCTTTGACGACATGACAGAAAGATTTGCAAGCCCCAAAAATAAAAACGACAAGCCTGGGTCAAAATAAGCACCAAGCCTGCCGTTTTATGTAGTACATTTGCAATTACTCCACCGTCAATGTCTTCACCGGGTTTTCGTTGGCAGCCTTGAAACTTGCCGCGCTCACCACTATCGTCGTTATCGCCATAGTAATCAGTACGCCAAGTATGAATGGCCAAGCATTGATCTCGTAATGATAGGCAAAACCGCCTAAATACGCGCTCACCACCACATACGCCAACGGTATTGCTATCGCCGAGCAGATTGCCGTGAGAATAAAGTATTTGCGGTTGAACATTTCAAGTATTTCTACAACAGTTGCGCCATTGACCTTGCGGATGCCAATCTCCTTGCGGCGGCGTTCTGTATCAAATAGCACGATGCCAAATATGCCCATCACGGATATTATTATCGCTATGGTGGTAAAGAGCGTTATCATCGTGGCAACGGTTTTCTCTATGGTGTATTGAGTGGCTATCTCCTGCTCGTAGGTGCGGACTTCGGGGTTCATAATCTCATAATCCGGGTCTATGGAAGTGAGGGTGGCGTATATATAGTTGATGGTTTTCTGCACGTCGGCACCGTCGGTGGTGCGGATGTAGAGTTTGCGCAGCGTAGTACCGGGCCACGCATTCTTGCCAAAAATATAGAACGCAAAATTGCCGATGTCGTATTTCAGCGGACGGAAGTTGAAGTCGCTACAGAAACCCGCCAATTCGCACTGATTGTTGAGATGCCCTTGCACACGAGATTCGGTATTGATGCCCAATTGCCTGTGGGCGGTCTCGTTGAAGATAATCACACCGGTTTCGCTCTGCTCGTCGCTCTCGGAGAAGCCGCGCCCGTCCGTCATCTTGATGCCCATAAAGTCGAGGAAGTTCCACGAAACGGGGCATACGGCATAGTAGAATATTTCTTCTTCGTTGTCGATATTAGCACGTCCCCACGTCATTCTGCTCTGCGACACGAGGTCTTGAGATGTCCATGCGATATCTGTGATGTCGGGATTTGCCAATAGGCGGGAGCGCACGGTTTCGCGGTTTTCGGCGATTTTTTGGGTGGTCCAACTGCTAATGAGGTTGTCTTGGTTGAAACCGATGTCGCGATTGCGGATAAAATCGTTGTTGCGGTCGATGAAGAGCGAACATATTATCAACGCCACCGAGGCAGTTACTTGCAGTCCGATAAGGAGATAGCGGATAATGGAGTCGTGGCTCTGCGTCATCTGTCCTTTGAGAGCCATCGCGGGGGGTATGGACGTGATGTACATCGCGGGATAGAGGCTCGTAAATACTGCCGCCGCCATTGCCGTTAATATGGTGATTGTCAACGCCTTGTAATTGGAGAATACCATCGTGTCCATATTGACCACGCCGTCCAACAGGTGTGGCATCACGCCAAACATCAACGCCGCCGACAATGCCATAGCCACCAATGTAAACATCACCGATTCGCCCACGATGCCCATTATCAGGCTGCTGCGGCTGCTGCCAAGCACTTTGCGGGTGTTGACGGAGCGGAGACGTTGCGGCACCCGCGCCATGAAGAAGTTGAAGTAGTTGATGAAGGCTATCAGTATCACAAACACGGCGAGGATTACCAATGTGTATGTGAGTCTCTTGTCGGTGCGTCGGTGGGAACCGCTGATTTCGCTGTGCAGATGGAGGTCGTCAAGCGGCACAAAAATCAGTTGAAATTCCTCAAACTCTTTCTCCAACTCCGCCTCAGAAACCACATCGGAGTCTTTGTAGAAGGTTCTAACAAGGTTGTGGATGGTTTCGCGCATCTCGCTGCTTACTTCGGGACGCGGTGCGCCGTCCACAAAACGCATGTAATACACGTAACTCCATTCCTCCGTGTTGTTGATATGGATGTCGCCGAGACAGCAAAAACCGCCTAAATAGGCAAACTCCGTGTTGTTTTCCATAGTCTCGTAGATGGCAACGATTTCTATTTCGTCGGTGCTGTTGAGGTCCGACTTTATGTAGTCGCCCACTTTGAGACCGTATTTTTCCGACATTTTCTGGCTTATTATCATCTGTTTTGAACTGATGAACTTGGAGGTGTCGCCTTCCACAAATCTAAATCCAAACACGTCCAACAGGCTTCTGGAACAAGCGTTGTATTGCATTTCTATTTGGTGGTAGATGCCGTCGCGCTTCACGTATGCGTTGTATTGATTCCAAGCCGTTACACAGCCGTATCGCTCCACCGAGGGAAAGTTTTGTCCGATGGACTCCGATAGCGGGCGCATCATAGGGTTGGATAGTTGTCCGCCGGAAAACGAATAGCACATCTGATAGATGTCCTGATGGCGCGGTACACTTTTGTTGAAGGTCAACTCGAAGTCGGCTATCGACACCAGCACGTAAAACGCGGCGATGGCGATGGCAATGCCCACAATATTGAGTATCGACGACACGCTCAACAGCGATTTTATCTTAAAGAATTTCATGGCTTTTCTAAATTATCAATTAACAATAATTCATTGTATGCTACTGTCTTGCGACAGTCTGGTTAAACCATTAATTAAAAAATGCTCGTTTAGAGTTGATTCTTGACGTCGCTAACTATTTTGCCGTCGAAGAGGTTGATGATGCGTTGCGCCTTGGCTGCGTCCTTGGGCGAGTGAGTTACCATCACGATGGTGGTGCCGGCTTGGTTGAGTTCGCAGAGGAGTTGCATCACCTCGCGTCCGTTGGTGGAGTCGAGGTTGCCCGTAGGCTCGTCGGCGAGGATTAGTTTTGGGTTGGTAACTACTGCGCGGGCGATGGCTACGCGCTGCTGCTGACCGCCGGAGAGTTGCTGCGGGTAATGCTTGGCGCGGTGGGCGATGTTCATGCGGTGGAGGATTTCCTCAACACGCTTTTTGCGCTCCGCCGCGCTCACTTTGAGGTAAGTGAGTGGCAACTCAACGTTCTCATACACATTGAGTTCGTCGATGAGGTTGAAACTCTGGAACACAAATCCCAAGTTGCCCTTGCGGAATTTGGTGCGGTCTTTCTCGGTGAACTTTGCCACCTCGGTTCCAAAGAGCAAGTAACTGCCCTCGGTGGGGTTGTCCAAAAGTCCGAGTATGTTCATCAGCGTCGATTTGCCACAGCCCGAAGGTCCCATTATGGCAACAAATTCGCCGTCCTTGATTTCAAATGTTGCATTGTCCAATGCAATGGTTTCCACCTCGTCGGTGCGGAATACTTTGGTGAGGTTCGATACGTTTATCATGGTTTTGTATTTTTTGTAGTTAATAACACCCTTATAATTGCACCCTCCGTGCCAAAAAAGTTATTTAGTTGATAGTCAAGAGATTAAAGATTAAAGCGGATTGTAAAAGTGTAAAATTTTTTTACAGATGGTGTAAAAAAAGTTTACAAATATTTGTACGAAAATAAATACAGACCTCTTGCACCGTCGCCAAAAAATTAGTAACTTTGCCGCGTGAAATGTTATAGCACGCAATTATGAAATTCACTGACATACGCAAAGTTTTGCTCCTTGGTTCGGGAGCGTTGAAAATTGGTGAGGCGGGCGAGTTCGACTACTCGGGTTCGCAGGCATTGAAGGCTCTCAAAGAGGAGGGCATCGAAACCGTCCTCGTGAACCCTAACATCGCCACGGTGCAGACCTCCGATAAGGTGGCGGACAAGATTTATTTTCTGCCCGTTACGCCCGAATTTGTAGAAAAAGTAATCGCCAAAGAGCGTCCCGACGGCATCCTTTTGTCGTTTGGCGGACAGACCGCGCTCAACTGCGGCGTAGCCCTCCACCGTCAGGGCATCTTGGAGAAATACAAAGTGCGCGTCATCGGCACACCCGTAGAGGCGATTATCGACACCGAAGACCGCGACATTTTCAATCAAAAGTTGGCGGAAATCAATGTAAACTTCACCAAATCGCACGCCACAGTTACCGTTGACGAGGCTTTGCAGGCCGCCAACGAACTCGGCTACCCCGTTATCCTCCGCGCTGCGTATGCCTTGGGAGGCCTTGGAAGCGGTTTTTGCAACAACGACGACGAACTCCGCTCGCTCGCGTCCAAAGCCTTCACGTACTCCAACCAGGTCTTGGTGGAAAAATCGTTGAAAGGCTGGAAAGAGATTGAGTATGAGGTGGTTCGCGACCGTTACGACAACTGCATCACAGTCTGCAACATGGAAAACTTCGACCCGCTTGGCATCCACACCGGCGAATCAATCGTGGTGGCACCATCACAGACGTTGACCAACTCAGAGTTCCACAAACTCAGGGAGATAGCCATCAAGATAATTCGTCATATCGGCATAGTTGGCGAGTGCAACGTGCAGTACGCCCTCGACCCCAATAGCGAGGATTACCGCGTCATCGAGGTCAACGCCCGCCTGTCGCGCTCCTCGGCGTTGGCATCCAAGGCAACCGGCTACCCGTTGGCATTTGTAGCCGCCAAACTCGGCCTCGGCTACGGTCTCCACGAACTCAAAAACACTGTTACAAAGGTAACTACGGCATGTTTTGAGCCGGCACTGGACTATTGCGTTGTCAAAATCCCACGTTGGGACTTGAACAAATTTGTGGGCGTGAGCAAGGAAATAGGCTCGTCGATGAAGTCTGTCGGCGAGGTGATGGCGATAGGACGCACCTTTGAGGAGGCAATACAGAAGGGTCTGAGGATGATTGGACAGGGCATGCACGGTTTTATCGGCAACAAGCACATCGACAACATCCAAAAAGAACTCACCGAACCTACCGACATGAGGATTTTTGCCATTGCGGACGCCTTCGCCAATGGTTTTAGCGTTGACCAGATTCACGACCTCACCAAGATAGACAAGTGGTTTATACACAGGCTCAAATACATCTTCGAACTCGGCGAGAAGGCCAAGCAATACAGCACGGTACAGGAGATAACGGACGATTTTATGCGCGAACTCAAACGCGCCGGATTCTCCGATTTCCAAATCGCCAAGATAGTATATAAGCATACCGCAGTGGACATCACCGCCGACATGATGAAAGTGCGCGAACATCGCAAAGCGTTGGGTATCACGCCATTCGTCAAGCAAATTGACACCCTCGCCGCCGAATATCCCGCGCAGACCAACTATCTCTACATTACTTACCACGGCTCGGAGCACGACATCGATTTTTATGACGACAATCAGTCGGTTATCGTGCTTGGTTCGGGCGCGTACCGCATCGGCAGTTCTGTGGAATTCGATTGGTGCGGCGTCAACGCCATCAACACCATCCGCAAGCGCGGTTTCCGTTCTATAATGATTAATTACAACCCCGAAACCGTCTCCACCGACTACGACACTTGCGACCGCCTTTATTTTGACGAACTGTCATACGAGCGCGTACTCGACATCTACGACCTCGAACATCCTCGTGGCGTAGTGGTAAGCACCGGCGGACAGATACCTAACAACTTGGCTATGAGGCTCTACGAGGCGCAAGTACCCGTACTCGGCACGTCGCCATTGGACATCGACAAGGCGGAAGACCGCAACAAATTCTCCGAACTCTGCGACTCGCTCAATATCGACCAGCCCAAATGGAAGGAACTTACCCACGTGGACGACATCATGAAATTTGCCGACGAGGTTGGTTTCCCGCTCCTGATACGTCCTTCATACGTGCTTTCGGGCGCGGCGATGAGCGTGGTGAGCAACAAGACGGAACTCGGTCATTTCCTGGAACTTGCCGCAATGGTTTCCAAACAGTATCCCGTGGTAGTTACGCAGTTCTTGGAGAATACCAAAGAGGTTGATTTTGACGCAGTTGCGCAGAACGGCGAACTGATTCTCTATGCGATAAGCGAACATCAGGAGTTTGCGGGCGTTCACTCAGGCGACGCCACGATGCTCTTCCCGCCACAGAAACTATATGTTGAAACCGTGCGCCGTATCAAACAGATTGCCAAGAAATTGGCTAAGGCTTTGAAAATCTCTGGCCCGTTCAATATGCAGTTTCTCGCCAAGGACAACGACGTAAAGGTTATCGAACTCAACTTGCGCGCCTCCCGCTCGTTCCCATTTGTATCTAAGGTATTGAAATGCAACTTCATAGAGTACGCCACCGACATCATGCTCGGTCTCAAAGTTACTCCCCCCGCCAAAACTCTCTTTGACCTCGAATATGTGGGTGTGAAGGCTCCGCAATTCTCCTTTGCGCGTCTTGCAAAGGCGGACCCGACTCTTGGCGTGGAGATGGCATCTACGGGCGAGGTTGGATGTCTCGGCGAAAATTACTACGAGGCCATCTTAAAATCCATGCTTTCAGTTGGTTACAAGATTCCCGAAAAGAACATCTTGATTTCTTCTGGCCCGCTGAAGAGCAAGATGACGCTCCTGAATCCCGTCAAGGAGTTGAAGGCCAAGGGTTACAACATCTACTGCACACGCGGCACGTCCAATTTCTTCCACGAAAACGGCGTGGAGACCACCACTCTCCATTGGCCCGACGACGACCGCAAGCCCAACATCGCCGATTTTATCCGCGAACACAAGGTGGATCTCGTAATCAACGTGCCTAAAAACCTCTCCAAAACGGAGTTGGACAAGGACTACGTTATCCGCCGCATGGCGATAGACTTCAACATCCCGCTCCTTACCAACGCCCGCCTCGCCGCCGCCTTCATCGGCGCATTCCTGCGGTATGGCGTGGACGACTTGAAGATTAAGGCGTGGAATGAGTACTAAAAATACCGCCCTATATTCCACGCCAAATACAGCGGAATGTTCAATGTCGTGGTGCCGTCGC
>CAMJWL010000044.1 GCA_946409405.1 uncultured Bacteroidales bacterium
CTTGTAGGTCCAGAAGTCGGAAGTCTGGAAGTTGTTGGTCTCGCCAGCCTTGGAGGTGAGACGCGGATACTTCGCCTTGGGATTCTGTTCCGTCCAGGTGTCGCATACTTCCTTGGTGTATTTCTCCTCGCCGTTTACCCAGACGTATTCGCTGTTCTTAACGCCGAGACCGCCAAAGTAGCCGTGACCTACTACAAAGAGGGTGAAGTTTTTGTAACTTACAGTGAGGTTCATACCCAAGTTGAACTTGCTGCCACCTCTGCCGAGTACAACGCGATCCTTGTAGTCGATGGTGCCGTCGTTGTTGACATCCTTGTAGATAATGTCGCCAGGCATTACGTCGCCGCCACCAAGACTGTAACTAATCTCCGATGTGTATGCGTCAACTTCGTCCTGATTCTGGAAGATGCCGAGGGTCTTGAAGCCCCATACATCGTCAAGATTCTTGCCTTCGCCCTTGCGGTAAGCGGTAGAAACCTGGTTGCCGTCCTTGTCTTCCTCAAATTCGGGAAGGTCTGATTCGTCGCGCTTGTCAGCCTTGGAAACACGCGAATCGCCAAATACGCCAACACCAACCGTTACGTCGCCAAACTGCTTCTTGTAGTTGATGCCGAAGTCGATACCTTTGTACAAGTTTTCGTTGTAGTTGACGTAAGAAGTAAAGTTGGCATCAGGATAGTAAGACTTGAAGTAAGAGGGAATGAGGGTGGGCATGATGATGCCGCCAGTCTGCTTAGCCATGTAAGCCGAGATGTCGAATGTGAGGCTGTTGTCGAGCATCGAGAACTTCACGTTGGCAGACAGTTCCTTGCGGTGGAGGTAGTCGAGGTCGAGGTTCTCACCTCGTACAGAGTAAGTGGGCTGTGTGCCGTTGCCTTCGAGCCAGGAGTACCAGCCGTCTTTGAACGACCATGTGCCGGCATACATATAGTAGTTGGCAATGTCGATGTCCTCGCAGAGGTCAGACGCAGAGAAGGAGAGCATCAAGTTGTTGAAAAGACCATTCTTGTCGAAGAAGTCCTCGTTTGAGATGTTCCAGCCGATAGAACCGCTCTTGGAGAATCCGTTGCGATTGCCCTCGGCGAGTTTCGCAGAGTGAGGCACTGCGAAGGTAACGTCCACAAAGTACTTCTTAGCAAAATCGTAGTTGACATTGAAAGAGAGGTTTGCATTGGTGGTCTTGTGATACTGACCATCCACAGCCCTCTGGTAGCCGTTTACGAGAACCATGCCGCCCCAAGAGTGGTCGCCAAAGGTGCGGTTGTAGTCCAAGTGGGCGTTGAAGGCAAACATACGCTGGGTAGCGGAGCCACCGATGTTTTGTACGCCAGACTTCTTGTCCTCATTCTCCTTCACGAGGTTGGTAATCACACCATCGTCAGACCAAGTGGGAATGTAGATGGCGTACTGGTTGGTGAAGGAAGTCTGATAAGCCGTAGCGTACTCAGTACCAAACTGAGTGTGGAACGACAGACCCTTGGTCAACGGAGAGAGGTTGAAGTGCAACTTGGTGTCAAACTGGAACTGACGCTCAGTTGCCTTGCCCTTGCCACCAGAGTAGATGTTTGCAAACACGTTGTTTGCATCCTGCTTGGTGCCGGAGAGGAAATACTTGCCGTCGATGATGTTGCTGTTTTTGTTCATGAGCTCAAGACCAGCCTCGTATTCGGGGTCAATATAGCTTACGGGAACAAGCGGCGCAAAACGGTTGGGACGCATGGTACGTGCAGCGGTCCAGTAAGAATCACCAACGTAGCTCTTGGCATCGTGCATATTGACATTAGCATCCACAGAAGCAGTGATATAGTCGTTGAACTTCATATCGACGTTGCCACGGATGGTGAGGGTGGTGCTGTTGTTGTTCTCAGCCTCGCCAAACTTGAAGCGGTCGCCGCTGTAGGAGTAGAAGATGTCGGTGTAGAAGGTAGCGAAATCATTACCACCGTCGATTACAGCCGAAGCATTGGTGGAGTTATACACCTTCTTGATGTACTTGCTCGAATAGTAGTCGATGTCCGGGTAGCGGTACGGATTGGAGTGCGAAGCATAGTCGGCAATCTCGTCTTCGGAGTACTTCTCAGTGAGACCGTCGTTGATGAGAGCCTGGTTGTACCACATCATGTACTCGGCAGAGTTGAGGAACTTGGCATACGGCTTATCCACCGACACGCCGCTATTAACTCGACCGGTAATTTGGATGGGCTGGTTTTTGCCACGCTTGGTGGTGATGAGGGCAACGCCGTTGGCACCCCTGCTGCCGTAGAGAGCCACTGCCTGTGCGCCTTTGAGGTAGGTGATGGACTCGATGTCGGTGAATACCAAAGTATTCAGCGTGGGCAGACCGTCCACGAGCGTAAGGCCGTAGCCAAAGCCCCATCCGCCGCCAAGGTTGGCGAGGTAGGAATCGCCCACAAAGCCATGGTTCTTCTCCGACAATTCCACGTAATCCACACTGGCTACGCCACCAAGAATCTCACCAGCCTTCTGGTCTCTGAACATGGTGTGGATAATCTTGTTGGCAGAGTCGTCGCCCTTCTCGAGTACTACGACGCCCATGCTGCCATTGCCATCTACCGCAACTTCCTTGGTAATATAGCCGAGGAAAGAGAACACCAAAGTGCCGTCGCTGGTGGCTTCGATCATAAACGCGCCGTCTGTATCAGTCAAAGTAGAAACTGTGGTTCCTTTCAATTTAACACTTACGCCCGGAAGCGGAGTGCCATCTTGTGCTGTAACTTTACCCCTCACGGTGATATTGTCTTCAACACCCGAAATCATTGCCGCAACGTCGCCATTGCCCGCGCTTGCAGGGTTGGCAGCGATTGCGCCGGTGTTGATAGCCGCCAGAGTACATACAGCCACATACAATTTGAATTTATTCATGTTTTCTTGCTATTAAAAAGCCAATTGTATATTCTCAATTATCAATTTTACACTTACTACCATCCCGGATTCTGGGAGAAACCTTCATAAATGTAAACATCCTCGTCCCTGAACGGGAAGAAATAATGCTTAGCATCGTAACTACGTGTGAGGATTACGTTCTCCTTCCAGTTGGCGACTTTGGCATCCTTGGGATCTTTCTTGGCGAAATCGAAGTCGGGATCGTCGCGAGTGAACTCCTGCGAAGTCTTGATGGTGTAAGGATACTCTGTGAGGAGGAGCCAACGAGCAAGGTCGTTGAACCTGAAGCCCTCGAATGCGAGCTCGCAAGCGCGCTCACGGCGTACCTCGTCCATAAAGGTGTTCTTGTCGCCGCAATACATATCGAGTACGTGAGCCACGCCTACACGGTCGCGGAGTACGTTGATGGCTTCGCGGGCGGTCTTGGCTGTCCTGCCGCGCTGAGCGTTGGCACCTTCGATAGCGGCACATGCCTCGGCGTACATCAGATATACATCTGCCACACGCATATAGGGGAGGTAACTCTCGCCAGAGTTGCTGTAACCGAAAGCATCGTCCACCTTGTTGCAGGTGTGGGGGAATATCTTCTGGCAGAAGTAGCCGGTGCGGCTGTTCTTCTCCTCGTCCCTCATGATGCCGCCGGTGTAGAGGCTTGCATACTTGTAATCTGCGTAGTCTTTGGTATCGCCGTTGATGTACTCAAATCCGTCGAACACGATGTCGTGGTAGAAACGGGTGTCGCGGTTGCGGAACGGATGGGTCTTGTCGAAGCTCGATTCGGGAGCGTCTTCGAGACGGTAGCCGTCGGCGGTGCCGTAAGCGTAGTTAACGTAGTTGGCGGTGGGAGTGCAGCAGAAGCCGCCCTCGCAGAGACCTGTCTTGTTGGGACCCCAGTTGGTGGCCTCGCCCCAACGTGCGCCGTTGCTGCCAAATGCAGTACCACGCATCATAGCCTCCTTGCCACCCGGCTGACGCCAGCCTTTGTTCTGTGTCCAGAAGATTTCGGAGAAACTGTTGGTAACGCCAGATGCGGGCTTGTGGTCGTAGATGTCCTCGTACTCATACGAAGCGAGTTCGTAAGGAGTCTCGCCCGACTCTATCATGTCGATACAGTCGCCAAGGAGTTTGGCAGCCTTCTCAGCATATTCCTGGTTGTACTTGTAGGTGTTGCCATTCTTGCTTGCACCTACCTGTGCGCCATTCTCAGCAAGCGGGCTTGCGGCATAGAGGTATGCCTTGCCAGCGTATGCAAGAGCGGTAGCCTTGGTGATGCGGAGTTCGTTGTGAGTCTTGGTCTGCGAACCAACGTCTGCCCTGTCCCAGTCGGCGGGAAGGAGATCGGCAGCAGCCTCAAAATCTTCGGCGCATTTGAGCGCGGTCTCCTGCAAGGTCATCCTCGGGTCGTCGAGCACGGCACCTGCATCAGGCACCTTGTCCTGATAAGGCAAACCACCAAAGAAAATCATCATCTCCTCGTGCCACCATGCGCGATAGAAGAGGAGTTCGCCATGAATGGTGTTCTTCTCCTCCTCGGTGGCTGTGGTGAGCAGGTTGAGGTTCTGAAGACCGAGGTTGCTCTTGCGGACGCAGTACCATACGCTGTTTACGATATGATTCTGCATACGGTCGTTGCCACGGTTGGTGGAGCCGTAGAGGTAGGTGAGGTTGCCGCCCCAGTTCTGGTAGTAGGCGCGGAAGTTGCCCAAGTCCATATTGTAGGTAACGTAGGGCGAATTGCCGGCGGTGCTGAGGATTTCGTCCTCGCCCCAGTTGAACGTGGTGTTCCAGTAGCAGAGCGTCTTGGTGGGAATTGCAAGATGCAACTCCTCTACAAAGCCCTGGAAGTTGGCGAAGTTGCCGAAAGCCTCCTCGGAGCTGACGGAAGTATCAGCCTCCTTGTCGAGGTAGTCGGAGCAGGAACTAAGCCCCGCCGCCAACGCCACCGGCAACATATATAATATGTGTTTTTTAATGTTCATTTTTTCTGTAACGAATTTGTTGATTACAAACTAAATCTTAAACCGATGGTGAAACGCTTAACAGTGGGGTACTGACCTTGGTAAGAAGCACCGGCGAAGTTGCTTTCGCGGTCGTCGGGCATACGAGACCAGAGCCAGAGGTTGTTGCCGTTGAGGTAAATCTTCACATTGGTGAAGCTGTACTTGCCAAGCATCAGTTTGGGGAAGGTGTAGGCGATTTCCACGGTCTTGAGCCTTATGTAAGAAGCATCGTACCAGAACTGCTTGCCGGTATCAAACATGGAGGAATTGTACCTCGGTGTAGCGATGTCGGCTTCCTGCTGATTCTCGCTGTACCAGTTGCCCTGCTCATACACATTGACGTACTTGCCGCTGAAAGAGGTGAGTCCTACCTCGCGAAGCACGTTGGTAACGCCATAGAACTGTGCGAATGCGCTCCAGCCCTTGTACTCGATGCCGAGGGTGGCATTGTAGGTGTTCTGAGGAGTGCCAGAGTAGCCCCAGGGTGCGCGGTCGTCTTCGGTAATCTTGCCGTCGGCGTTGAAGTCGATGAAGTAGTAGTCGCCAAAGAGACGCTGGTCGTTAAACTGGAATGTCTGGGGAGCGGCGTACAACTCGTCATACGTGGTGAGGCGGCCGTCGTTCAAGTAAGTGCGGGTCTGACCAATTGCATAGCCAGCCTGCTTGCGGTATTCGGGAAGAAGCTGAGCGTCGTCCTTTACCTTGATAAGGCTCTCCGAATGGGTCATGCTGAAATTACCCCAAGCGCGGATTTTGTTTTCAAAGGTCTTGTTGATTTTGAGTTCGAGTTCGTAACCCTTGTTCTCCACCTTACCGAGGTTTGCGGTGGCAGCCTCCTGACCAAACCAAGCCGGTACAGCGCGGTCGCCGCCACGGACGAGCATGTCGCTACGCTTGTCCTTGAAGTACTCCAACGAACCAGAGAACAGACCGTTGAGGAAGGAGTAGTCGATACCAACATTAAACTTCCTTACAACCTCCCAGTGTACATCGGGGTTGCCTACCTTGCTCTCCCTGTATATCTGGTAGGGGCTGCTGGTACGGTCGGAAGACATAGGCACTTTGCTTACAACGCTGTTGCCGCCGCCGCTACTACCCATAGACCATTCTGTCATGTAGAGCCAACGTGCCCAAACGTTGTCGTCGCCGATTTCGCCGTAGGATGCACGGAGTTTCAATTGGTCGATGATGCCCTTGTCTTTGAGGTTTGCCATGAAAGGCTCGTTGCTAATCATCCAGCCCAATGCGCCGGAGTTGAAGAATGCAAAACGGTTGTCGGAGGAGAATTTCTCAGAACCGTTGTACGCGCCGTTGTACTCACAGAAGTAACGGTCGTTCCAGTTGTAGGTTACACGGAATACCCAGTCCTCGCGGTAGTGGGGGATTTCGGAACCAGTGGCGTTTTCCTGACGCTGGAAGAGGCCCATTGCGGTGATGAAGTGCTTGCCGAAGTTGCGATCCCAGTTGAGCTGGGCAAGGTAGGTGAGGTTACGACCGGTAGCCCAGTCCTGAACGGCGCCACCATTGGGCGACCATTTAATCGGGTTGGCGTCGGGATCGAGACCAGTCTGATTGTCTTTCTCCCTCTGATAGTGAACGTCGCCGGTCTCCGGGTCGATCCACTTGTGCTGGGGATCATTGTACATATCCGACACACCACGCTGCCACTCGGTGAAGTTGTTGTCCCAGGAGATGGAAGCCTTGGCAGAAAGACCTTTGGTAAGCATGTCGAGTTTCTGCTCGAGGATGAAGTCGGTGGTAATCTTGGTGTTGGTGGTGTACTGTACACCGCCGATAGAAACGCTCTCAGCAGAGTTGGTAGCATTGGGACGTGCGAGGTAGTCGTAGCCCCAAGAACCGTCGGCATACTTGGGAAGGAAGATGTCCGGCGCAATTTCATATACACCTGCCCACTGACGGGAGATGCCCCAGTCGCCTACGCCAGCGTTACCGTTGTTCCACGGAGTCTTGCGGACGCCGAGCGAACCAGCGAGGTTCACCTTAAATACGGTGGTCTTGGTGAGGGAGAAGTCGAGGTTGCTGCGGACGTTGAACCTGTTGTAAGCATAGCCGCCCTTGTAACCACGGCCGTTGTCAAACACCTTCATCATGTCGCCTTCGTTGGCCCAATCGACAGCGGAGAAGTAACGTACAAACTTGTTACCACCCGATACGTTGAGGCTTGCGTTGTAAGCCATGGCGTGGTGCTTGAAGATTTCGTCCTGCCAATCAACATTGGGGTAACGCTCCGTCATCAGGTTGCCATACTCGTCTTTCTCGCCCTCTTCCCTGTAACGGTAGTGGTCGATGTGCTGCTGGGTCCTGATGAGGTTGAAGTTTTCGGGAAGGAGGTTAAGTTCGTGCTCCACGGCGAGGTTGCGGTACATCCATGCGTCGTAAGAGTCGTATTTGCCCGGAAGTTTAGATACTGTCTTCAATGTGGAAGTAACAGATACGTTGATCTGCGCCTTGCCCTCGCTACCACGCTTGGTGGTGATGAGGATAACGCCGTTGGCACCCTTCACACCGTACACGGCTGTTGCGGATGCGTCCTTGAGCACGGAGATGCTCTGTACCGACGAAACGTCCACACTGCTCATGGGACGCTCGATGCCGTCCACGAGAACGAGCGGCGTAGAACCGTTCCACGAACTTTCGCCACGGATGGTAATCTGCGCCTCTTCCTCACCCGGCATACCAGTACTCTGTACCGTTACCACGCCAGGAAGGTTGCCCGTGAGGGCGTTACTGAGGTCGGCGACACCAGCCGCACGCTCCAGCGTCTTGCCAGTGGTCTGGGTGATAGCACCTACCACAGAGGCCTTGCGCTGCTGACCGTAGCCCACAACTACGACCTCCTCGATTTCCTTGGAGCTCTCTTTGAGAACTACGTTGATGTTTTTTGTGCTTGAAATTACGAACTCCTGCTCGTCGTAGCCGATGAAGCTGAACGACACCGTGGCACCGTTCTGCACTTTGAGCGAGTACTTACCATCAAGGTCGGTAATCGTACCGTTGGTGGTATTCTTTTCAAACACATTTACGCCCGGAAGAGTATTGCCCGTCTCGTCCGTTACTGTTCCCGACACCGTAACCTGCGCGTACAGGCTCAGCGAGAAGAACATTAGGACAAGTAGCAACGCCACTTTCCGTACTTGAATAGCTTTCTCTTTCATTTAATAAATGATTTGTTTGAGGTAAAAATTAGATAATAAAGTTAACAAAAATTCGGTTGAGTGAATTGCCGTCTGCCTTGGACGAATCCTCAGGCTTGGAGCGCGGGCGGCTTGCGCTTTTTGAAGTTGGTTCTCATCTTTTCATTGAATTACATTTTGGTTTATAATTTTGTTTTATAGCCGCGCAATATTCCGCCCGACTTTTATGACACAAAATTAACATATAGAGCGTATTTTTGTCGTTTTTTAACGTTACATATTATTCTGTATATGTTACGAAATTGCAATATGGGTGTTTAAAAATCGAACATAAATCATTAAAAATGTAACATGGAAAATACTAATCGCCTGATAATCAATGGAAGTTACATTTTTGAAAATAGCACAAAAATGGGGAGAGTACTTAATATTACACTAAAAATAAATTAACAATTAGATAAAGGTGCATCGCGTAATGGCGGCGCAAAGCGGCATGAAAAAAAACCGCACATCCAAGGCTCGCGCCGTAGATGTGCGGGGGGATAAATTTTTATTTGCAGGGAAAGGTGGGGTACTCCCCTACTCTATTGTTGCGGTACTTCTGCGCCGAGAGCCTCAGCCCAGCCTTGGTAAACCTGCTTGCGCTGCCTGTAATTCTGCGTCCAGATGCCAACCGGCTCGCCACCACGCCAACCGCTGTTGCTGGGTGCGTCGGTCAAGCACCACTGGCAGATGCCGTACTGCTGCTCGGGAGGTATGATTTCAAAATACTTCTGGATGATAAACTTGTAGAAGTCTGCCATCTTCTGGTGTTCCTTCTCGGTAAGTTGCGATGTTTTGAGGTTGGAACCGCCCCATTTGTTGCTGCCGCGCTTGTAGCCCATGTCGAGTTCCGAAATCCTGCAAAGTTTGCCGCTCTTCGCCATCAGTTGGAACATCTTTACGATGTGGTCTTCGCTGCTCTTCTGCAAGTTGGAGTTTTCGTAGCAAGTGATGTGCATTTGTGTACCGATGCCATCGATTTTGGTAACGCCGTCGGCCTCCCACTTATCGATCCACTTGATAAGGCTTTTGAGTTTGCCATTGTCGTCCCAATCGGATTCGAGGTTGTAATCGTTAACAAAAAGTTTGAGTTCGTCGGGATTGCCCTTAAAATGCTTTCTTGCAGATGCCACTGCGGTGCGCATGTATTCGAGGTCGCCCATAAACACCTGCCAATAGAACACGCCAGAGGAAACGTTGGAGGGGTCGTCGGCGTTGTTTTGTCCATAGTTTTGGAGGTCGTAGATGCCGTCGCCGTCGTTGTCGCCGCCAGAGAGAGCCTCGTTGACCACGTCCCAAGCCTTCACAAAGCCGTCTGTGGCCTCCATGATGCCGGCAATCCAATGATCCATAGCCCAGATGAGGGTGTCGCGCTTCTGCTCAGGTGTAAGGGCGATGGTCTTGCCGCTGCCCTTGTGGGTAAACTTGATGCTCTCCACCCATACATCGCCCACAAAGTCGCCATGCTGGAGCATTACATGACCGTCGTCGGCAACCGCTGTAAACGGCACTACGTATTCCTTCATGTCTTCGTCGATGTCGAGAGAGCCTGTCAAACAACTGGGACTGAAACCGCCAATCTGATAGGTTACAGTGGCGGGCGCAGAGGCTTTGAGTTTGATTGTCATAGTGTACTTGGAGCCGTTTTTGAGTCCAAGTCCACCGGCTACAACATACTGCACCGCGTAGGCAGGGTTGGCGACCTGTTTGTTGGTGATGTGCAACAAGCCATCCTCGATGGTGATGTTGTAATCAACATTGCTGCCGGCATTCTGGAAATCGCCATGCCACAAGTTGTAGGTTTTTACGTTGGCATAATCGAGGGAGTACTTCTCTACCTCCACCATCTCTTCCTCCGGCACTTCTACCTCCTTGTCTGCCATAAGTCCCAGGAGATAACTCGGCTGCTGCTGCGAGTGCCATGCGAGAGTGTGTCCGTAAATGGTAAGACCGGCAGCCTTTGCCTTCTCACAGAACTGCTTTACGGTGCTGAAATTGAGATTGCCGTTGCCATCCACACAACCCGAATACTTCATGGAGTTGCCCGCCACGATTTCGTCAAAATGCAGCGCAAGCGTGTCGCGGAGTTTTGCCTGACTATTGAAGTCCCAAGCCTCTATCGCGCCCGAAAGTTTGAAGATAGGGTGCGCGGCACGGTCGATGTAAGTCTTCAACGGATTGAAGGAATTTGGGGTGATTTTTGCGACCTCCGTGGTGTCGGGCGTGGGAGTCGGGGTGACTTTGGAGGTGTCCGCAGGAGTTACATTGGTGGAGTCGGAAGGCACGGGCGTAGGCTCCGGCTTGATTTCTTCCTCGTCGTCGTCGCCACAGGCAGCAGTAATACACGCCGCCGCAAGCAACATCAATAAGTATTTCTTCATTATTAATTGAGGTTTTAAACAGTTATGGAATTTGTTATTATACGATTTGCAAAATTACAAATAATATCTATGAAAAAAAGTAAGGAAATGTTTTTTTTGTATAATTGACGGCAAAAAAAGGGAGCGCAAGCCCGAAACAAGCCTGCGCCCCACACTAAACCAAAATATAAAATTAAACTAAATCAAAATAAATAACAACTAATGAAAAACATCAAATCGTTACTGCAAACCATCGGCAAAACCACCGTACTGAGGCTTGCGGTTGTATTTGGAATTCCAGAGACCATTGGGCGTATCGCCATTGTCTATGATATTGCTGATAAAAATACCATACTGCTGGGTTGACGGCACGAGTTCCTTATATTTCTTTACAATAAAACCATATAACGAACCCATATTCTTAGCCTGCGAGGTGGTCATAACGGCGGTCTTGACATCACTGCCAGCAGCGTCCTTGTATGTAAGGTTGATGCCAGAGATGCGCACGAGTTTGCCGGTCTTGGCGAGCGCGGCAAGCATGTCGGCAATCTTGGTCTTGGCTGCTTCAAGGGCTTCCGCGTTCTCGCTGTATGCGGCGTTGATGCTGGTGCTGATGCCGTCTATCTTGGTGGCGTTGTCGCCTTCCCACTTGGTAATCCAGCCGCTGAGAGCAGCGAGTTTGGCTTCATTGTCGAGTCCGTCCTCGTTTACAAACAGTTTGAGGTCGCCGGCATTGCCGCCACTTTCGGCAAACGACGCACGGGCGTATTTAACGGCAAGACGCGCAAAATTCTCCTCGCCCAAATCCGCGCTCCAATTGTACTCGGTCTTAGCGTCGGCGGCTTCGCGGAATTTGCCATTGTCGTCCAACACGTTGCCTATAACGTCCCAAGAAGTGATTTTGCCAGAGGCGGCGTCCATTACGTTCTTGATGTAAGTGCGGAGGGCATAATCCACGGTGTCGCGCCTCTGAGCGGGCGTAAGCGGCGTACCAGGAGTATCCTTCTTGACCGTATATACAGCCTTCGGGCTAATTACAGACGCCACGGGATCTTTGCCAGGATATTCCTTGGAGACGAAGTTGGAATTGTCGCTGCCGGTGAGGTCAACGTTGGTAACCAATTCAGTGCCATTGATTTTGAAACTGATTGACGCAAAGTAATAATTGTTTGCGGGGTTGAAGTCGTTGAGATTGAAGGCGATGGAGAAACCGCCCACCTGAGCATCGTCGCCAAAAGTACCAGACGCTGTAAATTCGCTCCATTCGGGTGTAAAAGACACATTGCCGATAGCAGACCAGTGGATGTACTCGGACGGATTCTTATGCACCTGCGTACCGATGGAAGCCTCCTGGTCGGCACGTACTTTCATCTTGCACTCCCACTTGTCGCCCTTCTTGATGGCATCAGATTCGTTCCAGCGAATCCAGAACTGCGAATCCCAAGGATTGGCAACCATATCCTGCGTGCGAACGATGATACAGGGCTTATTGTACTCCACCTCGGTCTCGGTGGGAGCATAGCCCCAGTACGTGTAGTCGTAGCCCTTCACAATCTCGCCGGGAACGGGGTCTGCCGCGCCGGTCAGTTCCCTTGTGTAGACGTCCTTGGATACGAAGGAAGATGCGTCGTCGCCGTCGCAATTGCTGTTTTTCATCAGTTCCTTGCCGTTAATCTTGAAACTGATGTTGTCGAAGTAATAATTGTTGGCAGGAGAGAAGTCATTGAGGTTGAAGGCGATGGAAAAACCGCCCACCTGCGCGTCGTCGTCAAAAGAACCACTCGCCGTGATTTCGGTCCATTCGGTAGGGAACTCGATATTGCCGATGGCGGCCCAGTGGATGTACTCGGACGGATTCTTATGCACCTGCGTGCCAACGCTCGCACCTTCTACGTCGGCGCGAACCTTCATCGTGTATTCCCACTTGTCGCCCTTCTTGATGGCGTCTGCCTCGTCCCACACGAGCCAAAACTGATTGTCCCACGGCTGGGACACCATCTCGCTCGCCTGGACGCGCACACACGTGGCGTTGTCGTGCCCCTTAATCTCCACCTTCTGCGGCACATAGTTGGGGTCCACCTTGTCGGCAAGGATGTTGGTGAAATACTTGCCGTTAACATTGGTGTTGCTAACCAACGTCGAGCCAAACACCGTATGCTGCGCAGCCTCCGCGCCAGACAGGATGTCAACAATGTTAGACAAGTTGATGCCGCCATTGTCCTTGGCGAGAGTGGAGTGCATAAGGCTCGCACCGCCCGTCACCTCGTTGAAGTTGGTCTTGGTGAGGCCAAATATAGCACCCTTGGCAGAATATGCCGACACGTCCACCACCGCGCCAAGTTTAAGCCCGGAGGTGTATTCCTTAAGCACTTGGTAATCGTTGAGGTATTGCGACTCGGCGATGCTCTCAGGTTCGGGTACAAGATACGACTCAAACTTGTCTTCGGCACACGAAGCCAAGAGAGCAGCCGGAAGCAATGCCAAAAGCCATTTATTAGTATGCTTCATAATTGTCTGTCTATTAAACGATTAAATACTACTTTTTGTATGTGGCGTTAAATTCGCGTACAGAAGACGCATCGCCCCTGTCGCGGGCTACGAGTATGTCCTCTATCTTGTACTGCGCGCCGCCAAGGTCTATGGTGTAATGGAGGTAGAGGCCGTCGCGGTCTTCGTTGCCCCAAGCTTTAATCTCCGACTTAGACTTAAACTCGCCCGTACCCGTTACCGTGTAGCCTTTGGTGGCGGAGGTGATGGTGCAATTGTCGCTGTCGTCGAAGGTGAGCAGGATGTCGCACGTTACCACCGAGCCGTTTACAGAGAGGTTGGGAATGGTAATCACCACAGAGTTGAGCGACTTGGTGGTCGCCTTGATTACCTCGTCGTATTCCACATATTCTGCCTTGCGCTCCACAACTGTCACGCTATTGCCAGCCCCAATAATCTCATCAGTGCCGCGACGGAGATAGTTGCCGTCGTACTTGTTGATGAAGTTGACCATATAGAGCGTGAAGTCCATGGGAAGCACATTCCAACTGTCCTTGTCCTGACGCACCGGATTGGTGCCCTCCTCGCTTGGAGTGCCGGTTTTGATGTGGTCCACGCCAGTAGCCTGCGTGATGAGCAGAGGCAGCACGTAGTTTTGTCCTACGGCGAGGGGGTCGTTGAAAAACTCGTCGCTCAACTGCACGTCAATGCAGCCCTGATGCTTGCCACCAAAGCGCATTGTAGTGCCGCTGAGGGTGTAGTAGTGGTCTGGCAACGCCCTTACGGGGTCGCCATTGTCGAGGGTGAGACCGTCCACGAGCGAATTATCGACCATCACCTCCACATCGGCATTTCTGCCCTTGTAAGAGCCGCCAAGAGTAGTGTAAACCTGAAACTTGTGCGCCTTGTCAAGCGAATTGTCTGCGGTAGTAAGGTCGCCCAAGATGATTGTACGAATCGGGTACTGGTACGCGAAGAAGACATTTGTGCCGCCGTCGTAATCGGGGAACGACTTGTCCTTGTTTTCGCAGGACGACATTCCGAGAGCCAGCGCACCAGCCGACATTGCTAATATAAGATTCTTAAGTTTCATCATTTTATAGTTTTAAGGAGTCCAACAACATTATTCCCAACCCTTGTTTTGCTTGAGGTTGGACCATTTGAGGACTTCGGTTTCAGGAATAGGGCCAAAGTACATGTGGTCGCCAAAACGGAGGTCGTCTATCTTGAACACTTCGTATGTTCTGTCGGAGCCGGAGGCGGTAATCTTGATGCCGTTAACAGCCTCGTTGATAGGCTCTTTCCAGCGGCGGAGATCCCAGAAACGGAAGTTTTCGCCCATCAACTCTATGCGACGCTCGTTGTGTATGAGGGCGCGCATCTTGTCCTTGTCGGATTTGATGGATTCGAGGTAGAGGTCGTTGGTGATGCCGCCACGCTGACGGATTGCCTTGATGACATCGTAAGGCGACATGCCGAGCGAACCTGTGGACTGCGGGCCTTCTGCCTCGTTCTGCGCCTCGGCGTAGTTGAGGAAGAGTTCGGTGTAGCGGATGCGAGCCTTGTAATGGCGACGTCCGTTTACCTTGCCGGTCTCCACGCCCACTTCCTCGTTGAGGAACTTCTTCATGTAGTAGCCAGTCCTTGTAGATTTGTCGGTCTCCTTATTGAGACCGTCGGAATTGTCGTCGTTGTTTACACAGGTATTAATCTGTGTACCCTTAAAATCGCTGCCATCGTGGATGATGTAGAGGTCGAGCCTCGGATCGCGGTTGGCGTAGGGATGCGAGGGGTCGTATCCGCTGCCGCTCTCGGTGATTGGGTAGCCGTTTGCCATCGGGAAAGCGTCCACGAGGTTCTGTGTCGGGTTCATCTGACCGCTGCCATTAAGCGACGGCGGATAGCACATGCTCTCGTAGCCGGTGTCGTCGGTGCCGGAGCGGTCGCCACGCCAAATTACCTCCGGGGGCAACGCACCAGCCGTGAAGGCGTTGATTTCCTCGGTGTGGCAGTACCAGGTGTTGCCGTCCGGCACCACGGTGTGTCCTTGCAGCACCTCGGCAACGTAATCTGCCGCCTCCTTCCAGGTAACGCCGCTATCGTCGGCATAGAGCGGGCTTGCCGCCATGAGAGCCACCTGCGACCTCACAGCCTTCACGATAGTGCCGTTGATAAGGCCGTTGCGACTCTGCCCGTTCACAAGATCCTCGCCCTTGTACTCGTCGGGGAGGTATTTGAGGGCTTCGTTGAGATCCTTCGTAATCTGGTCTATGCAGGTCTTGAAGTCTTGGCGCGGGATGTTGAAGTCGGAGTTGATGTCTTCCGGCTCGGTGAGGATTGGAATGCCCATCATCTTGCTCTCGCCCTCCACGTACCCGGCGTGGGCGCGAAGGAAGAAGAAATTGTGGATGCCGCGCAGGGCATACGCCTCGCCGGTAAGACGCTGCTTAAACTCCTCGTTGGTCTGCGGATCCTTGGACCACGTTACCTGATCCATCGATTGCAGAAACAGGTTGATGTACTGGATTGACTCCCTCACCTGCTCCCACTTGTCAACGGGGTTGCCGTTGTCCTTGGTGGTCCAGTTGCCGCGTCCCATGAGGAGCCAGTTGGACGTCAGGTTGTTTGAGTAGAAGTCGCTCGTTGACAAATCCTCGTGGATGCGGTTTGAGTAGAAGGTGTTGCCATCGTTGAACATCGAGTACGGCGTCATCAGCAGTCCGTAGTAGTTGGACGGATTGGTAATCAGCTGGTCGAAGTCCGGGTGCTGCTCGATGTTGGGTTCAAACATATCGTCGCAACCAACAAGCACGAGCGAGGCAAGAGCCGAATATGTCAATATATTGTTCAGTTTCATAATAATTACCTTGATTACTAATTAGAATTTGGCTTGTACGCCGACACCGTAGTAACGCGCCCTTGGAGAACTGCCTATGCTGAGTTCCTGCCACTCGCGCTCCTTGGAAATCGTCAAGAGATTGGCACCCGACGCGAATACCGATACGCCTTTGATAAACGTGCCGGCAAAGAGGTGCGACGGAAGTTCGTATGTAACCTGAATCTTGTCGAGGTAGAACACGTTACGCTTGAACGTCCAGAAATCGGAGGGGGCGTAATTATTGGAATTAGCCTTGCTCGAAATGCGGGGGTACTTGGCGTTGGTGTTGTCTTCGCGCCAGCAGTCGCGGGCTATTACAGAATACTTGTCGTCCTCGTCCATCTGGTAGTATTGATAACCACTAAAACGAGCGATGCTTGCATTGCCGTCTTCTACAAAATATACGCCGCCCTTGGCGTTGGTGGCTCCGAAGCCGCCGTATCCGGATACAAAGAACGAGAAGTTTTTCCACTTGGCGGTGAGGTTGACACCCAGAGAGGTCGGGTCGCCGTACATGCCATACTTGCCAAGTTGCACGATGTCGTCGGTGTTTACCTCGCCGTCGCCGTTGGTATCGGCATATTTGAGGTCGCCGGGTCTAACCTGCGCACCGAGATTCTGCACGGGCGAATTGTCAATCTCCTCCTGGGTCTGGAAGATGCCCAAGCACTTAAATCCCCAGAAAGCGTCTTCGGGAGTGCCTTCCTGCGCGAGATTGTCGTATTTGACGGTCTCCTCGTACTTGGTGCGCTTGGTATTATAATGTGTGCCGTACACGCCCATCGAGAAGTCAACCTCGCCAAACTTCTTATTGAATGTTACCTCAAAGTCGAAGCCGTCGCGGTGTACGATGTCGTTGTTGCGGAGAGCCACAAAATTGACCATGTGGGCGGGCAGGTTGCTGCCGGAGAGGATGAGGTAGCCTTCCATGTTGTTCTGGAAGTAGTTGCCGGTGAAAGTTACCATGCCTTTGAGGAACGAAGATCGGAGACCAAAACGCACTTCCTTGCGCTTAATCATCTCGAGTTCGTCGTTGTTGCCACGGGTGGGCGTAGCAGCCCTTGCCGCCTTGCCGTCGCCGTAGGTAAAGCCCCATTCGTTAATCTGCCATGCGCCGTTGTAGAGGTAATACTTGTCGTTGCCCCAGATAATGTCGTAATCCTCGTGGAGGATGCTGGCAGAGGCTTCGAGTTGCAGTTTGTCCACAAAAGAACCTTCCAAGAACGACTCCTTAGCCATATCCCAGCCGAGGGTCAGCGACGGCGAGAATACATTGCGGTGTCCCTTAGCCAGACGCACGGAGTGTACGAGAGCCGAACTAAAATCGGCGTAGTACTTGTGGGCGTAGTTGTAAGCCGCCTGGAAACCAATATGCGCACTACAATCGCTGTGATAGGTGCCAAGTTCGGTCTGCTGCGAACCGCTCGCGAGCAGTATGCCGTTCACATTGTGGAGTCCAAAACTGCGCTTGTAGTCGAACATGCCCGTTACGTTGATCATCCTGTCGTCGTCGGAACCCGAAACGCTCTGATAGCCGGTGCGGGAGTCTTCGCCTTCCTTGGTAAGACCTACGATGTACTCCTTGCCATTGTACGAAGCCCATTCGGGGATAAAGATTGCGTATGCGTTGGAGAACGCCGTGGTGTATTGCGTGGAGAAGTCCATGCCCATGATGGTTTTCAAGGAAAGACCGGGGAGCAAATGAGCGAGGTCAAAATCGAGACCCGCGTCAAACTGGAATTTGCGGATGGTGTACTTCCTCGAACCAGCGGCATAGATGTCGCCAAAGACAGAAGTCTTGTCGTCCAACGTACCCGAAAGGAACTTGCCGTCGTATATGTTCTTGGTGGTGGAGAGGAGGTCGAGAGCCGCCTGATTGTCGGGATCCACCATGTCCACGGGAATCATAGCAGCGGCGTTGGCAGGACGGTTAGGACGCTGAGAGGCGGCCGCGCTCCACCAATTGGCATTGCCGGCGGTCTTCACGTCGTAGAATGTGGCGTTTGCATTGATGTATGCCTTGATGAAATCGGCAATCTTGACGTCCACATTGCCACGCACACTGTAACGATGGGTGCGGTTGTCCTTGGCGTCGCCCACTTTGAGGTAGTCGCCAGCAGTCCAGTAGTTGATGCTGCCGTAATACTTAGCCCTTTCGGAACCGCCTACGAGTTCCACATTGACATCGGTGTGGTTCATCACCTTGCTGATGTACTCGTCGGAATAGTAATCCACGTCCGGGTAGCGGTACGGATTTTTGCCAGAAGCATGGTTGTAGATGTCCTCGTCTGAATAGATGGGATCGAGTCCGTCGCCTTTGAGGGCGGCGTTGTAGAGAGTCATGTATTCGGCGGCGCAGAGATATTGCGGATAACTCTTTGCGACATTGAAGCCTGTGAACACACGGCTATTGATTTCGAGACCGTCCCTCACCTTGCCACGCTTGGTGGTGATGAGTATGGCACCCTTGGCACCACGGCTGCCGTAGAGAGCCACGGCATCCGCACCTTTGAGGAAGGTAATCGATTCTATCTCAGTGGAAAGCAGGTTTTCGTAACCCGCAAGACCACGAGGCACACCGTCCACCACGATGAAATAACTGGAGTTTTCGGGGTTCATGCCCCAGAGCGTAGAGCCGTTCCAGCCGCTCACATACGATTCCATGTAGTCGAGTGCGCCAGTGGAATAGTTGGTCTTCATGTTTTCCTCCACGTTGACATACGAGATACTGCCCAAAATGTCGTCCTCGCTCACCTTGCGGAAGGCGACGTTAACGAGGTCAGACTCCACGTCCTTGGTCAACACGATGTCGCCCAATACTTCGCGTCCGCTCACTTCCACCTGCTGCGCAAAATACCCCTTGAACGAAAAATCCAAGATGGCATCCTCCGGCGCACTTACCTCGAAGTTGCCGTTAACATCAGAGATAGTGCCTTTGGTAGTGCCTTGTACGGCAATGGTAACACCCGGCAAAGGGTAGCCCTGCTCGTCCACCACCCTGCCTTTGATAACGATGTCCTCCTGGGGCGAGGCGGCAAGTGGCGTGCTGCTTTCGTATGCCGCCATAGCCGCCGGCAAGCCGGAGACTTCCGCCCTGGCATCCGCCGCAAAAGGAACGGCAGCCAAGGCAGCGCATATAATTAAACTATTGTGTATATGTCTCATTTTTTGAAGTTTAAATTCGTGTAAAATGCCGGTTTACCAGCCAGGATTCTGTTTAAATTCAGGATAGAGATATACCTGCGATTCGGGAAGCGGAAACCAATAGTGCTTAGTGGTAAACTTGCGCGTCAATATTTCCTTCTTCCTGAAATTCTGCACCCTCGCGTCCTTGGGATCGTTTTTGGCGTAGAAGTCGTCGCTCTCCACACGGTCGAACTCGTGCGAATACTTCATGGTATATTTAGGCTCGGTAAGGAGCAACCAACGCTGCAAGTCGCTGAACCTGAAGCCCTCGAAAGCCAACTCCACAGCACGCTCGCGGCGTATCTCGTCCATGAGGCCTGTGCCGGTGGTGTATTTGGCATCGGCATTGGGACCGCCCAACGGACCTGCGCCGCAACGTGTACGAATCCTATTAACAGCGTCCACAGCCGAAAGTTCGCACTTGGGCGATTGATAATCGGCGGCTGCGCAAGCCTCGGCGTACATCAGGTAGATGTCGGCAAGGCGCATGAACGGGATGTAGCAGTGGAGCCCCTTGCCATAATCGTAGGCTTGGTCGGCGATGTTGCAGGTGTGAGGCACAAGTTTCTGACAGAAGTAACCCGTCTGGCTTGCGTGAGCCTGGTCGCGCATTGCGCCGCCCGTATAAAGGCTGCAATACCTCAGATACTCCTTGGAAGCCTCAAGTTTGCCAGCGGCGGCATTCACGTACTTGAAGCCGTCGAACACGATGTCGTGGTAAAAACGCGGATCCCTGTCCTTGAAAGGATGCGTAGGATCCCAACCGCTCACGGGGTCGGGCTTGGTGATGTCGTCGGGCAACGGAAGGCCGTTTGCCATGCCGTATGCGTCTATCATGTTGGCGGTGGGCTGGTGGATTACGTTGTCGTGCTCCACAATACCTGCCACCTTGGGACCGAACACCTTGGAGGTGTTCCAGTTGGTGTTGTTTGCATTGCCATTCTCGCCCGAAAGACCACGCATGATGGCCTCCCTGCCAGCATTGTCGCCGCCGGGCATCACCCAGTTGAAATCGTAGAACAACTGCGTAAAACAACTCTTGGCGGTCTTAGACTTGGTGTGGTCGTATATGCCGCGAGCCACGCCGTCTTCGCCCTCGGTCTTGTCGTAGTCAAACTCTGCAAGACCATACTGCGTCTGACCGGTCTCCACGAGGTTGAGCAACTCTGCAAAAGCGTCAGCAGCCTTCTTGCAGTACTCCTTGTCGTAGTCGTATGTCTTGGTGCCGCCCAGTTGTGCGCCGTTTTTCATAAGCGGAGAGCCAGCCCAGAGATAATTCTTGCCCAGGTAGCCGAGTGCAGTAATCTTGTTGACACGCAAATCGTTTTTGCCGCCAGTACCGTAAGCATTGCCCGCCACGGTCTGATCCCAGTCGATGGGGAGATATTCGATGGCTTTAAGGAGGTCGGCAGCCACGCAGTCGGCGCACTCCTGATACGAAAGACGCTTCTCCCTGAGTTCCTCGCCGGCATCAAACACCCTATTAATATAAGGTAAGCCGCCGAAGTACGACATCATCTCGAAGTGAAACCATGCGCGGAAGAAATACGCCTGACCAAGAATCAACTCCCTCTCTTCCTTGGTGCCCACCATCATGTCGATGTTTTCGATAGCCATGTTGCACCTGCGCAACGCGGGAAATGCGCTTGTCCACAACCTTCCGAAGTGATAACCGCCGTTGCCGCCCTGATTGGGGTTGTAGCAGAGCCAGTTGCCGGTTTCCTGCCAAGCCTTGAAGTTGCCGAGATCTACCTGGTGCGTCATGCGGTCGTCCGCCTCGGGATTAAACACCTCGTCGTCGCCCCAGTTCCAGGAAGGACACCAGTTGCACTTCTCCTTGTCGGGAATAGCGGTATAGATGCCCTCCACATAGCCCTGCAAACTGCGGAAGTCTTTGAACGCCTCCGCCTGCGTGATTGTGGTCTCGGGAGCCTTGTCGAGATAATCCTCGCACGAAGCCACCGATGCCAGCACCGACAGCCCTGCCGCCCCGATTAGTATTTTGTGATATATAATGTTTCTCATTTTGTATAAGATTCGGTTTAGAGTGAGAACTTAACACCAATGTTGTAACGCTTAACCGTAGGATAAGCACCAGTATAGCCAAAGCCGCCGAGGTTGCTCTCGCGGTCGTCGGGCATACGAGTCCAGAGCCAGAGGTTGTTGCCGTTTACGAATACTTTCAAGTGGGAGAAGCCAATCTTCTTGATCCACGATTTTGAAGTCCAAGTGTAGCCAAACTCGATGTTCTTGAGACGGATGAAAGAGCCGTCAAACTTGTACTGCGAGCCGTATGCCGGGAACGAACCACCCGACTTGCTCACCGGCGCGGTGCTCCAGTGGTAGTAGGTCATGTCGGCGTTGGGATTGTCAACCGACCATACAGAGCCAAGGTCATATACGGTGTTGAGTTTGTTGCCAAAAGATTGGAGTGTAACGTCGCGGGTTACGTTGGTAACGCCATAGAACTGCACAAAGCAACTAAATCCCTTCCAATCGTAAC
>CAMJWL010000045.1 GCA_946409405.1 uncultured Bacteroidales bacterium
TAAACAACCAATGGCGCAAAGAGGCTGAATCACTGCAAGTTGTGAATTGCTTTCATTTTTGCTACCTTTGCAGGGTCATAAACAACAGGGTATTTAAATCCATTAAATGTTCTTCAGTTGTGAATTGCTTTCATTTTTGCTACCTTTGCAGGGTCATAAACAACAAAGCAATTTAGAAAAATATATTGCATACAGTTGTGAATTGCTTTCATTTTTGCTACCTTTGCAGGGTCATAAACAACATTTCGCTCTTGAATATTATCCAGAGAACAGTTGTGAATTGCTTTCATTTTTGCTACCTTTGCAGGGTCATAAACAACATATCTTTACCGCTTTTGAAAGATGCAATAGTTGTGAATTGCTTTCATTTTTGCTACCTTTGCAGGGTCATAAACAACTATCCATTGTAGAATTTTCAGCCATAGTAGGTTGTGAATTGCTTTCATTTTTGCTACCTTTGCAGGGTCATAAACAACCTTTTTTTCGCTTAAAGTATATATAACAAGGTTGTGAATTGCTTTCATTTTTGCTACCTTTGCAGGGTCATAAACAACATCCACGCACGGGAAGAAGAATCGCGAAAAGTTGTGAATTGCTTTCATTTTTGCTACCTTTGCAGGGTCATAAACAACGGAACGTTCACATGGTTCGATTAAAATTCTGTTGTGAATTGCTTTCATTTTTGCTACCTTTGCAGGGTCATAAACAACACGATCTGAATAAAGTGTTGACCTTTAAAAGGTTATGCGTCTTTCACAAACTAAAAAAAATGTTGTTTTTGACAACGAAAAACCCACCGAAAGGCGGGTTTTTCTGTTTCTAATTGGCGGTCAAAAAAGTTCCAGTTGCTGAGGTGCAATTTCCTTTGCGCCAGGATTTTTGCCAAAATAAATCTCCATATCGCCAAATTGTTTGTCGGTGATGCACATAATGCCCACTTTGCCAATTTCGGGAAGTATCGTCTTTACACGTTTGATGTGTACCAAGGCGTTTTCCTTGCTTGGGCAATGACGCAAGTAAATCGAAAATTGAAACATCGTAAAGCCGTCTGCCATAATCTTTTTGCGGAAATCTGCCGCCACTTTCCGCTGTTTTTTTGTTTCGGTTGGCAGGTCAAAAAACACTAAAACCCACATAATCCTGTATTCGCTTATACGGCTCAACATAGCATCTCAGGGTAAGAGACTTTGCGCAATTCGCCGCTAAAACACTTGTAGAGCGAAGCGGTGGTGGTAGTGGCGGCTACCATCAGCGGACTGCGTTTGCCATCGATTGTAACATCGAGGGTGGGTATTGTCAAAAAATTGGCTTTGAAATCCTTGTCAACTTCCGTGGTGTCAGGATGCTGTACAAAATAATCGTACACAAATTCATCCACATACGGACGATATGGCTCCATAATGTCGTCGGCAAGGCAATAGGCGTTGTAACGGTTGTGGTGGTGGATTCCAAACGTTGGCAACATTCCAGAACTTACCAACGACCGCGCAATCACTGCCCTCAAAATAGCATATCCGTAATTGAGGAAACTATTTGGAGCAACGCCTTCGCGGTCGCGCACAAAGTTGTCAACTTTGTCCTTAAAAAGATTTCTCCAATAGTATGCCGCCGCCCGTGCCTCGGTGTTGTCAGGGTCGCCACTGCGCACTTCGTTTGCCCAAATGCGCATACATTTGTGTTCCTCGCCTGAAAATTTTTCCAAAACTGAGGCTTGGTTCAAGATTTTTTGGCGGATGGTCTGTTGCCAAAGTTGTTTTTTTAGAGGTAATGAAGCGTCAATTTGCGCCCTGAAACGCTCGTTTTGCACGGTGTTTCCGCACAGCGGCAGCATCAAGCCCACGGGCAAATGCGACGAATCGCATGTAATAACGGCGCAGTTGTTTTCCAAAAGCGATTCCAAGAGTCCCTGAGTAATGGTTATCTGTTTGCAGTCTAAGACTACAATTCCAATATCTTCAATTGGGATTGTGGTGGTGGCTTTCGTTTTAAAACTTTCCGGAAGCGTGCCGTTTTTCTCCACTTCCGGAAGTTTTATTATCAGTTGTTTGTTTTTCAGCGACAGGTATGCCGGATTGCTGAAACATAGAGTTCGTTTTATCATATCGAAAAAGTTAATTAATTGGTTTTTACTTAATTAACATTTTCAATATGTGTGCCAAAATGTCAATACTCGCCAACCGCAACGATTTGACCAATATGGTTAATGCGGACTTTCACAATACAATCCAATCCTTTTGAACATCTAAAATCATTCCATGTATATCCTCTTAAATTATAACCGCTCTTTTCAATTGAAGTTTCCAAATGATGGCGGAATACATAGTTTTTATATGTGAATTTCTGCACCCTGAATAAATTAGGACTTATCGTAGCATAGTTGTCTGGATTTTTGAACCAATCTTCATCGAAATCTCGCGGATTGAAGACCATATTTCCGTTTTCATCATAACGTGGGAAAACAAAATACTCATTTTGTTTCATTGAAAACATAAACTGCCATCCTTCATCTTTTTTGTAATCCCTGTCAATTACAGAATCTCCATTGAGAACTCGTGCTGTTGCTTCATAAAACGACACAATTTTCTCCTCCAATTCATATTGCAGAACTCCGTTTTCATCACATATCGGCTCGTTTTTCTTGTCCAATTTGGGTCTGCGATATACTGCTACGTGATGGTTGTTGCTTGTGCTCACAAAATCGACAGGCTGTTTGCTACCATCCTCGCACAAACACAGGTTACCATCTTTGTCGCGCTTGCTGTGAAGTGCCTCAGCATTGTTAACTCCGCTGATTGTTACTCGTTTGAGTGCAATGCCTTTGGGTTTGTTGAGCCAAATCGGGTTTTCTTCCAAATTTGAAAATGCTTGTTTTGCATCACCGCCGTATTCTTTTAGTCTATCTTCCAATATTGTTTTTATATGGCTGTCAACCACTTTGTCAATATTCAAGTCGGGAGATATAGGTTTGCGAATAGTGAAAGCAACTTCATAAGTAACTGTTTTCACTTTTTCGGGAACTTTATCTGTGTGCAATTCGTTGAGCCACAATGGATTTTTTTCCAATGCGTTCTTGCCAGTGAAGGCTTTTTTGGGGTCGTTGCCGCAAGATGCCAATCGAGCAAGCAATGCCTCCCGATAGCGTGGCGAAGCCACAGTGGCTATTTTTGCAGTGTCAAACGAGGCGTTCACTTTTTCAACGTTGACAACCACTTTTCGATAACGTCCATAAATGCTTTCGTTATGAAGTTGTCCGCGAGGTGTTTTTACAATCTGCCCCTTGATGGTCTTTTCTTCGCCGTTGACAATTACTCTTGAAGTTACGTTGTTCTTGGCTTTGTTGATATTCCGCGTAACAACTTTGTTTTTGGCCTTGATAGAAATCAATATGTTTTCCAACTGGCGTTTTGCCTCGGCTCTGAATTCGTCCAAAGGCATTGGCGGCTTGAACCTAAGTTTGCCTTTGTCGTCGCGATAAAGTTGAGTACGCTCGATGGCAAACACCGCTCCGGCGCGTTGTTCTTTGGGCAAGTCCATAAATTCAACGTTTTCCAAGTCAACATACACGTCCGGTGATTTTTCCACACGTGCATTCAAGTTGTTGAGGTATTGGATGAAACTGCGTTTGGTGAACGCAATTGTGAGGGCATCCATTGCGTGATGGCGATGGTCGTTGCGTTTGGTCCAATCCTTGATTTTGCGAATCTTGTATTTGTTGCCGTTGTAATCTGTATCTTCCGCAATTTCAGTAAGTCCGAGTTTGTCGTACTTATCCCAATTGAGTTCCTGCATTACATTCACAAGTTGCCAATCTTCTCTCAGGCGGTCGGTGACGCTACCCGTAGTGGTAACAACATATTTAACAATGCTTTCGAGCATTTGTTTTGCTTTCTTGGCAATGTATTGGGAGTCGCGCAAATCTCGGTTGATAAAGCCCGATGGAATGTTGGCTTCTTTCATCAACAGTTTGTCATGCTTTGTCTTAGAGATTGCATTTTGAGCAAGCATACTGTCTATGCGATTTTTGTATTCAGCAACACCGTTTTCGCCGTACCTGTTCGCTACAAAATCCAAGGCTGTCATTTTGCCTTTGTCGAGATTGATTTGCCTTGCTTCGAGAGTTTTATTTGAAAATGAATCGTCAAAAAGCGAAGCCTGAGGAATAATATGCTCAATATCAAACTCTTTGCTGAATAGTTTCTCTTTTGGAATGTAGGTGTTGGAATACAACGTTTTGAAACCGTTCTTTTCCAATTCCAAATAGAGTTTGTAACGAATGATGTCGTTGCGGCTTACGTGTTTCAGTCCAAAATCTTGCTGCAATTCTTTTACGTATTTTTCGTGCTGTTTGGTAGTATTTGCCATAGATTTTGCCATATCCTCACGTTCGGTCTGCGATTTTTTGAGTTCGCGGGCGAGTTCGATGCGTATTTCGTCAGGTTTGCCATATTCAGCAATAATGCCGTTGACAACATTGACCATCTGATTGAGGATTTTTTCTACGACAGGATTGCGCAACGAATTTTTTGGCAACAAATTCAAAGAATCTTTCAACTCTTTGTTGTCGATTTCCTCTTTTGTAAGTGAATTTTTTGAATGGCGGTAGCCAGCATACTCGCAGGCGGTACTATAATTGAGTCCGTCTTTCAAGTGTGGAAGAATCTTTCGCAATGCTTTTGCGCTAAGGTTTCCGTAGTCTGATTCAAAAGTCAGATTTGCAAGAGCCTTGGCGCAATCGGTATCGAATCCAAATTTTTGAGTTAGTTTTTGGATTAGTTCGTTGTCTTCGCCTTCAAACGAATACAACAAGTGCCAAAGTTGATAGATTTTTTGTTTTTCAAAATCTTTGCCTTCGATTGCGGAATCAAATACGTATTCCTTGCGGTCAACTTTGAATGTATCAAGCACGTTGTATATCTTAGCAAGCGTTCTGTTGCCGTCTAACTCATTGAATTTGATGTCGGCATCTTTCGCATTACCAAAAAGAAGTTTGATGATTTCGGCTTTGGAAAGTTTTTCCTTTGTAGTCAGTTCCTTGAAAAGTTCTTGTTTTTCTTCTTCGGTCAATGGTCGCTTACCAAAACCGTAATCGCTTGACCAACCGAAAAGGTCTTTTTGATCGTTTGGCATCACCGAGCCAGAAACAATAACGTCATTAAGTCGTTGCCAAATTCTGAACTCCTGAAACAAGGGGGATGATTTCGGGCAAACTTTCTGACCGATGGTTCTTGTCTTCTTTTTGCCGTTTTCTTCATATTCAACTTGATGGCTTTCTAATTCGCAATACGAAATCAATCCTTTTTGCGATTTTAGTTTGCGTTGATAGAAAATTACGACATCGCGGATTTCTTCCTTTAAATCATTGGTCAGTTTCTTGTGAAATTTTGCCTGAGTTTCCCAAATGGTTTCAAATTCGTCCATATAGTCCTGACGGTAGAATACTTGGTTTTTGAGGCTGTAATTCGGATTGGCATCGAGTTGTTGCATCTGATATTGACCCACTGTCAAATGATTAAGACGCAACACCTTGCTGCGGTCGCTGATGTTGCCAAGATAGCCGCTCGCGTTAGCAATTTGACCATTAATTTCTTGCAAAACGACTGCAATTTGCTCCAAATCAATTTTTTGAGAAAGAGCCTTTACTCGCCATCTGTAATTTTCTAATTTTAGTTCTGCGCCTTTAGTTTCGCGCTTTTTGCCTTCAACTTTCAAGAAGTCACGGCACAATCCCCAAGTCTGTTTGCTGTTTTTTCCGGTCAATTGCTCTTTGAAATCATCGGTGATGATTTCAGGATAGAATTGTTTTTGGCAATCCAACACCTTATTTAATTCGCTCTGCAAATCGGAGCGGTAAAAATCGGGAATCGACTTTTGCTTTCGCTCCAAAAGTTGAAGTGCGTACTGTCCAGGGGTTAGATTATCATTGTAAAGGATTTTTGCAACATCGATAGAATCCACAGCCTGTCCTTCGTCAGTGGATTTTACTTTTCGACTGCTTTTATAACCGCGTTTCTTGTTTATCATAAGCAATACGCGGGCAATTTGTTCCAATGAAATTTCTTCTGATGCTGCTTTTGCCCTCAGTCGATAGGTTTCAAAGGTTGTACGATTGCCGTTTTCCGACAAAATGGTGTCATCGGAAATAAAATTATGCTGTTTTAAAACTTCAATGAGGTTTTCGCGGCGCAGTTTATAGCGTTGGAGATTTCGGCGCATACTGCGTTTAAGGGTTCTGTCCGCATTTGTGGTTATGGATTTGCCCTTTTCAAAGTTGTTGATTTCATCGGTTGTCAACGGATTCACCCTGACACCGAGCCTAATAATCGACGATTGTTCGTCATTTTTTTCGGCTTCATTCACCACCGCCCAACCTATTGAGTTGGTGCCTAAGTCAAGTCCTAAAATTTTTTTCATAATTTTCAGGTTTAGATGCTGCAAATATAAAAAAAGTTTTTTAAATTTGCAGCATAAAATGAAAGCAATTCACAATAAGGATTATTCCGTTGTGAAAACATTAGGTAGCGAGTCCTCGACCTTAACGGGGACTCATCTTTTTTATATCTTCGTCAGCACCAGCCCGTCCTCCTCTCGATTATAAAATTCATCCATCTTGGCATTGAATCCCTGTCTTGGCAACTGGGACCATTCGCGGAAATCGGCGGTGATGTCGGTGAAACGGATGTTGACTTTGCGTTTTGGGACAAAGAGGAAACGGAGCAACAGAAGAAATTTAACACTTTTGAGAAGCATCGGCACCATGGGCGCGGTGCGGGTGCGACCGTAGTTGGACCAGCGGCTGCCCCAAAGACCGTGAATTTCGATGGCAACTACGCGGGTGTGAGCGGGGAGAATTTTGGAGGCATTGTATGCCATGCGGCGGTTGCCGATGTTTTCCTTGCCGTCGAGGGTGATGTGACCTGACGGGTAGAAAAGAATGTTTGCGCCGTTTTCGAGTTGCGTTTTCACTATGCCGTCGAGTTTTTGAACCTGTTCCACGCCTTCGCGTCCGCCACGACGGAGGTCGGGTACTTGAACCGCGTCAAAAAGGTTGAGAATATGCCCCATGAACTTGTTTTGCCAAAACC
Source organism: uncultured Bacteroidales bacterium (assembly GCA_946409405.1). Lineage (GTDB taxonomy): Bacteria > Bacteroidota > Bacteroidia > Bacteroidales > UBA3824 > UBA3824. The sequence continues at coordinate 7,083 of CAMJWL010000045.1, forward strand.
TTGCGTCCACCAACGGCTGGAGTTTGTAGTTGTAGAGTTCGGCAAAGAGGATAAGCGGGTCGATGAGGGCGCGGTGCATCGGGAGGATGAGGAGGTTTTCGCCCTTGGGAACGTCGAGGGCTTCCTTGTTGTTCATCTTGATGTCGTAATGGAGGCGGATGATGTTGCGCACACGGTAGCACAGCGAGCCTTTGTAATTCATCAGGAAGTAGAACGACCATGCCATCAGCACCAATCCGTCAAACAGGAATACGTATGTGGTGGGCAAAAAGTTGGTAATCAGGATGTTGGTGAGCGATGCGCCCAGAATGAAAATAAACGAAATCAGATTGAAGTAGGCGAGGATTACGTTGAGTTCGGAGGTGTCAACGCGTTTTTGGATTTCGGCATCGAGTGGGATTTTGAAGATGCCCACGATGATGGCAATTATCGTCATCAAAATGCCAAAATACAACGCACGGTAGTTGTCCATCGTGTTGAAGGGCAGGATGAATACAATTATCATCAGCAATCCGGCGATGATGCCAAGCCTTGGCACTTGACCAAGCATGTAGCGGTGTTGGTTGAGTTTGCCGCCGAGGAGACAGCCCACGGTGATTCCAATTGCCATTGTAGCAAGTAGATAGCCGGTGTGCGTGTTGGTCATGCCGAGGTAGGAGTTGCAATGGATAATCAGGATTATCTGTATTGACGCGCAAAACCACCAAAACAGCGACAGCAACATTATCACGTGTCCCAATCCCTTGTAACGCTTGACGATAGCCGCCGATTCGCGCAAAAATTTGATTGGGTTGGCAGAACTTTCTTCCGCTTCCGCTGTTTCTTGTGCCTTGATGGTGAGGCTGCTAAGCACTCCCGCGCAGGCAAGCGCAAACAGCACTCCGGCATACAGCGTGAGCGAATTGTGGTCTGACATCACAGAGCCTACAAATGTGCCTATCAACATGCCCAAAAATGCAAACGCCTCCATGCCGCCCATGCCCATGGAGATGCCTTCTTCGCCGCCTATGTCCTTGATTAAGCCATATTTAGCGGGCGAAAACAGTGCGCTCTGCAAACCCATGCATAGCACCGCCGACATTGCGAGGGCTATGTTTTGGAAGTAGAATCCAAGCACAGCCACAGCCATTATCGGGATTTCGCATATTTTGGCTGTCTTCACAATATTTTTCTTGCGGAAAAAATGTGGCAACTTGCCCGCCAGCGGCGAAAACAATACGTATGGAATCACCATCGCCGCCGCCATGCTGTTTACTATAATTGACTGATACTCAGGTTGTACCCAAGTCGCCGCCACAAAACATACCAACGCTTTCAGTACGTTGTCGTTCATCACACCGAATACGTTGGTGAGGTACAGCGAAAAAAATTGCCGGATCTTGTTCATGCCATGTTATGATTTAAAAAAAAGTGAAAATTGAAAATTGAAATTTGAAAACCATAATAAATTTTCAATTCTCAACTTTCAATTTTCACTTCTTAACTTTCAATTTTTACTCCAACGAAGACTTGCCGTGGCAGTTCTTGTATTTCTTGCCGCTGCCGCAGGGACATGGGTCGTTGCGGCCCGGCTCCTTGTCTGCCTTGATGGGCTGGGTGCGCTGCGGAATGTCGCGGCGGGTGAGAGGCTGCTGCTGGGGCTTGGGCGTGTCGTTGAGGCTGTTTGCCTGTTCCTGCGAAGCCTTCATCTTCTCCTGCTCGCGGCGCATTGCCTGTTCGCGGGCGCGTGCCTGAGCCTGTGCTTGTGCCTGAGCCATTGCTACTTGCTCCGGGTCGGGCATCGGTATCTGGGCGCGCATCAGGGTGGATACTACGGTCTTGTTGTTTTTGTCGAGCATACGACCAAAGAGGCCGTTAGACTCTATCTTGAAGATTACGAGCGGGTCTTTCTGTTCGTAGCGGGCGTCCTGTACCGACTGCTTGAGGTCGTCGAGGTCGCGGAGGTGCTGTTTCCAGTTTTCGTCGATGGTAACGAGCATTATTATCTTCTGGAACGCCTTGGTAATCTCGCGGCAGTTGGATTCGTATGCCTTTTGGATGTTGACGCGGATTTGGAACACGCGCCTGCCGTCGCTGATAGGCACTATGACGTACTCAAACTGCTTGTTGTGCTCATAGACGTTTTGGATGATGGGCGCGGCCTTGTCGCGGATGAGTTTCATCTTGTCAGACATGCGCTCGAAGGCGTAGTTGAAGAGTTTGTCGCCGATGGCCTCGTCGGAGAGTTGCAGGAAGTCGCTCTCGGTAATCGGGCAACTGATTCCCAGGCTCTTGGCTACGTCAAAACTGAACGAGGTGTAGTCGTCGTTGCGTCCGGATTTTACAAGGCTGTCGCAGGCGTCGTTGAGCATGTTGTTTATCTCGATGTCCAAGCCGTTGCCGTACAATGCGTTGCGGCGTTGACGGTAGATTACCTCGCGCTGCTTGTTCATTACGTCGTCGTATTCGAGGAGGCGTTTGCGGATGCCAAAGTTGTTTTCCTCCACCTTTTTCTGTGCGCGTTCGATAGATTTGGTAACTATCTTGTGCTGAATCACTTCGCCTTCCTCTATGCCCATGCGATCCATGAGTGCGGCAATCCTGTCGCTGCCAAAGAGTCGCATCAGGTTGTCTTCCAGCGACACGTAGAACTGCGAACTGCCCGGATCGCCCTGACGACCCGCACGTCCGCGCAACTGACGGTCAACGCGGCGGCTTTCGTGCCTTTCTGTGCCGATGATTGCGAGACCGCCGGCGGCTTTCACTTCGTCGCTAAGTTTGATGTCGGTACCACGACCCGCCATGTTGGTAGCGATGGTGATGGTGCCGCTGAGACCCGCCTGCGCCACAATTTCTGCCTCGCGGGCGTGTTGCTTGGCGTTGAGGACGTTGTGTTCGAGTTTGCGCATACGGAGCATTTGGCTCAGGAGTTCCGATATTTCCACCGACGTTGTGCCTACCAAAACCGGCCTTCCCGCCTCGTGGAGCCTTACTACTTCGTCGATTACCGCCTTGTATTTTTCGCGGATGGTCTTGTAAACGAGGTCGTCCTTGTCTTCGCGTATTACGGGGCGGTTGGTGGGGATTACGCACACGTCGAGTTTGTAAATCTCCCAGAACTCGCCAGCCTCCGTCTCTGCCGTACCGGTCATGCCCGCAAGTTTTTCGTACATGCGGAAGTAGTTTTGGAGGGTGATTGTGGCAAAAGTCTGTGTTGCCGCCTCCACCTTGACGCTTTCCTTGGCTTCGATGGCTTGGTGCAGACCGTCAGAATAGCGGCGGCCTTCGAGGATACGTCCTGTCTGTTCGTCCACAATCTGCACCTTGTTGTTCATCACCACGTATTCTTGGTCGCGCTCAAACATCGTGTAGGCTTTGAGCAACTGGTTGATGGTGTGTACGCGCTCAGATTTGATGGCAAAGTTGCTTTGCACCTGGTCGCGGCGCATCATTTTTTCTTCTTCCGAAAGATCCGAATGTTCTATCTCGGCTATTTCGCTGCCCACGTCGGGTATCACAAAGAATTGCGGGTCGTCCGAATTGCCGGTGATCAGGTCGATGCCTTTTTCTGTGAGGTCCACCGACTTCTGTTTTTCTTCTATCACGAAGAAGAGTTCGTCGGTGATTTCGGGCATACGCTTGTTGTTTTCAGCCATGTAGATTTCCTCGGTCTTCTGGAGCAAAACCTTGTTGCCTTCCTGGCTGAGGAATTTGGTGAGGGCGTTGTTTTTTGGGAGAGCCTTCCACGCTTTGAGGAGTGCGATGCCGCCCTTGTCGCGGTCGCCGTTTTTGATGTAAGTTTTTGCGTCGATAAGGAGTCGGTTAAATAGAGCCTTCTGTTCCTCCACGAGTTTCACCACTTTGGGTTTGAGTTCGAGGAACATCTGGATGTCGTTGCCGGCGTTTGGTACAGGGCCGCTAATAATAAGAGGTGTGCGGGCGTCGTCTATAAGCACGGAGTCCACCTCGTCCACGATTGCAAACACGTGCTTGCGCTGCACCAACTCTTCGGGTGTGCTGCACATATTGTCGCGGAGGTAGTCGAAGCCAAACTCGTTGTTGGTGCCAAAGGTGATGTCCGAATAGTATGCGGCGCGTCTTGCAGCGGAGTTGGGCTGGTGCTTGTCGATGCAATCCACAGTGAGTCCGTGAAACATATAGAGCATTCCCATCCATTCGCTGTCTCGTTTGGCGAGGTAGTCGTTTACGGTAACTACGTGTACGCCCCTGCCAGTCAATGCGTTGAGGAATACCGGGAGGGTTGCTACGAGGGTCTTGCCTTCGCCCGTTGCCATCTCGGCAATCTTGCCTTGGTGGAGCGCGATGCCGCCTATAAGTTGCACGTCGTAGTGTACCATGTTCCATTTGAGCCTGTTGCCGCCCGCCATCCAGGAGTTGGCGTAGATGGCCTTGTCGCCGTCTATGGTGATGTTGTCGAAACGGAGCGCGAGGTTGCGGTCCATCTCAGTGGCGGTAACGGTTACCTGTTCGTTTTCGGCAAAACGGTGCGCAGTCTCCTTGATTATAGCGAATGCTTCGGGCAGCATCTCGTCGAGTTTGCCTTTCAGGATTTCTTGGATGTTTTTTTCCGACTTGTCGATGTCGTTGTAAAGTTGCTCCTGATCCTTGATAGAGAGCGGCTCGTGTCCGTTGAGTTTGTCTTTAAAATTTTTCAGTTGCTCCTCCTCTTCCTTCACGGCGTCTTTGAGTTGCCGCCGGAGGTCTTGGGTGAGTGCCCTTAGTTCGTCGTTGCTGACGCCGGCGAGTTTGGCGTATTCCGCCTTAATTTTTTCCACCGTCGGCATCATTTTTTTGATGTCCTTGCTTGACTTGTCGCCAAAAAAGGTCTTCAAAATATTTTGAATTATGCCCATTATATTTTTGTTTTTTTTTATTAATTTCTTGATTCTCAAATAGTTGACCCATTTTGCCTACTATTTTGGCAGTACAAAGTTAATTTTTTTTCTTTGATTATTGAGGATTAAAACAAAAAAATATTTGTTGGCATGGTTTTTTCGCAAAATGTTTTTTAAATTTGCAACGTTAACACTAACTGTAAGAATATGAAATATCGCTCGGTACAATTGGGTGTTATCGCCATCTCGATAGCAAGCATCAGCATCCTGTTGCTCACCATGTTTTTCTTCTACAAGGTGCAGCAACGGGAGAACGACAATATCAGCCGCATCACCAACGAACAGCGCAACACGATGGTTGACAACATCTTGGAACTCAAAATAATACAGGAACAGACTCCGGTGTTCGACAATTCGGCGTGGGACGAGTTGCAGGATGCCATGGCAGACAAGGACATGGAGTGGATAGACGTCAACATCGGCTACATGGCTATACAGTACCATGCAGCGTCGGTGGCGTTGTTTGATACGGACAACAAACTTTTCTACGACAACATCACGGATGGCAACGACGGTGTAGATTTCTATTCGGAACTCCGCCTGCCCGCCATGTTCCGCGACAGGTATCGCAACATCTTCTATTCGGTGAAGAACGACAGGTTGTTTGCCTATTATATATATAAAATTGTGTCTGCCGACGACATCCTTACGCGCCAGGAAGATGAAACTGGCTACATAATGCTCATCAAGGATTATTCTGACTCGTTGGTGAACGAATTTTCGCGGTCGCTCGGCTCGGTGAAGATGCACATCGCCCTCTCCCAAAGCCTCCTCGAACAGGCTGCCCTCGACAATCAAGACAATTATTTCTACCATGTCGCCCTCAAAAACCAATATGGCAACCCTGTGGCGTACCTTTACTTTACGGCGGACAACGAGGTGGAGACCATGTTTCACAAATTGCTGAGGGTGATGTTTGCGATATTCGGGTTGGTGCTGTTGATGTTGGTGTCGTTTGTGATGTACACGCAGTTGAAGATTGTGGCGCCGTTGCACAAGATAACGGAGGCCTTTTATAGCGGCGACGTGGGCAAGATAGGTCGATTGATGAACAACAAGTCGGAGTTTGGCGTGCTGAGCAACAATATCGACAAGTTTTTCAAACAGAAATATCTCGCCGAACAGATGCACAAGGAGATGGTGGATCGCAATAAGGAACTTACTGACCAGCAAGATATTATCAATAGTCTGAAACATCAGTTGGCGGCGCATGAAGACACCATTGAGACCCTCAGCCGCCATATTGCCGATACCAACCGCGAGAAGGAATTGAAGGGCGCGCAACTCGCCATCAACGACAAAATGCTTGACGAACAGATGCAGAACATCATCGACCTCGGCGAGGAGATAGACACGCTCAAAGCGTCGCTCAAATACAACGAAAAACTGTTGCGGGATTCAAATCTGATTATCACAAACAACCAAAACTACGCCATACGCCTCAGAAACGTGTTGCAGGTGGCTGTAACGCCCACGCGCCACGTGATGAAAGACTTTTTTATCTTTGAACAGCCCAAGGATCGCATCGGCGGCGATTTTTCGTTTGCCATGAAGATAGACAAGTGGGTGATTGCGGGCGTTGGCGACTGCAACTTACAGGGCATATCGGGCGCAATGCTCTCTGCGATAGATATTTACCTATTGCGGGACATCTTGCAGATGAGGCGTATCAGCGAACTCCGCCCCGACCTCGTGCTCAACGACCTCAACCAAAAGATTCAGGCGACGATGGGCGAGGAACTCGACACAGACATCGACCGCGACGGCCTTCACATATCGCTGTTTATCTACGACACGGAGACTCTGAACGGTTTTTTCGCGGGCTCCAAGCGCACGATGGTGCTGATGAGGCGCGGCGAAGTGTCGGAATATTTTGGCGACAACCTTTCTGTCGGCAAGGTTCATGACGAAAAAAAGTTTAACTGCGTGAACATCCAACTCTATCCCGACGACATTGTATATATGTATTCTGACGGTTGTACCGATGTGGAGGGCGGCCCCTACTGCAAGAAACTCCTCGCCGTCAATTTCAAAAAGGAAATCGCCAAACGTCAGTCCATGCCCCTCGCCGACCAAAAAATGTCGTTCAAATTGTTTTTTGAGGAATGGATTGGCGATTTGATTCAGACGGACGATATTACGCTGTTTGGGTTCAGGATTTAATATCTTTGATACGCACCTCGCTGTGTATCAGGCAGAAGACCACCGCCGTAAAGAATGTGAGCATTGCATATACGAGGGCTGGTTTTTCGATTTCGCAGGAGTTGGGCAGGGTGGTGGCCACAGAAAGAGCCATCGCCGTGTTTTGGAGTCCGGTCTCGATGGCAACGGTGAGTTGTGAGGGCTTATTGAGGTGGTTGATTTTTGCAAAGAAGAATCCGCCGTACATTCCTAAGATGTTGAGTCCCAATACAAAAGGTGTTAGAATGAGGGTTTCGTCCAAGGTGAGTGTGCCGCATGAATTGGTATTGTTGCCGCCCCAAAAAATCTTGATGCTAAACACTATAAGCAACATCAGCGGCAGAATCCATTTGAGCGGGCGTTCCAATGCGTTGGCAATTTTGGGGATGTAACGCCTTACCAAAAGTCCGCACATTGCGGGCAGAATTACCGTCAATAATATATGTGTGAAACTTTCGATGAACGACATCTCCACGCTCGCTCCGTTGCTCGTAAAAAACGTTGACGCAAAGGCAATTACGGTAGGTATTGTAAACGGACTTAATATGCTGTTTACTATTGTCATGGAGATAGACAGCGCGGTATTTCCCTTGAAAATATGCACCAAAATATTGCTCGTTGTTCCCACGGGACACAGCGCGATAAGCACGATGCCAAGTTTGCCGTACACCGACACTGGCGCAATCCACGCGAGCGAAAACGCCAGCACAGGCAGCACCAAAAGTTGACTTCCGATGCCCGTAAAGATTGGTTTTGGATATACAAAGACATTTTTGAAGTCGCTGAAAGTAAGCGACATACCGATGCCCACCATTATCACGATTAGAGTGATGTTTACTAAAATATCTGCCATAATTTTTTGGGTGATTTTGACGTGCGAAATTACAAAAAAATATTTTGAGATTTATAAATTATTTTGTAATATTGCAGTCTAAATAAAAAACAAATTAAAAACAGAACGCTATGGATTACGGATTTACACAAGAAGAACTGGATGAAAACAAGGAAATGGATAATTTCATCTGTGATAATGTAGATTGGGACTTGATACCTGTCATCATAAAGAAAAGGGTGGCGGCAAGACGACACAACTATGCGAAGATGACGCAAGGCAAATTGGGCATTGCGAAGTATTTCTATGCCGATTCTGAAGTTGCTGTTTAACATTGAATTAGAAGATTATGGCACGATACATGTTGGATACCAATATTTTCGCGTTTTATGCCGAAGAAGATGACCGGTTGAGTCGTGATGTGTACGCAATTCTTGAAGATTATGGAAATAATTTATATATGAGTTCTGAGTCAGTCAAGGAACTTGTTTGGATTCATAGACACAAGAATTTGCTCACTAAGACATGGAAGACTCCATTGGATATGATTAATGCGATTGAGAAAGAGTATCGGATTAAGATTGTACCCGTTGATGTTCCTGTCGTAAAACGTATGTCGCAACTCGAACTCAATACCGCCCAAAACCATAATGACCCGTCAGACCTCATCATTATAGCCCATTCGATGGTGATGAAGATGCCATTGATTTCAAGTGACCGGAAGTTTCCTTTTTATCAAAAACAAGGGTTAGATTTGATAACTAATTTCTAATAGTTATATGAATTTCAAAGACAAAAAAGTATGGATTACTGGCGCGTCGTCGGGGATTGGCGAGGCGTTGACATATAAATTTTCTGAACTTGGCGCAAGGCTCATCATTTCGTCGCGCCGAGAGTCTGAATTGCAGCGCGTAAAAGCCGCCTGCAAATACCCCGACAAGGTGACAATAGTCCCTCTTGACCTCGAAAAATACCACGACATCGCTGCCATTGCTACGCCAATAGTGGAGCAAATGGGTGCAATCGACATTCTGATTAACAACGGCGGGGCAAGTCAACGCGCACTTGTGATTGACGAGGATTTGCTTGTGGTGGAACGGATGATGAAAATCAACTTCATGGGTGCAGTTGCGCTTACAAAAGTTATCCTGCCAGGCATGATTGCGCAAAAATCAGGACACATTGTCTGCATGAGCAGTCTTGCCGGCAAGTTTGGAATCCCACTGCGCTCAGGATACGCCGCAGCAAAACACGCCCTGCACGGTTTTTTTGAGACACTCCGCGCCGAAAATTACGACAACGGCATCCGCGTCCTGATGGTGTGTCCGGGTTACATCAATACCAACGTCGCCATCAACGCCCTCGACGCCAAAGCTGAACGCCGCAATCAAAACGACCCCGGGCAGGAACAAGGTCTTGATCCGGCCGTCCTCGCCGAAAAGATTATCAAGGGCATCGAGAAAGAAAAACTCGAAATCACCGCCGGCGGCGGCGAAACCAACGGCATTTGGGTAAGTCGCTTTTTCCCAAGGCTTTTCGCAAAGATTATCAGAAAGAAGAAATAGGAAAATTGTACTTTTAAAAGTGCAATTTTGAGCAGCAACAGGATTCCACTGTGGATGTTTGGGCTGTTGTATTAGAAAAAGTTTGTTTTGTTGAAGGAAATGTGTAACTTTGCGAGATGAAATAATTGTATAAAACAATGAATTTTTTAGACAGAAACGAATTTAATTTTGCCCCGGCACCGCAAGTGTTGGAGGCGTTGAAAAACTTTGATACTCAGAAACTTGGATTCTATACCCGAATCTACGACGAGGGCAAGAAAAGCATTTTTTCGGTGTTTCTCTCGGAGGAGTACGGTATCGACGAAAAACAGATAATGCTCGGCTATGGCGGCGAGGATCTATTGAAGGAGGCGGTGCATTACTTCCTAACCCTTCCCGACCATAACCGCCTGATGCTCGTGCCTAAGTTTTCGTGGTGGTACTACAAGTCTATCGCCGACGAGGTGGACGGACAGACGGTGCAGTATCCGTTGTACGAAGATGGCGATACGTACCGTTACGACATGGACACGCTCAAAAAAATGCTCCATGAGTTGAACCCAAAAATTCTTCTCCTTGCGTCGCCCAACAATCCTACCGGCAACGCGCTCACGCCCAATCAAATAGAGAACCTTCTCCAAGAGGCTCCCAAAACGACTTACATCGTCATAGACGAGGCATACGCATCATACGTCAACCGCGACAATAGTTATATCAAACGTTTGATTGACGAGTTCCCAAACTTGTTGATTGTAAGGACATTGAGCAAGTTTTACGGACTGCCGGGGCTGCGGATGGGATTTGGTTTTACGGGCAACGGGTTGGGCAAGTTCAACCGTTTTGGCAACAAGTACCTCGGCTACAACCGCATCTCCGAGGAACTCGCAATCGCCGCACTCAAAGCCACCGACTATTACCGCGACATCGCTGACAAAATCAACGAAGACCGCAAAAATTATGAGCGTGAAATTGGTGTGTTGAGCGGATTCAAGGTCTATAAGTCGCAGGCAAATTTTATCCTGATTAAATATCCGATAGAACTCAAAGAGCCGTTGCAAAACGCACTCAAAGAACAGGATTACAAGATAAAATTCATGAACGAGCCTGACATCAATACGCATCTGCGCATCACATTGGGTCGCCCCGAACAAAACAGAATCGTTATCGACACCATCAAAAAAGTAGCAGGAAAATGAAAGCAGTAATTCTCGCCGCCGGTACAGCATCGCGCCTGAGACCGCTCACAGAAAACACGCCCAAATGTCTCCTTAAAGTCAACGACAAGACGCTTTTGGAGAGGACGCTTGACAATTTTGTCGCCAACGGAATCACTGAGTTCCTGATAGTTACAGGATATTTGCAGGAGATGATCAAGGATTTTGTAATGAGAAACTACCCTGCACTCAACATCAAATTTGTTTATAACAAGGACTTCGCGACCACAAACAATATTTATTCGCTATATTTGGCGGAAGAATTTGCCAAAGGCGAGGATTTCATATTGTCTGACAGCGACATACTGTTTTCAGAGGACATAATTTCGGGACTATTGGCGGATAAAAATCCCGACGTGCTTGCCATGAATCGCCACGAACTCGGCGAGGAGGAAATAAAAATCATTTCTGACGGTGACCGCAACGTGCTTGAAATCAGCAAGGTATGCAGCATCGAAAAAGCCATCGGCGAATCTGTTGGATTGGAAAAAATGTCGGCATCATACTCCACGGCATTGTACGCAGAACTGCATCAAATGATTGACAACGAAGGACTTGCAAACGTCTTTTATGAAAAGGCATTTGAACGGCTGATTCCGCAAGGGAAAGTCTTCAAATATTTGGACACAACGGATTATTTCTCGATGGAAATAGACACCGTGGAGGATTATGACAAGATTAAAGATTTGAAAATCTGAAAGTTATGGCAACTTACGAAATACGCCCTTTGCAGCTGAAAATCCTCGAAATCCTTGATGCAGTCGATAAGGCGTGTCGGGAAAACAATCTGAGGTACTACCTTACCGCCGGCACAATGCTCGGCGCGGTGAGGCACAAGGGTTTTATCCCGTGGGACGACGACGCGGATATTGCAATGCCGCGTCCTGACTACGAAAAATTAATCGCTAATGCAACTAAATGGTTGCCAAAGCGTTACGAAGTGATTTGTGCCGAAAACGACGACAATTATCCGTTGCCATTTGCAAAAATCCAGGACGCTGAAACCACAATCATAGAACGCCACCACCTGAAATATATCGGCGGTGCGTATATCGACGTATTTCCGCTGGACGGCGTGCCAGACGGCAAAATCGCGCAATGGTGGCATTTTTTCCGTTACCAATATTACAAAAAAGTCAATTATTTCGTCTATCGCGACCCTTACAAACACGGACACGGCCCGGCGTGTTGGTTGCCGCTGATGTTTCAAAAACTATATTCAAAGCAATGGGTCAAGCAAAAACTCCGCAAGATGATGACCGCCTACGATTACGACAAATCGCGGCTCATCGTGGATCACGACGATGGTTGGCGCGGCGTGATGCAGAAGGAAATCCTCGGCGAGCCTACGCCGGTGATTTTTGAGGGCAAGGAGTTTTTGGGCGTGGAAAATTTTGACAAATATCTGTCGCAAAAATACGGCGACTACATGACCATTCCGCCACACAACGACCAACACCAGCACAATTTTTATTACTTGAACCTTGAAAAACCGTACCGGGAGTTCGATGAATCAGACGTTGACCATAGCATTTGACGGCAAACGCGCCGCCAACAACCGCACGGGTCTCGGAAATTATAGTCGGCATATCATCAATCTGTTGGCAAAATTTTTTCCCGAGAACCGCTATGTTGTTTTCTTGCCAAAAATGGGCAAAAATCCTCAGTTTCAGACAATTTTAGACGAGAACCAGAATGTAGAAGTTGTGATGCCAACGTCGGGTTTTTGGAAAAAAATGTCGTCGCTGTGGCGTGTCTTTGGTTGCAAAAACGAAATTTCAACTTTGAAAAATGTTGTTTTTCATGGACTTAGCAACGAACTTCCGCTTTCAATCAAAAAGACTGCCGCCAAAAGTGTGGTAACAATCCACGACTTGATTTTTTTGCGGTTTCCTAAGTATTTTAAGTTTTTCGACAGGAAAATATACGCCTACAAATTTCGCAAATCCTGTGAAAACGCCGACCGAATTATTGCCGTTAGCGAGTGTACAAAACGCGACATTGTGGAGTTTTTTGGAATTGATTCCAATAAAATATCGGTGATTTATCAAGGCTGCGACAAGGTTTTTAAATCGGAATTTTCAGAAGATGTTTTGCAAAATGTTAAGCAAAAGTACAATCTTCCCTACCGTTTTTTGCTCAACGTGGGCAGCATTGAGGAGAGGAAAAACGCCCTTTTGATAGTGAAGGCGTTGCCGTTGCTGACCGAAAAATTGCCGCTTGTAATTGTCGGAAAAAGAACGCCTTACACAGCCTATGTAGAAAAAGCCGCCGAAAATTTGGGCGTAAAAAACATGGTGAAAATTTTAGACAAAGTTCCGTTTGAAGACCTTGCGCCTATTTATCGTTTGAGTGAAGTTTTTATATATACGTCGCGTTATGAGGGTTTTGGGATTCCGATAATTGAGGCCATCAACTGTGGTGTTCCCGTAATTGCCGCCACGGGTTCGTGCCTTGAAGAAGCGGGCGGCGCGGATTGCCAATACGTCAATCCCGACAATGAAAATGCTTTGGCTCAGGCGATTGAAAAATTTTTGGACAAGCCAGAAAACCAGTCGTTTCGTCAAAATGCAATCGCCAAAAGTCGCGAGTACGTCAAAAAATTTTCGGAGGAAAATCAGGCGGCGCAGTTGATGGAGTGTTATCAAGGGATTGCCTGATATTATGGCGACGGAGCATCTTATTCCGTAAGCCTGTTTTCAATCATCCTTACATGATATTGCTGAATTTCAGCCTTTAAGAGCCGCAGCATCGTGGATTCTTCATCGGGGAATTGGCCGATTAAGTTGTTTTGGAGCATTACGTCTTCGTCGGGGATGTAGAAGCCGGTTTCCTTGGAGCCGTCAAACTGCAAAAAATATTTGCCCTTGGAAATTTGGTACAGAGGTTCGCTAAAATTGACAACGCAACCCACTGTGTCTGAGGCGTTAAAGTAAGAATTGCCGAAGGCGACGTATGGCTGGTCAAAATTAAGCAAATCCAAAATAGTGGGCGTGATGTCGGTTTGGCAAAACAGTTTGTCTGACAGTTTCTTGAGATTGCCGCCGGGCTGATAAAACAAAATCGGCACCCTGAAAACATTGCGGTCGGTGGTGTATTCGCGGCTGATGTTTTGGTTGGTGTGGTCGGCGGTGATAACAAACAGCGTATTGTAGAACCACGGATATTGTTTCAACTTATCAAAAAACAGCCTGAGCGCATTGTCGCTGTATTGAACGCATTTGGTGATGGGCTGCGGTCCTTCGGGAAACTGGTCGATATAACGGTCGGGTATGCGGAATGGATTGTGAGAACTTGCTGTAAAACAAGCCGTTACAAAAGGCTGTGGAATCTCGCCCATGCTTTTGGCGTAAAATTGCAGAAACTCCTCGTCCCATATAGCCCAATGTCCGTCGTAATCAGCCATGCCGTTGAAACTCAGGTCGTTGCAATATTCTGTCATCCCAAAATAATCCTGAAAACCAGCCAACCGCGAAAAATGCAAGAACCCCATGCTGCCGTTGGGTGCGCCGTGGTAAAACGCTGAGTAATAGCCTTTTGACTTCAAGAGTGATGCCACGCTGTTTACCTTGTTGTTAGAATACATACCCATAAAAAAGTGGTCGGTCAAGTA
>CAMJWL010000046.1 GCA_946409405.1 uncultured Bacteroidales bacterium
CCTCCACTGGCATCACCATCGTGCCCATCCTCTGCAAATATATCGAGGAAACAATCTCCGACGTGGAGTCCTGATCCACAAAGAGTTTTTCCAATCCAGTGTCAAAGAAACCGTGTTTGGACTTGTCCTGTTCGCGGTTGACTATCTTGGTAAGTTTGTAGTCGCAGACCTCGTCGGTGCGCAACATCGAATTGAAAAACCAATCCATATTAGAGCCAAGGTCGGGGTTGTTCATCTTGGCGACCTCCTCGTTGACGACGGCGGCAAAATCGCGTCCCGAAGGATGCTTAAACTGATATTTGGCATAATAATTACGCATCGCATTGTCAAAATGCTCCGCGCCCATCAAGCCTTTCAACGTCTGCATCATGGTACAAGCCTTGTCGTAAACCATTGTGCCGTAGGTATATGACGGATATTTCCACACATAATTGTCGATGGTGGAGATGGCAGGGTTGTAACTCTGAGTGTATGACAAACGACTACATTCGGTATCATTCATCTTGAGGCCAAAAAAATTGACAAGCGACCCCTCGCCGTAATATTCGTCCATTATCTGGGTTTCATAAAACTGCGTAACGCCCTCGTCGAGCCATGCCTCCTCAAATTCGTTGGTGGCTACAACTGCCATAAAATAATTATGCACAAACTCATGTATTACAGTGGCTTCCATCGTGCGAATCCCCGACGGCAAGCCCTTTACTGTTTCCGTCGTAACAAACATCGGATATTCCATACCGCTCGCGTTGGTGGCATAATACGGCACGTCCACCACCGTAATCTGCGGGTAAGAATACTCGCCGACGTGCTTTTCCATATACTCCATGGCATACTTTACAGCGGTAATGTAACGGTCGCTAACTCCGCCATGCTCAGGCATATAGACAAGTTTGATGCCCTTGTTATTATAGGTGTCGCTGATAACATTGTAACGAGGCGAGGCTGTCCACGCAAAATCAATCACATCGCTCGCATGAAATTTATATACCTTCGTGCCGTCGCCAACCGTTGCCTCGTAAGTCTCCACACCAGTGGCAGCCACCTTGTATTTTTCGGGAACGGTAATTGCAACATCATACGTGCCAAAATCGGCGTAAAACTCTGAGTGATAATGGAATTGATGACAGTTCCAACCACCCTTGGCGCGTTGCCTCATACCTTTTGGCTCGTAAACAGCAATCTTCGGAAACCATTGTGCAACCATAAAATAATCGCCCCTCTCGTAGCCAGTACGGGCAATTATCTTGGGAAGTTTTGATAGAAAGTTAATCTGCACCTTAATCTCCTCGCCGGGCAGGATGGCTTTGGGAAGGCGCACGGCAAATACGGTCTGGTCGTCGGAGTTGCCGTCGTCGGGCTGCACATACTTGATGTCCTGCGTAAGTGGCTCACCGTCAACAATAACCATCCTGTTGATGTCGATGTAGCCCATCTCGCTCTCGTCGAGATCGGCTCCAAGATTGTAACCCGTATTAAACTCACTTTCCTTGAAATAAGTGCTGCCGGAGTTCTTGAAGGCATTCAAGTAGGTGTGGAACATCAACTCGCAGATAGAGTCGTTGGAAGTGTTTTTCCACGTCAACACCTCCACGCCCGATACCATCTTGGCGTCGGTGTCGAGTTTTGCCTCGATGTTGTAAGATGCCACCTGAGTGGTTCTCAAAGGCTGATACGCCTCCTGTGCCGTCGTGCAGAGAGTGGCGGCGGCAATCAAGACGGTCATTAATATCTTTTTCATAACCGATGATGTGTTGTCCATAGTTAAGTAAAAATTATTGTGGTAAAAATAATGCTTTTATACAAAACCACAAAAATTTTTTTTAACTTTTTTTCAAATTTTATCATCAAAAGAATGGTATCTCAAGTATCAAGCCTGTCTCCAAATCGTCTAACCCATTCTCTTTCAAACCTTTGGCAACACTGAAACCCACCGTAATATTGTAGTTGAGCCTAAGCACACAAAAATCAGCAAGCCACTTGAAACCCACCGAAGCGAAGTCGTAATTCTTGCGGAAAAGCGTTCCACGAGCCACGTCGCCAAAAACACTGCCCCTAAACCTCTTGATCCAAATCAAACTCGGTATGCCAAAATCAGGGTAACCCAATGGGAACGAATATTCGGCACTCACCCGCGCCAAATCCTGCATACGGGCAGACTTGTAGCCATGCAAATCAAACGCCGCATGGTCAAACAGGTACAGATTGTCTCCGTAAGCCTTCTGGCACTGCCTCACCAAATTGCCGCTCACCGTAAAATAATTCTGCCTAAAAAATCCCGGCACTGTAACAGACGCCGCAGCCGCCACCATCGACGCTTCGGTATCCGACGCAAAGGCATTGCGCACGCTCGCCGATACGGAGAACGACAACGGGTTCTTGAAATCCCTGTAAGCCATCTGACGCGCCCACGAATACGACGCCGAACCGCTCCAAACCGCAAATCCGTCGTTGGGAATATCCTCGTATGCAACTGATGAAATCGGCTTGTTCTTGATGTCGTACCAACTAACGCCCGTGCCAATACTCAACTTCTGCGTGTACCACAGCCGCGACAAGTTAAACGGCAACGACACCGAGGCGGTATACATATTTTCCTTCCAAGTCATTTTGTAGATGCGGTATTTCATGCCCCAGAAGTCAGACGAAGCCAGCACATTGCTGCCGCTCTCGCCAATCGACGCGCTGAGGTTAATCACGGGATAAAAACCCGAATACTGCACTGCCACGCCCGTGCGCCACGTCTTAAAATCGCTGTCGTAGGTCTCCGAAACGCCTACTTCCAACGTGCCAAGATTGTTGGCGGTGTACGCCGTAGCACTGTAAATACCGTCTGCCGCGTCTGGCATCCATCCGAGGAACCTGAACGGGTCGGAGAATTGATGGTATTTCTTTGATTTTGAGAGGATTGTAGTGTCGGGCATCTCTGTTGCAAGCGGGTCGAGGGTTGCGGCGGGTTCTTTGGGAAGCAATGGTTTATAATAATTTAGACCGCTTGGCTGTTTGCTGTCAACTACTTCATTGACAGCGCAATACGCCACGTTGTAGCCCTTCTCGGTGTAATTGCTGAAATAAATCTTGTCGCCCGACACAAAGATATTCATCAAGCCGTACTTGACGTTAGTCACTTGCGACGATTCGCCGCCAGCAGTTGGCACACAGTGAATATTGTCGATGCCGCTCACGTCGGATATATAATATAAGGTGTTGCCATCGTCGGAGGGGCACACTTCAGGAATGTTTTCAGGGGAATAATTGGTAACTTCGCTCACCGTCATCGAGCCGAGATCGAGGATATGGATGGAGTTTTTGTTGTCATAATTAGAAATAAAAACAATCCTATCGTCGTCCAAAAACTGCGGACACCTGAAAAACTCCATCGGACGGCTGTAAAACGATTTTTCTAACTGCACCTGATATTCGGAGCCATTTTTGAAAAGTCGCAGCACCGCCAATTTGCAAATTCTATTGTCCGTAAACTCCACAGCCACAAGCCTTTTGCCGTCGCCAGAGATTGACACGGAGCTATATTTTTGTTTGTTGGTGACAATCTGACACGTCTTGGTGGCGATGTCAAACACGGCGATGTCGGAATAGTTGCGCTCCGACCACCTAATGTCCGGCACGTCAGTGGTATAGACTATAACATTACCGTCGGAATCAAAACCGTCGGTGTCGCTATGCCCAAGCACCTCCACCACGCGCCCCGTCATATCCAAAACCACAAACTTCGCCGACTTTGCCATCGACGAAGTTATGCACAGCATCTTGTCGTCGTCCACCACTACAGGCGAATAATAACTTGTGTAGAATCGTTTTTTTGTATTGTTAATTACTTGATAATCACGTACATCAAGTGTCTTAGAACGTTGCGTATAAAAATTCTTCAACTCCGTGAATGTCGATCTGTAATTCTTGCCGAGCCTTTCGCCTGTGTAATAATTGAATCCGCACCCAAAGGCAAATGGCCAAAACGAATACCACGACTGACGCTTGGCAACCTTACTGAAAATGTCCGCGCCAAACCGCCTTTTAGCACCCGTAACCATCATATAACCAATAGGATAATGATTTGGAATCATATCGCGGTACGAGCGGTGAATCATTTTGTCGTAGGGGTACAACTGTCCGCGCTCCTGCAAAATCGCCGAAATTGGCCTCTCGAAATCTGCCACTCGTCCCCTACCCTGGCTCGACAAAACCGTCTCCGCATACACCGCGTCGCCCTCGTAAAACCACTGCGGCACAGAGTACATCAACGCACTCCATCCCATGTAGCCAAACACGTTGTGCGCCAACCGCGTAAAACCACGGTCAAACATATTGTACTGCACAATGTGCCTATATTCGTGCGTCAGGAGGGTCTGAAACCACTCCGCCGAACCCAAACCCGTACCGTCCATCGGGCGCGTGTAAAGCACCATCATATAAGGCGACAAAGTGGTGTAGCCGTTGGATGTGTTGGACGTGGCAGACACCAAAATCGGCAACCGTCTCGGCTTCACGCCCACATTGACAGTATCGGCCGCCGCCACACGGTCGATGCCGTTAGCGAGCCGCGCCGCATCAAAGCCAAGGTAAGAAGGATAAATAAATTTGGCGTTAGAGGTCTTCAACACCCGCCAATCCAACGAAAACGGATGCTGGGCCGCCGCACCAACCGACAGCAACGTCAATATGACAAAAATTATTTTTCTACACATTATTATATAGATTATTGTTCACGAAGCGTTCCGTTCTCGATTCGCAGCGTCCTGTGCGGGAAATTGCTGAAAATATTTTCGTCGTGAGTGGCAACAATCACCCCTGCGCCCTCCTGCGAAAGCGAATACAGCAATTCGGCGATATGCAACGCAGACGCCTCGTCGAGATTGCCCGTAGGCTCGTCGGCGATTATCAATTCTGGCTTGCATACAATAGCACGCGCAATGGCGACGCTCTGTTTTTCGCCGCCCGACAGCATGTGCGGGAAAGTGCCTTTCTTGCCGGGGATGCCCACGCGCTCGAGCACCTGCGCGATATACTCCTCCTTGTCGCACGGCGGCTTATATCCCAGCGAATCTATCACAAACTGCAAATTGCCTTCAACGGTCTTATTGTCAAAGAGTTGGTAATCTTGGAAGACAATTCCCATACGGCGTCTGAGTTTAGAAACCTTGCGGTCTGGCAGTCCTTTGAGGTCAAAATCGAGCACCTTTGCCTTGCCGCCCGCCAATGGCAAATCGGCGTACAAAGTCTTAAACAGCGACGATTTGCCGGTGCCGATAGCCCCTTCAATCGTTACCATCTCGCCCGACTTAATCGAAAAACTAACGTCTTCCAATATCTTTGTCCCGCCCCGCTCTATCGCCACGCCGGAATACTCCACCAAAGTAATTATATTTTTCATTTCACTTGCGTACTTTTTTATAAGGTGCAAATGTAATAAAAAATTGCAAAAAACAAACTATTTTTAGATTATTTTTTTGATGGGTAAGGGGAAGATTTTGTTACATATCGTCCATAGAAAGACATTTTAATTCTACCTCATAACCGCCAAGTTCCCTTCTGATGGTGTCCACTTTGCGTTGCAGTTCCGTATGGCTGTAACGTGTTGGATTGTGTTTCACCTCGGCTACAACTGCTTTGTGGTCAAAATCGTTGAGAGCCACCAAGTCAATTTCGTTCTGCCCTTTGCGATCCCAATAACTGTTAACAACCGTAAAACGACCCTCCTCTCTGAATTTTTGACGGAAATATTGTTCTAAGACAATTCCACAATATTGGTCGTAGCCAGTCAAGACGGCTTCGCGCAGGAGGTCGTTGCGTTCGGTTTCTACAAGGGATTGGTTGCTTACAATAAATCGAAACCAAAACCTAAGGAAACAGTCATCCAAAATCCATTTTTGATTGCGGCTGCCCGATTTACAAAAGATCGGTAGATGACGGTGAATGTAATTGTAGTTGTTTTCAAGGTTGTTGAGGTAAACGCCTGTGCTTTTGCCTATAATGCCGTCAATTTGACTTTGCAGAGTAAGTCCTGACGCAATGATTTCCAATATGCTCAGATAGTTGGCGTAATCCTTACCGAACTCCGACATTATCAACTCGCCGCCCTCTGAAAGATATGGCGAACCTTTTTGAGTAGCCCACCTCAGCATTTGGTCTTTGGTAACCGCTCCAGCATCCATCAACCACGCCACATATTTTGCCACGCCACCTGTAAGCATATACAGACACAATAAATCCTCATTGGTATATGACGGATTGTAATCGCGGAGAATCTGTTTCAGTACGCCCGTTTTGAACGGCAAAAGATTGATACGACAGTCCTGACGACCATATAACGGTTCGTCGCCATTGTCAAATATGTGGTGCATCATACTGTAAATGCTGCCGCACGCAATGAGGTTGACCTTCGACTGTCGTTGCCACCTGTCCCAAATATCCTGAATATGTCCAGGAATTGCGGAATTAACTCTCAAAAAATTCTGAAACTCGTCAAACACAAGTGTGAAATGATGTTCGCAGCCATATTTCATAAGTTCTTCAAAGAAATCGGCAAAATTATCTATCTGTCCGTAAATACGGAGTCCAATGGATTTTGTCGCAATATCCTGAAATTTTTTTACAAGAACCCTCTCGTTGTCTTTGGAAACATAAAGGTACAGCATAGGATTTCCCGTCCCTGATTGGGTGAGCAGAGTGGTCTTTCCAACGCGCCTACGCCCAACGAGGACGGTCATACGGCTGCCATTCTTAGATAGATTCCAATTGTTATTGAGAATCTCTATTTCGCTTTCTCTGTCGTAAAAATTCATATCTTTATCCCATTATTGTAATGTCCATTATTGTAATAGCCGTTACAAAAGTAGAAAAATATTAGAAGAATACAAAAAAATGCGAAAAAAAACATTTGTTTTTTCCGCAAATAAACATTATCTTTGTTGCTTGAAACAAAAATACATTTTTGACGAAATAAATGGAAGAAAACATAACAAATCCGGCGCAGGAAGCCGCAGAATCTTACGATGCCGACAGCATACAAGTGCTCGAAGGCCTCGAAGCAGTGAGGAAAAGACCCGCGATGTACATCGGCGACACCGGTGAAAGAGGTCTCCATCACCTTGTATATGAGGTAGTTGACAATTCCATCGACGAGGCTCTCGCCGGTTTCTGCAACAATATCGACGTTTACATCAATTGGGACGAATCCATCACCGTGAAGGACAACGGTCGTGGCATCCCCACCGACTACCACGAGAAGGAAGGCAAATCTGCCCTCGAAGTGGTGCTTACCATCCTCCACGCAGGCGGAAAGTTCAACAAAAACTCCTACAAAGTTTCCGGCGGTTTGCACGGCGTGGGCGTTTCGTGCGTCAACGCGCTCTCCACCTATTTCAAGGCTACCGTCAAGCGCGGCGGAAAGATTTACCAACAGGAATACAGCATCGGCAAACCGACCACGGAAGTTGTAGTGGTGGGCGAATGTGAACCCAACGACACCGGCACGGAAATCACTTTCAAACCCGACGACAGCATTTTCACCTGCCACGTTTATCAGTGGGACATCCTCTCGGCACGCCTCCGCGAACTTGCATTCCTTAATAAAGGTGTGCACCTCGAACTCCACGATATGCGTCCCGACGAGAACGGCAACACACGCCACGACGTGTTCTATTCCGAGAATGGTTTGAAGGATTTCATTGACTACTTGGAAGTTAGCAAGGACGAACTCTGCCAAATCATCTACCTCAACACCGAGAAAAACGGCATTCCAATCGAGGTGGCTATGCAGTACAACAACACCTACCGCGAAAACATCCACAGTTACGTAAACAATATCAACACCCACGAGGGCGGCACACACTTGACCGGCTTCCGTCGCGGTCTCACCCGCACGTTGAAGCAGTACGCCGAAAAGTCCAACCTCTTGGACAAAAAGATAGAAATCAACGGCGACGACTTCCGCGAGGGTCTCACCGCCATCATTTCCGTAAAAGTACAGGAGCCGCAGTTTGAGGGTCAGACCAAGACAAAACTCGGCAACAACGAGGTTGCTCCCGCAGTGGATGCCGCAATCGCCGAGTCGCTCACAAACTATCTCGAAGAGAATCCCGCCGACGCCAAGATGATTGTCAACAAGGTGTTGCTCGCAGCCCGCGCACGTCTCGCCGCCGCAAACGCAAGGAAACTTGTTCAGTCGCAGCAAAACGTATTGAAAGGCGCAGGTCTTCCTGGCAAACTCGCCGACTGCACATCGAGAGACCACACAAAGACCGAGATTTTCATAGTCGAGGGTGATTCCGCAGGTGGTACGGCAAAGAGCGGTCGCGACCGTATGTATCAGGCCATCTTGCCGTTGCGAGGCAAAATCCTCAACGTGGAGAAGGCTATGCAGTACAAGACTCTCGAAAACGAGGAAATCAAAAACATCTACACCGCCCTTGGCATCACCATAGGCACCGAAGAGGATTCGCAAGCCGCCAACCTCAACTCCATACGTTACAACAAGATTATCATCATGACCGATGCCGATGTGGACGGCGCACACATTCAGACTCTTGCGATGACTCTTTTCTTCCGCTATATGAAGGAAGTAATCGAACGCGGACACCTCTACCTCGCCAATCCCCCACTCTATTTGGTAAAGCGCGGCAAGCAGCAGCGTTATTGCTGGACCGAGGAGCAGCGCAAACAGGCCATCAACGACTTCGCCAACGGTCAGGAGGACGCTTGTTCGGTGCAGCGATACAAAGGTCTTGGTGAAATGAACGCCGACCAACTTTGGGAGACCACAATGAACCCTGAGACCCGCACACTCAAACTCGTTACCATCGAGAACGCCGCCGAAGCCGACCGCACCTTCGCAATGCTTATGGGCGACGACGTGCCGCCGAGACGCGAGTTCATCGAGCAGAATGCAGTGTACGCAAATATTGACGCATAATATAGCCACCAACAATATAAAAAACGTAACTTATGAAAGGAATAGTACTCGCAGGTGGTTCGGGAACAAGGCTTTATCCCATCACCAAAGGCATCTCAAAACAGTTGATGCCCATCTATGACAAACCGATGGTCTATTATCCAATAAGCGTACTGATGCTCGCGGGAATCAAAGACATCCTGGTAATCTCCACACCGTTTGATTTGCCAGGATTCAAGCGTCTGCTCGGCGACGGTAGCGACTACGGCATCCACATTGAATACGCCGAACAGCCCTCGCCAGACGGTCTGGCACAGGCATTTACAATAGGCAAAGATTTCATCGGCAACGACAGCGTTTGCCTTGTACTCGGCGACAATATTTTCCACGGCGCAGGCTTCACTGGTCTATTGAAAAAAGCCGTCGAAACTGCTGAAAATGAACACAAGGCCACAGTCTTCGGATATTGGGTGAACGATCCAGAACGATACGGAGTTGCAGAGTTCGACAAGGACGGCAACTGCCTCTCCATCGAGGAAAAACCCGCCCAACCCAAGAGCAACTACGCCGTAGTGGGCTTGTATTTCTACCCCAACAAGGTAGTGGACGTTGCGCACAAGATAAAGCCATCGGCGCGTGGCGAATACGAAATCACAACGGTAAACCAATGGTTCTTGAATGACGGAGAACTCAAAGTGCAGAAACTTCCTCGCGGCTTTGCATGGCTCGACACGGGCACACACGACTCGCTCTCGGAGGCATCCACATACATCGAAGTACTCGAAAAACGCCAAGGCCTCAAAATAGCCTGCCTCGAAGGCATCGCATACCGCAAAGGATGGATTGACGAGAATCGTATGCGCGAACTCGCAAAACCGATGCTCAAAAACCAATACGGACAATACCTCTTGAAGGTCATCGACGAACTAAAAGAAACCGGTACCCCAAACCTTGACTAAAAATGTCAAGATAACGTGAATTACCGAGAAAGGATTGCACATTTTATCGGAATGCCATGAAAATTGTTTTGGCGATACTCTCAATGGCATTGCTGCCATTCATAACGACGGCGCAGAGTGTGGGCGTGGAACTCAAAAACATACGGTACTACGCCTCCACACGTTGCGGCGACGAAAATCCGGTGCTGGTCAAAATTTGTTTTGCAACCAACTACAATAACCCATTGGAACTAAGCATTGTAGTCGTCGAATCAAACCCAACAATCACATTCACCGGCAAGGTTACGGAAAGCGACAAGGATGGCAACATATATTACAGTTTTTGCTGCAAAGACGGCGAAACAAGCAGTTTTGACGTATATTTCCGCGCCCCAAACGGCAGCCAAAGCAAAACCTTTTCGATATTCGCCAAACCAGATTAATTTTTTTTTATTATGTTGATAGCACGTCAGAAAAAACAGGAAAATATCGCCGAATACGTTATCTATATGTATCAGGTGGAAGACATGATGAGGGCTTGCGGTCTCGACATCGAAACCGTCAAGAAAAACATCATTTCCCAATATTCGCAGCCACAAGACACTCTCAACGAAATGACTTATTGGTACGACAACATCATCGCCCTGATGCGCAACCAAAAAATCGAACAAAAAGGTCATCTCCAAGAAGTTTTGAATGTGGTGGACGACCTCAACGACCTGCACCTTCAACTCCTCCGCTCGCCCCTCCACCCCGATTACAAAGTGGCATACCAGGAGGCGGCACCAGTCATAGGGCAATCCATCGCCATCACCAAAACCAACGGAGCGTCAGAAATCGAAGTATGTTTTGAGATGATGTACATGATTTTGCTGCTCCGCCTTCAAAAAAAGGAAATCTCCAACGACACCCAATTCGCCGTCAACAAAATCTCACGGATGCTTGCTATCCTTAGCGAAAAGTACCATAAGAACGAGAAAGAGGGGCTGGAATTTTGATAACTATCTATACCTCTTCATCGCCCTATCAATCTCCCGTGCCGACTCCCTTTCCTTAATCGACTGACGCTTGTCGGCGAGTTTTTTGCCACGGACGAGGGCGATTTCGAGTTTGGCGTAGCCACGGTTGTTGATGAACATACGGAGCGGGACGATGGTGAGGCCAACGTCCTGAACTTTCTTTTCGAGTTTGCGGAGTTCCTTGCTTGTGAGCAGGAGTTTGCGCTCGCGGCGCGGGTCGTGATTGACGTAGCCACCGTGAGAATATACACCAATATACATCTTTACGTAGAGTTCGCCCTTGTCAAACATGCAAAACGAATCCACGAGCGACGCCTTGCCATCACGAATCGACTTGATTTCTGTGCCGAGAAGTTGGATTCCCGCAACGAGTTTTTCAAGGATTTCGTATTGAAACGTCGCCTTCTTGTTCTTTATGTTAATTTCTTCAGCCATTTTCTTTCCTTTCAACAAAAATTAAAACGAATTTAAATAATTTTTTTTTCAAAGTAATTCGTTTAAATTCGCTATAATTCGCTTAAATTTACGTTAAAAAAAATCCAAATCCGCAGTAGGCGGGTTTATAATACTTAATTGTTGTTCATTAATTCACGAGCATTTTGCAACGCCGCGTCGGTGATTTTTTCGCCGCTGAGCATTGCCGCAATTTCGCGGATGCGGTCGTCGGTGGTGAGGGGCTTGATGTCGGAGCGGATTGCGCCGTCCGCCTCGTGCTTATATACTTTGAGGTGATGATTGCCCTGCGCCGCCACTTGCGGAAGGTGCGTGATGCAGATTACCTGCATGTGCGCTGCCATCCGGCGGAACATCGCACCCATTTTGCCCGCTATGTCGCCCGAAATGCCTGTGTCGATTTCGTCGAAGATAATCGTCGGCAATTTAGACGAGCGGGAGAGTATGTATTTGAGCGAAAGCATCAGGCGCGAAAGTTCGCCGCCCGAAGCCGTCTTAGCAAGGTCGCCCATCGGGACGTTTTTGTTGGCGGAAAACATAAATTTTATGCTGTCGTTGCCATTGGGCTTGTAATCTTTGGCAACGGCAAACACCACGTCAAACTGCGAATCCTTGATGCCCAACGATTCCAACAGTCCAAAAATTTCCTCCCTCAACTTTGGCACAGCCTCTCTCCTACCCTTGCCTATCGCAACGGCTTTGTCGCGGAGTTTCGCTTCGTGTTCCGCAACGCGCTTTTTCAACTCGGCTGTCTGTTCGTCGAGATTGTCGGCAACAGACAGTTTTTCGGCAAGTTCCTTGTGGATGGCAATAAGTTCGGCAACGGTGCTTACGTTGAATTTCTTTTGTAATCCGTATATCGTGCTAAGTCTTTCGTTTACAAATTCAAGACGCTCTGGCGAATATTCTGTGTTTTCGTCTATGTCGGTGATTTCGCGACCAATGTCGTCGAGTTCTATGTAGGTGCTTTCCATGCGGTCGGCGAGTTCCAAGGCTCGCGGATAATAGCCCGAAATTTTGCGGAGTTCCGTAATCGCCGATTTAAGACGATGCAACACAGTGCCTTCTTCAGCCCTGATGAGTTCGTCGCAGGCATTGGAAATAGCCATCTTGATGTCCTCGTTGTGCGTGAGTATTTCGAGTTCTTCTTCGAGGGTCTGCTGCTCGTCTTCTTGGAGATGCGCCTTGTCGAGTTCGTCAAACCTAAAATGCAGATACTCAGCCTCTTTTGCAATTTCTTTGGCGCGACGCACAAGATTGTCGTATTGCGACTTTGCGTCCTGCCATTGGTGGTAAATCTCGGCATAATCGGCAAGCAAAGCACCATTTTGGGCGTAAGAATCAATGAGTTGCATCTGAAAATCCTCGTCGCCAATCTCCAGGGTCTGATGCTGCGAATGTATGTCGGTGAGCCGCTGACCAAGTTCTTTGAGCGTGGCAAGGTTGACGGGGGTGTCGTTTACAAAAGCCCGCGACTTGCCGCTGTCTAAAATTTCGCGGCGGATTTCGGTGCGGTCGGCGTAGTCGAGGTCGTTGTCGTCAAAGAAACTCCCTAAATTATAAGCACTTACGTCAAACTCCGCCTCCACGACGGTCTTCTTCTCGCCCTGCTTGATTACAGACACGTCGGCACGGCTGCCAAGCACAAGCGACAGCGCACCCATTAGTATCGACTTGCCCGCGCCAGTCTCGCCGGTAATCACTGTGAGACCGTCGCCAAACTCGATTTCCGTCTCCGAAATCAATGCGTAGTTGGATATTTTGAGCCTTAACAGCATTTTGATTTTTCGTTAAATAACGGCGCAAAAATACAAAAAAAGTATGATGCAGCAAACTTTTTTACACCATTATCCCACAAATTTCATTCATATAAGTACCGAACAGAATCCCAACAAACACATTAAAATAAAAATAACAACGGCTATAATTTTCTCTTGCATCTTATTTGGCTCAAAGACTTCCATAGTCGGCTGCTCCACCAACTGCTGCGCACGTTGCGCTGCTGTTGCATCTGGCTGCTGCTCTGTTTCTTTGGGCTTCTCAACAGGCTGTGGGTCTGCAAATTTGGGCTGCTCAACAGGCTGCTGAACTACCTGCTGAGGCTCCACATATTGCGGCTGTGGTTCTTGCGGCTGAGGATTGCGCGGCGGCGGTGGCGGCGGCATCACTTTTTTGCACAATGTGGGAGGCTCGGGATTTTGGATGTAATATTTTTTTATGTCTTTTATAAAACTGCTCCAATCGCCGGTGTTGGCGTTTACATAGTTGATCGCGCTGAAAAACGAATACAGATTCCTGATGTCGTCCATGTAAAAACCGTTTTCGCACGCCGCCTTCTCCGTTCCCGAATGTGCGCGGAGACGGTGGTATTCTATCGCCTCATAATCCTGCCTCATGTCGCCCCAATAATGCTCAAGATCCATTATGTACTTGATGTCAGCAAGATTGAAGTCGCCACTCTTGATGCAGAAGAGGCGTTTGTTGGGGAAGGATTGCAACGATTTTTTAATCTGTACAAACTCATACATACAGTGCATGGAACGGAAGTATTTGTCGGAAAACACAAGCACCACCACCTCGCTCTTCATGCCGATTTCCTTCTCAAAATCGGAGATACGGTCGCCCGCACCGATGTCGCGCTTGTCGAGACGGTATTCGATGTTCTCAGCGTCAAACTGATCAAGCAACTTGTCAACGCAGTCAGAAATAGTCTCCCATTCGGGCTTGCGGCTACTGTTTCTCGCGTATGAGAAATACACGGGGCGACCTTTGTTGATACATTCGTTGCCACATTCCACGTCATTGTTTTTAGTTGTATTTTCTTCCATCAGTCTTTTGAGTTTTAATTGTTATCTAAAAAACAAAGGTATGTAAAAATAGTTAAGCAAAAACTAAAAAAATGTTAAATATTTAGAGATAACAAGCATTACCAAAATTATCCAAAAATTAATATTTAATTCTTTTGCAGAATTATTGCCTTTTGTTATATTTGCGGCGAAAAACAAAATATCAAACAATCAACACAACACACCATAATGAGCGGATTCTTTGGAGTTGTCTCCCATCACGACTGTGCAAACGAGGTGTTCTACGGCACCGACTACCACTCGCACTTAGGCACCAAACGAGGCGGCCTCGCCATCTACAACAACCAGACCGGTACTTACCACAGGGACATCCACAACCTTGAAAACAGTTATTTCCGTACCAAGTTTGACAAGGAAATCCTTGAATACCACGGCAATTCGGGCATCGGCTGCATATCAGACACCGACGCGCAGCCCATTCTCAGACGCAACAGCATAGGCACATACGCAGTTGCAACAGTTGCCAAAGTAAACAACATCGACGCCCTCGCCGACGAACTGATGAAGAAGCGCGGACTCTCCTTCGCCGAACAGAGCGACGGCAACTTCAACCAGACGGAACTCATAGCCCTGATGATTCACGAGGGCAACGATTTCGTGGAGGGCATCAGGTACGTGCAAAACAATGTACTCGGCTCCTGTTCGATGCTCGTACTCTACAACGACCAAATAATAGCCGGACGCGACAAACTCGGGCGCACACCAATCGTTGTAGGCAAAAAGACCTACGAAGACGGCACCACGGCATATTGCGTGGCATCCGAATCCACTTCATTTCTCAACCTCGGCTACCGTCTCGAACACATATTGGGACCCGGCGAAATAGTATCTGTTACCAACGACGGCTACAAGATTCTCGGCGACCCGTTGGAGCAAAGCCAAGTTTGCTCGTTCCTGTGGGTATATTACGGCTACCCGCCATCGGTATATGACGGCAATATCAACGTTGACACCGTGCGTTACCGTTGCGGCGAAATGCTCGCCAAATCCGACATGCGCGACGCCGAACAGCAAAAGCCCGGCGCACCCCAGCACGACGACATCAATTTTGTGGCTGGCATCCCCGACAGCGGCGTAGGCCACGCCCTCGGCTATTCTAACACACGCCACCGCCCCTACATGCGCCCTTACGTAAAATATACGCCCACTTGGCCGCGCAGTTTCATGCCGCAAGACCAGGCGCAGCGCAGACTCGTTGCCAAGATGAAACTCATCCCAAACAAGGACATCATCAACGGCAACACGGGTGTGTTCCTCGACGACAGCATCGTGCGCGGCACACAACTCCGCGACAATGTGAAAGACCTCGTGGAATGTGGCATCAAGGACGTACACATGAGGATTGCGTGTCCGCCGCTGGTGTTCCCGTGCGAATTTCTCAATTTTAGCCGCTCGAGGTCAAGCACGGAACTTGCAACCCTCCGCGCCATCATGCGCCTCATCGCGCCCAAAGTACGCGAGCGCGAAGGCATCACCGAAACAGAACTCACCAAGGACGGTCCGTTGTGGAAAGCCTGCGTCAAAGAACTCGAAAGCATGGATCTCACCCCCTACGCCGACCCCGACACCGACGAATACAAGGCTATGGTGGAGGAAATGCGTCAGGATCTCGGACTCACAACCCTCAAATTCCAAAAACTCGACGACCTCGTTGCCGCCATCGGACTTCCCAAGTGCAAACTCTGCACACACTGTTTCGACGGCAGTAGTTGGGGACACAAATAATATATAAAATGGAAAAAGACCCAATGGAATGGGAGGTATTGGAATCGGAATACCTCTTCAACCGTCCGTGGCTCACGGCGCGGCGCGACCACGTAAAACTTCCTACCGGCGTGGAAATCAAGGAGTTTTACGTATTGGAGTACCCGGAGTTTTGCAACGTGATAGCCATCACCAAAGACGGCAAATACGTCCTTGAACGCCAATACCGCCACGCCCAGCGGCTTACCGCCTACGAAATCCCGGCGGGCTGCGTGGAGAAGGGCGAAGACCCAATGGAAGCCGCCAAACGCGAACTCTACGAGGAGACGGGGTTTGGCGGCGGCGAGTGGTCGCATCTCCTTACAATAAGCCCAAACGCGGGCGCCTGCACCAATTACAGCCACACCTACGTTGCAAAAGGCGTGGAACGCATCTCGACGCAGCATTTGGAATCCACCGAAGACATCAAGATATATCTCGCCGACCAAGACGAGGTGATAAGGATGCTGAAAAACGACGAATTTCACCAGGCTATGATGGTGGCCCCGCTGTGGAAATATTTTGCGGTCAACGGATTGATATAAAGGTTTTTAGCAACATAATTATAATGGCAGAATACGAGCATAATTATATCTTCAACAAGCGCGAAATGGTGGAGCGCACCGACGGCAACAGCCTTACCGACGCAGACATGCTCCAATTCCAAAATCTTTGGCAGGATGCGGAGCATTACACAGAAGCCGCCAACAGTATCAACGTACTCGGCATCAACGAGTACCGAGAGTTGCCCGATGGTTTCAAATGGGTTACAGTCCGCAGCCGTTTTGCCAATCAAGACGAGGAACAGACCTACCCCATCGCCCGCGCCAAAGCATTGCTCGAATGGCGGAGGGACGCCCAATTTTGCGGACATTGTGGCGCACATCTCGTTGAAAGCAAGGAATTTACGGCGATGCAATGTCCCCAATGTGGCAACCTCATCTTCCCGCGCATCAACCCCTGCGTAATAATGCTCGTGAGCAAGGGCGACCAAATACTCCTCGCCCGACACGCACAGCGCAATCAAGATGTATATACCTGCCTTGCCGGATTTGTGGAGGCTGGCGAAAGCATCGAACACGCCGTGCGCCGCGAGATAATGGAGGAGACGGGCATCACGGTCAAAAACGTCAAGTATTTCGGCAGTCAGAGTTGGCCCTTCCCGGCGCAACTGATGTTTGGCTTCACGGCAGAATACGACAGCGGCAGCATCACCCCGCAGCCCGGCGAAATTGCCGACGCACAATGGTTTTCCCGCGACCACTGCCCCGCCACACCGCAAAAAGGATCGATTGCGTATCGTTTAATTCATAATGCATAATTGAAAAAGGCTTTTATCGCCCTTGCCCTTGGCACATTTGGGCTGGGCATTTCAGAATTTGTGATGATGGGCATATTGCCCTATTTGGCGGCGGATTTTCACGTCGGCATCGCCGAGGCGGGACACCTGATTTCGGCGTATGCGCTCGGCGTGTGCGTAGGTGCGCCGGCGGTGGCATTGTTTGCACGAAAATGGCGGCTGAGGAACATCCTTTACCTCCTGATGGGCATATATTCGGCATCGGCGGCGTTGATGGCTATCTGCCCGCTGCCGGATGAAGGCTCGCGCTGGCAGTTTGTAATGGCAATGATAATCAGGTTCATGCAGGGAACGCCGCACGGAGCGTTTTTTGGCGTGGGCAGCATCGTGGCAGACAGGGTGGCAGACAAGGGCAAGGCGGCATTTGCTGTGGCTATTATTTGTTCGGGCATGACCTTCGCCAACCTCATTGGCAATCCGCTATGCACTTTCATAACTTCCACGCTGTCATGGAGATACGTATTCTGTTTCACTACTATTTGGGGATTGGCAACTCTGTTTTGCATTTCGCGGTGGGTGCCAGACCTCGACGCGCTGCCCGACCACGGCGTTAAGGGCGAATTTCGTTTTATGAAACACCTCGCGCCCTGGCTGATATTTGGCTGCACGATGTTTGGCAATAGCGGCGTGTTCTGTTGGTACAGTTATATCTCGCCCACGATGACCCAACTCGCCCTCGTCCCCGAATCTATGATGACTTTTATAATGGTGCTTGCCGGTGCGGGCATGGTGCTTGGCAACTTCCTCGGCGGCAAATTGTCTGACCGTTTTGGTCCCGGACACACGGGGCGCGGCATTGTAATTGTTTTGGTCATCTCATTGATAATGACTTACTTTTCCGCTCATATCGCCTGGATTTCTATACCGCTGATGGTGGTTAACGTGGCGTGTCTGTTTGCGGTGTCGTCGCCACAACAAATCCTATTTGTGCGCCACAGCAAGGGCGGCGAACTCATGGGCGGCGCAATGGTGCAGATTGCCTTCAATTTTGGCAACGCCGTCGGCGCATGGGCGGGCGGTCTGCCAATTGTGGAGAGCGAGCCAACGAGTTACCATTATCCGGCGTTGATTGGCGCGGGAGTGGTGGTGCTGTCGGTGGTGTGCTACACGTGGTTTTGCAGACGGTACGAAAAATGCGTTACGCCGCCGCCAACCGTAAGGGTATAGAAAAAATTTGCATTATAGAGGAACAGATAGTTACGCGGCTGTTTGAGATGTACAAAACTATTATCAACTAACAACAATAAAACAAAAAATATGGCTAAAAAAACAAAAGTATTGACATTCAAATGGGCTGACGGCACAATCCACAGCCTCAAAGGATACCAGGAAGAGAAAAACAAAGCGGGCGCAAAGACCTTCAAAAGTCGCTACAAAGCCAAGCAACTCCCCAAGAAGGTGGATATGCGCGCCAAGATGACCAAAGTAGAAAACCAAAAGTCGGTATGTTCCTGCACCGCCAACGCCACTGCGGGAGCATACGAATACCTCATAAAGAAAAACCAAGGCATTAATTACAACGCCTCGCGCCTGTTCCTATACTACAACGCCCGCAAGGCAGACCTCGAAAAAGGCGAAAAAATGAGCGACAACGGCTCGTGCATCAGCACCACGATAGAACAGATGCAGAAGAAAGGCTGTTGCAGCGAGCGCACGTGGCCATATAGCGAGAAAGAGTCGGTAGTAAACAAAAAGCCATCCACCGATGCCTACGACGAGGCCAAGCAATTCAAAGTGAAAGACGCTGAGTGTATTGGCGACGACCTCGAATCGTGGAAAGCCACCCTTGCCGAAGGCTACCCGATAATTTTTGGCGTTGCCCTCTACGACTCCTTCGACCGTGGACGCAATGGACGCATCCCCGACCCCTCGCCCGACGAGGTGCGCCGCGCCGAACATGGCGGACACGCAATGCTTTGCGTAGGATATTCGGACGTTGACAAGGTGTTCATCGTCCGCAATTCGTGGGGCGAAACTTGGGGCGACCACGGATATTGCTACATGTCGTACAACAACGTGATGACACACCAACACGCCCATTGGATTATCAAGACCGCCGACGAAGTGGAGGACAACGAAGACGAGTGGGACGACGACGAGGAATCGCTCTTTGTAGATTTCAAAGACGAATTTTCAAAGATGAGCGACGAGGATTGGCGCGACTTCAACGACGACATGGGCGAATACGGCTTTGAATACCGCGTAGGTGCGCTGTTTCTCTCTGCGGCATGTGCCGACGGTGACCTTTCTGACGAGGAGGTCGAATCTGCCGCCGTCCACCTCAAGAACATCCTCAAACTATTCAATATCAAACAGAAACCCAAGAAAATCCTCCGCAACTGCCTCGCGCTCGTCATAGGACAAAAAGACTTCAACAAAGACACCGTGGACATTTTTGAGTCGTACCTCTCGCGTGAAGCCCTCATCAACATCTACAAACAACTATGGGAAGTTGCCCAGGCTGACGAAATGGCAGACGACGAAGAATATTTCATCACCGACATTGCCGAAGTTTGGTTTAAAGGCGAAGACCAAGACACCTATCTCTCCCTCGCCTACCCCGACGAATATTACGACAACGACGATCTCGACCTTGATTTCGATTACGACGACGATGACGATTTCGATTCATTCTTCGACGACGATTTTAGCGATGATGACGACGATGATGATGAAGATGATGAAGACGACGATGATGATGACGATGACGAACTTATTGTCGAACTTGACGAAGAATTTGACAATATGAACAGCAAGACCTCCAAAGCCTTCGACAAAGCAATGGGCGACTACGACTTTGTGGAGCGACTTGCGGCATTGTTTATGGTGGCATCGTCTGCCGACCTCACCCTCACCGACGACGAATTAGAATCGGCGATAGACCACATCAAAGACACTCTCGACACCCTTGGCAGCGAACGCAACGCCCGCGTCATCGTGCACCGTGGCATGGCGGCGGCTGTGGGCATCGAAGATTTCATCGACGACACCGTAGATATATTTGCCACCTACCTTTCGGTAGGTGCGCGATACAACATCTACCGTCAGATGCTCGAAGTGGCGAGTGCTGACGACGACCTCAACGAAGACGAAAAAGACCGCATCACCGATATTGGCGAACAGTGGTTTGACGACGAGGACAACAGCGTCGAACTCCAATATCCGGACGATTTTTTCGACGATTAAATATTTGGTTATAAATTTTTTTTTACATATATTTGCGGCATCAATAAAAACAAAAGATGAAACACCTAATATTCATACTATTCTTGACTTTTTTGACCATGCCCGTCCTCGCGCAAAATGCCGAGGGCGAGGAAGATGATGCCGTAGAGGACAACACCTGCCAGAAGCAAGTGGACAGCCTCCTCGCGCTCATCACGCCCACCACGCCCGACAGCACCAAAAAACACTTGTATTACTTCGTGGGCGTTTACTCCGACAATGCCGACACCACCATCAAATACGCATTGAAGTCGCTGGAATACTGCCCCAAAGACGACTATAAATATGTAGCCGACAATTATTACAACATCGGATTCGGCTATTTCATGCAAGACAAGATGCAGGAGGCATTGACGTATTTCTTCATGGCACTCGACGGATTTGAGAAAATAAACCACCACAGCAAAATTGCCTCCACCTACACCGCCATCGGAAAGACATACCAGTACCTCAACGTGCTCGACAGCAGCCTCGCCAACCTGGACAAGGCG
>CAMJWL010000047.1 GCA_946409405.1 uncultured Bacteroidales bacterium
CACAACGCGTGGGTCTTAAACTATTGGCTCTGCGGAGTTGTTTATGACCCTGCAAAGGTAGCAAAAATGAAAGCAATTCACAACTGAATGTGCTATTTTACGCGGATCTCAGCAGTTGTTTATGACCCTGCAAAGGTAGCAAAAATGAAAGCAATTCACAACTCTTGTCGCACACAGTTTTTTGACACAATAGTTGTTTATGACCCTGCAAAGGTAGCAAAAATGAAAGCAATTCACAACTATACAATAAACGCTTTCATTTCACATTTCACAAATAATTGTTTATGCCTCTGCAAAGTTAACAATTATATAAAAAAATTTTGCAGTCTCATCAAAAAAAATTATGTTTGCAATGAGATAATCAACCAAAGTATTATATAATTGAAAAATGTTAAACTAACAAATAAAAGAATGAGAAAAAAAGGTTTATTGACCGCCGCGCTGCTTACTATTGGCGCAAGTGCCTTTGCAGGCGGCTATTTGACCAACACCAACCAAAGCATCTATTTCCTGCGCAACCCCGCACGTGCTGCTTCCATCGGCATCGACGGCATTTATTACAATCCCGCCGGAGCCGTCTTCTACAACGAGGGCTTCCACTTTCAGTTTAACTGGCAGAACGTCAAACAGCACCGCGACGCCATTGCCAATTACAACGGACTATTCAAGTACAACATCGAAAATCCGTCCCTTGATGGATCGAGGAAGTTCAAGGGCAATGTCGATGTGCCTATCCAACCGTCGTTGTTCGCGCTCTACAACAAGGGCAATTGGAGTTTCCAGGCAGGATTTGGCTTCATGGGCGGTGGCGGCGGCTGCGAGTTCAACGACGGCGTGGGCATGTTTGAGGCGATGGTGGGCAGCAAGGGAATGACCGCCCTCGGCGACAACTTTGCCGGATACGCGCTCAACAGCGAGGTAACGGGCAAGTCGTATTACATGGGACTTTCGCTCGCCGCAGCACGCAAACTCACTGACAATCTGAGCGTTTCGTTTGGACTGCGCGGCATCTACGCAACGCAGCATTACAACGGCAGCATCAAAGACATGAAGTACAAGATGGCGGCTGGCATCGTAATAGACCAGACGCAAAGCCCCGCGCTTAGCGACCTCGTACTCGACTGCAAACAGACCGGTTTTGGCATCGCCCCAATCATCGGCATCGACTACAAGGCCGCCGACTGGCTCAATCTGGCTGTTAAATACGAGTTTAACACCCGCCTCACCGTAAAGAGCGACGCCAAAAACAACACCGCCTTCGACCAGTTGGCATCCACCAACACCGCTTTTGCTGGCTACCTCGACGGCGCAAAAACCGATTGCGACATGCCGGCTCTCTTTACCTTCGGCGCACAATTTGCACCCATCGAGAAACTGCGTGTAGATGTAGGCTACCACCATTATTTTGATGTTGCCACCACGCAATGGAACAAAGACCGCCTCGGCGACACCAACGAGTTTACCTTTGGCGCGGAGTACGACATCACCGACCGTTTTGAAGTGAGCGCGGGCTTGCAACGCACCATTTACGACCAGACCGACGCCAACGTGAGCGACTTGTCGTTCAATATGACGAGTTTTAGTTACGGCTTTGGCATCGGTGTAAGGGTGTCGGAAAAAGTCAAGGTCAATGCAGCATATTTCCAGACGCTGTACGACGACTACAAGACCCCGACCACCACTTACAGCCGCACCAACCGTGTCATTGGCATTGGCGTGGATATTGCGTTCTAATTCAATTACATCTTCTCCAACACCCCGATTCCCAACATTCCGAGGCATTTCTTGATTACCGCGCCGACGTTGCGGGCAATCAGCAAACGAAACTCGCGGATTTGGGGGTCGGGTTCGTTGATTACTTGGTGGTCGTGGTAGAACTGGTTGAACTGCTTGCTGAGTTCATACACATAGTTGGCGATTTGGGCGGGACTGCAAAGTGTGCAGGCATCGCTTACCGCCGTGGGGAACGCCGCAATCTGCTGTACCAAAGTACCTTCCACGTCCGTAGCCTTGTCAAAATCTGCTGAGAGAGGCTCGCGGACAATGCCCTTTTCGGCGAGTTTGCGGAAGATAGACTGGATACGGGCGTAAGTGTAAAGTACAAACGGGCCAGTGTTGCCGTTGAAGTCGATGCTCTCCTTGGGATTGAAGAGGATGGTCTTCTTGGGATCCACTTTGAGGATAAAATATTTGAGAGCCGCCATTGCTATCGTGCTGACTGTCAAGTCTTGCTGCTCCTTGGACATCTCGTCGAGTTTGCCAAGTTCTTCGGAAGTTTTGCGAGCGGTTTCGGTCATTTCGGCAATGAGGTCGTCGGCGTCAACCACCGTGCCTTCGCGCGATTTCATCTTGCCGTCGGGAAGTTCCACCATGCCGTATGAGAAATGTTTGATGGCGTCGCTCCATGCAAAACCCATCTTTTTCAAGACGAGTTTCAACACCTTGAAATGGTAGTCCTGCTCGTTGCCAACTACGTAGATGTGTTCGTCAAAATTCCACTCGCGGTGGCGCATTGCAGCCGTGCCGAGGTCTTGCGTCATATAGACCGTGGTGCCGTCGGAGCGGAGGAGTATTTTCTTGTCGAGTCCGTCGGCGGTGAGGTCGATGAAAGTTGCGCCCGTCTCGTCCTTCTGACAAATGCCCTTCTCCAATGCGTCGAGGACATACTGTTTGCCTTCGAGGTAGGTTTCCGACTCATGATAAATCTTGTCGAAGGTGATGCCCATGAGTTTGTACGTTACGTCAAAACCGTCGTAAACCCACGAGTTCATTGTCTTCCAAAGACTTACGGTGTCGGGGTCGCCCTGCTCCCATTTTTTGAGCATTTGGTGGGCCTCCACGATGGATGGTGCTTTTTGCTTGGCCTCGTCCTCGGTCATGCCGGTAGCCATAAGTTCCTTAATCTCAGCCTTGTAGTGCTTGTCAAATTCCACATAATAATTGCCAATAAGGTGGTCGCCCTTGATGCCGGAGGTTTCGGGAGTCTCGCCGTGTCCCCACTTCTGCCATGCAAGCATCGACTTGCAGATGTGTATGCCACGGTCGTTAACGAGGTTGACTTTGATGACATTGTTGCCGCCCGCCTTCAAAATGCGCGAGATTGAGTCGCCAAGGAAATTGTTGCGCAAGTGTCCGAGGTGCAGCGGCTTGTTGGTGTTTGGCGACGAAAATTCGAGTACAATCTTCTTAGATTTGTCGGTAACAGGCGTGATGCCAAAATCGGGGTCGGCATCGATGCGCAAAAGCATTTCGCTGATGGCCGATTTTTTGAGAACAATGTTCAGGAAGCCCTTCACAACGTTAAACTGCTTGGCGTTTTCCCAATTTTGCATGAGATAATCGCCGAGGTCTTTGGCGGTGTCTTCGGGTTTCTTGCCCGAAAGTTTCAGGAGAGGGAACACCACGACGGTCAAGTCGCCCTCAAATTCCTTCTTGGTCTTCTGAATCTGTATCTGCTGTTCTGCGGCATCCTTGCCATATATTGTCTTGACGGCGAGAAGCACCGCCTGTTTGAGTTTTTCTTCCATTATATATTAAGGTGTTTGTAAATTATTTTTTTGCGAGAAATTCGGTTGCTGTCATCATCAGCATCGACATCGAGGTATATGTCTTCACCTGCGGCACAAGGAGTTCGGTGTTGTAACAGTTTTGCACGTCCACTTGCTTGACGCCGGCGGACACTTCGTTGATGTCAACTGAGGTGTAAATGCCGTTGCGGATAGATGCCATGCGACCCGTTTGTTCGTTGAGTATCAGTTCCATAGCGATATTGCTGTATGCAATCGGCACCATCGAATCGGTTGCGTCAGGATAGCCCGACCGCACAAGATAACCGAGGTTTTGGACGATGGTGTCCACGCGCTTGCCGTTGTTGAACTTGGCGGAAGCCTTGCGGAGTTTTTGCGCCACAATATCGCCGATGCCCGAATGTGTATAAGGCATTTCGTCCATGCCCCTAAACCGCGCTCCCTCCGAAACCACCACGGTGGAAAATTTGCCGGGGTTGTTGGCGCGATCCATCACCATGAGTTCTGCCAACTGACTGATTTTAAACTCCACTTCGGGTATCACGCAACGGTCTGCCATGCCCGCGAGCGTAGGCATCATGGCTGTAAATCCGGCGTAACGTCCAAATACTTCTATCACCAAAAACCTCTCGTGGCTGCCCGCCGACGCGCTCAACGTGTGT
The DNA here is from genome assembly GCA_946409405.1 of uncultured Bacteroidales bacterium. GTDB lineage: Bacteria > Bacteroidota > Bacteroidia > Bacteroidales > UBA3824 > UBA3824. The sequence continues at coordinate 4,190 of CAMJWL010000047.1, forward strand.
ATCAGGCTTATTGTGCGCGTGATGCACGTGCTGAAACCGATGCAATAATCGGTGCCATACACGTCGCCGTCCATGGTTTTTGGTATGCCGATTATCTTGACTCCCTCGTTATGCAGGCGCACGGCGTATTTAAGCGTGTCGTCGCCACCAATTACCACTAAGTAGTTGAGTTGCAGGAACTCCACGTTGCGGATTACTTCGGGCGTGAGGTCGTTGGTCTCCTCGTAATAAATGTCCTTCAAATGCTCCGGCACGTCCTCGCGCTTGATGTTCGACGGCTTGGTGCGCGACGAGTGGAGAAAAGATTCTTCGCTCAATATTGTGGAGTTGATGAGTTTTTTGGGAAACTCTTCATAGCAGTCGGTATTGTCGGCGTTGCGGTCGCGGCGCATTTCCACAAGCCCCGCCCATCCGCGCTTGATGCCGATTACCTTGTAACCTTCACTGACAGCGCGTTTTACGAGGCCACGTATCGCGGGGTTTAGCCCCGGCACGTCGCCGCCGCCGGTAAGGATGCCGATTATTTTTTTGTTTTTCGTTGGAATCATAACACTAATCCATTTTACGGCAAATTTATACATTAAAAAGAGAATAGCGAAATTTTTTCAATAAAAAAATCAAAATATCACGTTTTTTTTATAAGTTTGCAACGTTAAACTTTAAACATATAACCATGGCACGACCTATTAAAGAAACGCCTATCTTGACGGACGACGATGCTGAAAGATTCGTCGAAAGGGCAGAAAAAGTAGAAAAAATGAGTAAGGAAACTCGCGCCGCTAACCGCGCAAAGTTTTTGGAACGTGTAGCCGAGGCTAATAAACATATCGAATGGAGTTGCTAAACTATGAAAATAGTACCATTAACTCACGACTATACGCTGACAAATTTTGACTGCGGCGACAGCGATCTTAACGAGTTTCTGATGGAGGATGCAAAGCATTTCCTCTCTAAACGTATTGCCAATACATTCATCCTTGAAGACGATGGACGTATTGCAGCATATTTTTGTTTGCTCAACGACAAGATAAGCCGCATTGAAATTACAAACAGCCGATGGAAAAAAATCAAAGACAGTTTTCCCGAAGGCAAACAATTTCGCAGTTATCCGAGCATCAAAATAGGACGTTTTGCTGTTTCTGTGGATTACCGTGGGCAAAATGTCGGCAGTTGGCTGTTGGATATTCTCAAAGAACGTCTTTATATGATGCAAAGCCAATCGGCATTTCGTTTTATCACAGTGGACGCATACCTTTCAGCCATCCCTTTTTATCAAAAGAACGGTTTTGTAGAACTTACACAAAAAGACGAAGGCGAATATACACGCCTCATGTATTTCGACATGATGGAGATGGAATAAGTGATAGAGCGGGCGAGCCGCCCGCATCCCATCAAAAAATCATATCCTCACCCCAACCATCGTCATATCGTCCACTTGGAGAGAGCCATTGCGCCATGCCTCCATTTTTTCGGCGAGACGCTCCCCTATCTGCGCCATGGGAAGGTCGATGTTTGAAATCAAAAAATCGTCGAGGCGCGGGCCTTTGAGTTTTTCCATTTGGGGATTAGTCTGGTCCTTGATGCCGTCGCTCATAAAGAAAAGCACGTCGCCTTTTTGGAGTTGTATCTCTTGAGATGTAAATTCTTTTTCGCGGACATAGTTGCCGATGGGCTGGCGGTCGCCTTTCAACTTGATGCTCTCACCGTTGCGCACGAGAATAGCCATTTGGTACGCCGAGCCAAAACGCATGATGTTGGTCTTGGGGTCGATAATGCCGATGGTCATGTCCATGCCGTCGTTGACAGAAAAACCGTCGTCAGTATGTTGCAACAACATCGTCTTGACCATCACGCGCATACGTTCGAGAATTACGGCGGGGTCAAAATCCGCACCGCTGTTTTCGATGTCGTTGAGAATATCCTTCAACGCGCTCATGCCCATCATCGAGAGCAACGAACCCGGCACGCCATGTCCCGTGCAATCCGCCTCCACAACGATTTTGAGTCCACGGCGAGTTTCCACCCTGTACCAATCGCCCGACACGATGTCTCTCGGCTTGTAAAAAACAAGGCTGTCGGCAAAAACCTCGGCAACACTCTCCGGCGAACTTACCGCCGATTGCTGTATGTGCTGCGCATAATTCAGCGACGCAGTAATCTTGCTGTTAGATTCGTCGAGGCTACGTTTCTGAATATCAAGGCGTTGGTTGAGGTGGCGCGTCTTGCGGTTATAGACGATAAACACTATCAACATCGTAATAATCATAAAGAACATTATCCCGAAGGCCGTATTAAGCCTCTCCTGGACGCGCTTCTCCTCGTTCAACTTGTTGATTTCCGCCTCCTTCTGCGTCTTTTCGGCGGCAGATTTGGCAGATACGAGGTTATGATTGAGTTCGGCGTCATATACGTTGTTGCTCAGTTCTATCTTTGTGCCAAACCATTCCGCCGCCTTGTCGTATTTCTTCTGACGATAATAGACCATACCCACGGTGCCGGCAATGCGCTCCATTTTCTGTTTTGCGGCAAGGCTTTGCGCTATCACATACGCCCTGCAAGCATAATATTCGGCACTGTCGTACATGGCGCGGTTGAGGTAGATGTTTGCCACAGAATTGTACACGTCCGTAAACATAGGCCTGTCTATCTGCGCCGAATCCCTGATGATGGTCTGAAAATTGGCAACAGCGGATGCCGTGTCGCCGCTAAGTACCTGCAACTCAGCAATTAGCCTCATCGTAGATAATATGGAACTCCTCTGCGCCTTGATTTCCTCGCGGAGACGGAGAGCCTCGTTGAGTTCCACCTTGGCGGTGTCGTAAATGCCCTTCATTGTGCAGATGCGCCCGTAGTTGAGGTGATAATATGCGAGGATGTCTTTTTTGCTGATTTCGGGCAAATCCCTGCGAATCGCCTCCACGTAAGCCATAGCCTTGTCGGGGTCGTTGATGTTGATGTAGATGTTGGCAAGGTTGATGTTGGAATAAGCCAAGTCCTCCTTGTTGCCGAGCGCAACCCTCACACGGTGAGCCTCTTCGTAATATTTTACCGCCTCGCCATATTCGCCAAGGTTTTTGCAACAGATGCCGATAATTGTGTTGGCACGCGCATCCTCCGCCGGACTGTAAGTAGCAGGCGCTTTGGAAAGTGCCAAAGCGGTGTCGCCAAATGTAATAGCCATTTTTGGGTCGGCATAACGCAGTTTCCACGCGATGTCGTTGTACTGCCGCGCCCGGATGGAATCGTGGGCGAGCCGCGCCGCTTGGACAAGGCTGTCTATATTGGGCGGCAGAGCCTTAGCCGTCAGCGCAAAGGCTGCGGCCATCACCATCATTGCCAACAATGTCATCAAACGTTTCATTATGCTGTCTGTCAATTAAATACTTATTATATTCTCAACCCAATCATCGTCATGTCGTCGAAGTCCGCAGATTGGCTCCAAGCGCGGATTTCATCGTGGAGTAGGTCGCGGATTTCGGCCATGGGCTTGTCCTTGCAATTAATAAGGAAGTCTGTCAAGCGTCCACTGATAAACCTCTCGCCATCAGGGTTTTTGAGGTCGCGGATGCCGTTGTCCATCAGGAAAAGCGCGTCGCCCTGTTGCAACTGCACCTCCTGTTCCGTAAAATTGTCTTCCCTTATAAAACTGCCCACGCGCATCGAGTCGCCCTTCAACTGTATCACCTCGCCGTCCCTTATCAGCAACGCCGTCTGACACGCCGCCGCAAAACTCATCCTCCTGGTCTGCGGGTCGATAACGGCAATTGCAGCGTCCATGCCGCCGTCGAACCCCGAACCGTCGTTGGAAAACATTTTTTTCACCTGTTGGCGCATCTTGTCGAGCATCTGCGACGCTTTAATCGGCGTACCGGCATTGGCGGAGACGTTCACAGTATCCTTCAAAATGCTGATAGCCATCATCGTGAGCAACGAACCAGGCACGCCAATACCCGTGCAGTCGCCCTCGGCAACAATTATCCGCCCCTTGACGTTCTCCACCCGGTACCAATCTGCCGACACGATTTCCTTGGGCACGTAATACACCATGCTGTCGGGGAAAATCTCGGCGACGTTTTCGGGGGTGCTGAGCGCGGCTTTCTGGATGCGACGCGCATAGTTGATGGATGATGTGATTTCGTAGTTGGCGGCTTCGAGCGACTGGTTTTGCGATTCTATCAACTTATTGAGCCTCTTTACTTTGCGGATGTTGAAGATAATTATCAACAGCACACCCACCGCCACACACAATATTATAATAGACATAATGTTGATGTGCCAACGCCAACGCTTTTCGTGGCTGAGGCTCTCGATTTCGAGTTGACGGGTGTAGGCGTCCGCGCTGTACTTGATGTTGTATTGCTGTTGCTCCACCTGTTTTTTAAACAGGCTGTCGTAACACTCTATCTGCCGCAAGTAACAGTCGGTCAATCCTTTATAATCCTTTTTCGTCTTGTAAATGTCGGTCATAATGCTGTATGCCTCCGCAATAGCCTTTTTGCTGCCGATGTTGCGGGCAAATTTGAGGCTTTGGTCGGCGTAGAAGAATGCGCTGTCGTAATTCCTGTTGTTGCCCTTCTCGCTGTAATAAATCTTGGCAATGTTGTAGGTCAACTCGCCAAGAAGGTCGTAATCGCCCACCCGATCCACCGCCTCAAGGGTGTTAATATACTCTTTGAGAGCGAGTTGCGTAAGTCCGGCAGTGGCATGGCAGTCGGCGAGGTATTTCATGGGGACGCTCACCTGAGAGTTGAGTTTTTTGCACTCGGTGCGTATGTCAATCGCCTTCATGAAATACGCCTCCGATTCGTCAAACTTCTTCATGCCGAGCCTTGAACGTCCGAGGTTGAGATATACGTATGCAAGCACCGACGAGTCGCCGAGTTTCTGCGCAATTGGCAATGCCGCTTTCAACTGTCTCTCCGCCTCATCGTATTTGCCTTGGTAAATCAGCAAGTTGCCGAGGTTGACATAGCCGTAGCCAAGTTGTTCGTCCACGCCGTATTTGGTGGCCTTTTCGATGCCAATTTTATAATATTTAAGAGCCTCGTCAAAATTGTCCAAATTCCTCTGACACACGCCCAAATAGGCATACGCCTTCACTTCTTCGAGTCTGTTGCCTGTGCGAGTGGCAAAGTCGAGACCTTTTTTACCATATTGTATTGCAATTCCGGGGTTAAGGTTGCGGAGTTTCCAACAGATGTCGTTGTTGATTTTTGCGGCGATGGTGTCTGGCACTGTGTGCGACAGTTGGATGAGCGAGTCAATCTTAGGATCCTTGATTTCCTGCGCACAAACCCTGCCCGACATCACTACCGACATCAGGACAATCATCAGGGCAACAGCCGCCTTTAATAACGTATGTGAAACAATTAGTCGCATTATAACTGCAAAAATAACAAACCAAACCGTTTCCACCAAACATATTCGCAAAAATCTTGCAAAATTTTTTTTTAACCAAAAAAAAGTTTTGCCATTTGCGACAAAAGCCATAATTTAGCCGCAAATTTGAAAACTTCAAAATAAGATGAAACAGATACAGAATCTAATGAATTACCGTCCGAGCGTCAAGGTGGTGGACGCCACGCTCAGGGACGGAGGACTTGTCAACGAGTTCAGGTTTAGCGACGAATTTGTTGACGCGCTCTACAAGACCAACATTGCCGCCGGGGTCGATTATATGGAGTTTGGCTACAAGGCAGACAAGACTATGTTTGATGTCAACGCTTTTGGCAAGTGGAAATTCTGCAACGACGACGACATCCGCGCCGTAGTTGGCGACAACGACACTCCGCTCAAAATCGCCGTGATGGCAGACGCGGGTCGTTGCAATTACAAACAGGACATCATCAACCGCGCCGACAGCCCGATAGACCTCATCCGCGTGGCTACGTACATCCATCAGATGCCCACCGCAATCGATATGATTGAGGACGCCAAAAAGAAGGGTTACGAAGTTAGTTGCAACATTATGGCGGTGTCAACGGCTCAGGAAAGCGACGTGAAGACTGCGTTGGAGATGCTTGGCAAGTCGCCGGTGGACTGCGTGTATATTGTTGATAGTTACGGTTCTCTGTACCCAGAACAGATTCAGAGGCTTGCGGCTTTTTACAAGACCTGCACGGAGCAATACGGCAAAATCCTCGGCATCCACGCTCACAACAATCAGCAACTTGCCTTTGCCAACACCATCGAGGCAGTCGGCGACGGCGTTGATTGGCTCGACGCCACCTACGGCGCAATGGGTCGCGGCGCAGGCAACTGTGCAATGGAACTCTTGCTCGGCTTCCTCAAAAATCCGAAGTACGACGTGTTCCCGGTATTGAAGTTCATCGAAAAATACACCGAGCAAGTCAAGGCGGAGGGCGCAGTATGGGGCTACGACGTTCAATATATGATTACAGGCCTCCTCAATCAGCATCCCCGCACCGCAATCGCCTTCACGAAGGAGAAGCGCAAGGACTATTCGACCTTCTACGGCGAGACGGTAAATCACGAATAAAAACAATTAATCCGCTAAATCTGCAAGAGTTGATGCAAATTTAGCGGATTAATTATATGATTACTCCTCCACCCAAACCAACGCGCAAACTTCAATTGTAATGAAAATGTCGTTGTCGGGTGCGGGGTTTTCAAGACCGAGATACCACGTGGCACCGTCGTCAACGGGTTCGTCAACGTCAACTATGCCGCTGTTGATATTGACGCGGGTGGCAGTAGTGAAATATTCAAACGTGCCGCTCTTGTCGCAGAAGACATCGAGGTTGGGATTGTCTTTGATAAGATAAATGTTGCAGTCGATGTCGCCAGCCGGAACGTAGAGCGAACTCAACGCATCGGAATTGACACCATTGTCGATGTCAACGCAACGGCTCAGGGCATCGTAAAAACGCAGGTTGGGCGCAACATTTTGCTGCGAAGTGGCTGACACGGCGTAAAACCACCTTTCAGTATTCCTCGGCAGTTTGATGGTGAGGAAATTCCTGTTGTTGGCATCGCCGGCGTAATTGAGACCGTGGATGGTCATAAGCGTCTGATTGACAACCGATTTCAACGTGTAATAACCGTGTTGCACGCCGCTGAGGTTGAGTTCGATGCTTTTGGTGTCGCCGTCCACAACAGTTACCGCCACATATTCGATGTAACGGTCGTTGCTGTCGAACACGGCGAAATAATACATCTCGTCCTCACCACTAAACTCCACGTCGAAAGTTACCTCGCCATAACTGTCACTAACTGCGTGTCCATCAGCGTGAAACGGAGTGAAAAACCGCGAATCGGGGGCGTGTCGCGATTCAAACATATAAACAGTCTCGTCATCCAAATGTGCAGAGCGATCCTTTACGGTAATGTGGATGCGCGCCGTTCCCCGGTCGCCCCAATCGTCGTCGCAGGATGTCGCCACAAACATCGTACATAGCAAAATGCAGATGCAAAAGTAAAGTTTCTGTTTCATAATCAAAAAGATTTGGTTTTCTTTATTTAGATGTTAATTTTAGTAAAAAATGAAAAATATAATCCGCTATATTTGCAAAAAAAATGCAGATATAGCGGATTATAAAAAGAGAGAACGATTATTTTTCCACATCAACCAACCTCAGATAGAACATACTCGGGGCGATGATTCCATTGTTGGCCTTGATGGTGAAACGTATTGATTGCTTGGGACTTCCATCCTCGTTGAGGAGCATCGATTCGGGGATTGGGAACTCCATATTGAAGAATCCGCTGCTCTCCATTTTGGGGTGAGTGGAGGGCGTTACCCAATTCTCAACGAGAGGTTTGCCGTCGATGTAAATGCTGCAACGGCGGTTGCGGTCGTTGTTGGTAAAACGCAACATCAACGCCACATCCTTGGTGGGCAGGGGCTGCGTGTTGTTGCTGCGGAGATTGGTCAACGTGTAAGAAACCTCCTGATCCTGAGGGATTTCGCGGTAAGCCTCGCTGTTCCAATTGCCCTTGCGACCGGGATCGGTGGCGTGGATTACGTGTCCCGCCTCGCTCTGCTGCTCGCCCGTCGCCACAAAGTCTATCGTCCTCGCTTCGAGTGCGGCGGCAATGCTATCTGCCTTTACCATAGGACTTTGCGCGTATTTTTCGGGACTTTGCGCATACCAATAGCAAGAATAACGTGCGTGTTGGATTTCGTAGAACGGCTGCAACGTGAGCGCGGGCCAATGGCTGCGTCCAACCTCCGACGGCTGAATCGTGTATTGCAACTTGCTGACATCCTTGGGGTTGATGCGGCTGAGCAATTTGCCACGGTCGCCAATCAACATCGGAGCCACCGAGAGCGACTTCTTCGTTCCCACTGCGCCCGGCGAATGTCCCATACGGCTGTCGTCGGCGTATTCGCTTTTGAGTTTTTCGTAGGGCAGACCGGTCTTGGCGGCATCTGACTCATTCTCGGCGGTAGTCTTGGCGGCAAGAAGGATGGGACCCACCTTAAACGCCACATAATCAGTGTAGTTGGGGCAATCCTCAACTCTCAACGTCATCGGCAGCGACACCTTGACCACATCGCCCGCCTTCCACTTGCGTGTTATCTTGACGTAGCCCGCCTTGCCCGCGTCTTGAACGTTGGATTTGGCCGGTGCTTCCACCTTGTAACCACTTGCAGCCCAAGACGGACGGCGGATTGCAAGCGTAAATTTGCCGCTCTTGGTGATGCGGATTGTTGTGGCTTGTTCGTAGGGGAAATTGGTCTGCTGCTCCACGCCAAAACGCTGATTTTCAAGCCTTGACGGAGTGAAAAGGTTCACAAAGAGCGTGTCCTTGTCGTGAGTATATATAAAGTGTCCGTACTTGCTGTGATTCTCCATACCCGTGCCAACGCAGCACCACATACCGCTATTCACCTGAGAATAAATGCGATAGCCCTGTGGACGCAACGTCGTGAAATACACATAACCGCCCGTCGCGGGATCTTGCGTGGAGAGGATGTGGTTCCACATTGCCGCCTCGTAAAAATCCGCGTACCTCACGTCGTGGGTGTCGTCAAAGAGGTTTTCCGATAGTTTCAACATATTGTTGGTGTTGCAGGATTCGGGGCCTTCGAGGTTGTTCATATAACCCTCGCAACGGTCGGCGGGCAGGAAATGTTCGCCCACTGAGTTGCCGCCGATGCAGACTGTGCGGTGCGTTGCCACGTCGTCCCAAAAATTGAGCACAGAAGCATTGTAGTCGCCGTGATTGTGGTTGGAATTGGCGGCGTCCACTTGGTCAATGCGCTCAAAACCAATGTATTTGGGCACTTGTGTGTTGGCGTGTTTGCGGTCGAGGAAAGTGAGATTGTACGCGCCCGGCTTGCCCTGCATACCGTCAATCATCTGACGATGAGAGAATTTCACCGCGCCATCGAGGTACTTCTTGTCGCCAAAAATCTTGTAAGCGTCAGCCAAAGTCTCGTTGACACCGCCGTGCTCCCATCCGAGGATGCCCTGCATCTGTTGGTCGTCGAGTTTGGAGACCACATTGATGGTCCAATCGCTCAACTTCCTAAACAATTCCTTGCCCAACTCGCTGCCGGCATAGACATACGCATCGCGCAGACCTGCAAGCACTTTGTGTTGACAATAGAACGGCACCATACCGCCAAACTTCCTGAAAGCATCGAGGTTGCCGCTGTAAAGTCCGCGCCACATTTCGGTGTAAGGCTGACCGCCAATGAAGCCCTCCATACCCTCAGTGTTGCCGTTGTAAGCGTCCTGACAATCCTTCATAATTTCGAGGCAGTAGTTCATACGGTCGAGGCATTTTTGGGCGAGCGGCGCGAGTTCGGCATCATTTTTCATAGCCGAATACGCAAGCGCGAGAGCCGTAATGTAATGACCTCCAACGTGTCCCTCCAACGACCACGAATAGTCGCCCCAATTGCGGAACGAAGGGTGCTTGACCAAGAAATCCTGATACTTGCCGCTGTTCAAGTGCGCCTCGCGGACAAACGGAGCCATCAGCCTGTCGGCGTCGTAGCGGAGAAGGAGTTCCGCGTTCACCTTCATTGCGTTGCGCATCGGGCCGCCCGTCAGAATCACCTCATTGAGGTCAAAATGCTGCGGGTACAGGATGCTCTGCGCATTGCCGACATTGGCAAATCCCGCCAAACACGCCGCAACGAGGCACGATTTCAATAATTTGTTTTTCATAATTAATTAAGTGTTATTTATTGATTTAAAAAAAATGTCGCTACACGAGAAATCATACAAATTTTTACACTTCATCCAAAGTTTTGCCAAGCAATTCCACTGCCTCCTCAATCTGTTGATTGTCAATAATCAGCGGCGGAGTGAACCTGAAACAATGGTCTTTGAAGATGAACAAATCCATCAAAATTCCATTCTCGATGCACTTGTGGAGGAATTTGAACATATCAATATTTTCGTCCACTTCGGCGGCGCGGAAAAGTCCAAGTCCCCACGTGCGTTTCACTTTGGGATGTTTAACCATCAATTGCTCGAAATAGTCGCCCTTCGCGTTGGCTTTTTCGGCGAGGTTTTCGTTGATGATGACATTGAGACTTGCCAACCCTGCCGCCGCACTCACGGGATGTCCGCCAAAAGTGGTGATGTGTCCGAGGGGAGGATTGCAGAAGTCCTGCATCAGTTTTTTGTTGGCAACAAACGCCCCAATCGGCATACCGCCGCCCATACCTTTGGCGAAGTTAACGATGTCGGGAACAACGCCAAAATGTTCAAAACCAAACATTTTGCCCGTGCGACCAAATCCCATCTGCACCTCGTCAAAAATGAGCAACGCGCCTGTCTCGGTGCATTTTTTCCTTAACGCCTTGACCCATTCCTTGTCGGGAATCACGAGCCCGCCCTCGCTCTGAATCACCTCGGTAATCACGCAGGCAGTCTGCTCTGTGATTTGGTTGAGGTCGCCCATATTATTGAAATTCAGCCTCTTGACATCCTCCAACAACGGTTTGTAAGCCTGATTGTACTCGTCTGCGCCCCAAATGCTCATCGCGCCAATCGTGGAGCCGTGGTAGGCGTTGCGGAACGAAATGATTTCCTTTCTGCCGGTGTGGCGTTTGGCGAGTTTGAGCGACCCGTCCGTTGCCTCCGACCCGCTGTTGACGAAGAAAACATTGTCCAACTCCTTCGGCAAAACTTCCGTAAGTCTCTTAGCGAAAAGCACTTGCGGACTTTGCACAATCTCACCATAAACGGTCAGGTGCATATATTTGTCAAGTTGTTCTTTGACAGCCTTTACTACTTCGGGATGCCTGTGTCCAACGTTTGAGACCGACACGCCCGACACCACGTCGATGATGCGGCTGCCGTCGGGACGGTACATATAAATGCCCTCGGCGCGCTCCACCTCCGCCAAAAGCGGTGTGAACGACGTCTGCGCCACGTGGCTCAGGAAAAGTTGACGGTTAGTTGCTAACATATTGATTGATAACTGATGTTATTGTTGTATTTTTTACAATTGTTTTCGATTTGCAAAGTAACAAATAAAAATTGAAACTGCAAAAAAAGATTTCAATAATGTTTATTTTTGTTTATAACGCGCTGACAATCAAAGCCAAGAGATTTTTTTTGAAAAAATGTGCGCAAAAATTTTGGAGATTCGGAAAAACTCTCTACCTTTGCAGCGCATTTGAAACCAATGGAGAGATGGCAGAGTGGTCGATTGCGGCGGTCTTGAAAACCGTTGAGGGTAACACCTCCGGGGGTTCGAATCCCTCTTTCTCCGCTTCTTTTAATTACACACCCACCACATTCGGGGCATAGCGCAGTCCGGTTAGCGTATCTGCTTTGGGAGCAGAGGGTCGTGAGTTCGAATCTCACTGCCCCGACAAAATTTCGATTACAAATTTTCAATCCCCTTTAAAGACATAGAAAAAGCATCCGCCGCTCAACTGCGGAAATATGACATTTTGTATATAGTACAATAAACGCCGTCAGATGCGTTCCAACGGCGTTTACAATCAAAAAACCTTAAATTTCTTCCGGCTCCTCCATCAACTCTTTGACCGCAGCAATCAACTCGCCTGTGGTGGTGATGTCGTCGGAAATGTCGTCGGGGATTTCGACGTCGAAAAGACGCTCGGCATTGATGCAGATTTCTGCCGTGTCGATGTCGTCCGCGCCGAGGGACTCAAAAGTGTCGTCGTCGCCAAAATTGACGGCATTGTTTTTCTGACGGAAACCGATAGACTTGCGACCGTCGCCTTCGTTGGATTTGGCGATAACGTCTGCTACCATTGCTCGGAGAGTCTGCGCGATATAATCGTCGGTAAGTATCTGAGGCACATCAATTTTGGGCAAGTCCTCGTCCATCTGCGTGATTTTTTCGCTGAGTTCGGAGATGCGCTCGTTGATTTTTTCGAGGGGGTCGGCATCCTCCGCCTGTTTGGATTTGAGCGCGAGTTTGTACTCGTCCACTGCCCTCTGATAAATCTTTACAGCAATGTCGTTGTCGCCGTTTGAAACGTGCGCCTCGGCAAGGTCGCAGAGAGTTTCGGTGCGTTCGGCGGCATAGCAATCGTCGTCGCCATAAATCTTCAACTTATTGAAATACTGTGTGATAGCGTCGCGAGTGTAACCCAACTTGGTGCATACAAACGCCGCGTTGCCGTAAGCCGTGGCAAGGCTCTCAGTCTCAGCCTCGTTGCGCAACGAAATCTCCTCTTGGAAATAGAGCAACGCTTCGGGTAGTTTTTCCATGTAAAAATACGTCTTGCCGAGCCACAAGATGGTGTCGGGCAGGTCGCGGAGGTCGCCGCTGCAACGCTTGATGTGCTCGCTCTCCTTGAACGCCTCGATGGCCTGTTCGTATTTTTCGAGCGAAACAAGTATCTCGCCGTATGTCTGCAACATGTACGAAAGATCCTCAAAATCCTTGCTTTTGCGGTTGATTTCGATGGCCTGTTCCAAGAGTTTCTGACCCTTGAAAAACTTCTCGCCCTTGTAATAAGCCCGCGCAAGATTGTAGAGCGCGTCGTCGAGGATTTCGGGTTCGTTGATTTGTTGAGCGAGGGCAACGGCATTTTCCAAATCCTCCTCCGCCTCCTTCAACTGTCCGAGGTTAATCTCGCACAAACCCTTGTATGTCAACGACAACGCCACCGAATCGGCATCCTTCTGATTGGTAAACATCTCGACAGCAGACGAAAAATACGGCAGGGCTTCCTGCGCGAAATCCTCGCCTATGCAACTCTTATTCAGCGTGATACGTCCGAGACGGTAATTACACAATGCGCAACCCTCCTCGTCGTTGGTCTGCGTGAAGAGGTCGAGAGCCTGTTTGAAACACGGCAACGCCCTGTAATACTTGTTGCCAAGCAGACAGCCCTGACGATAGAGAGCCGTTGCAAGTTCGCCACGACGAGCCGCGCCCGCCTGTTGCAACACGTCTATCGCCTTCTGATACAGCGAGATAGCCATATCTACATCGCCCGATTCAAGATAAATTCCGGCGAGTTTGTCGCAACAGCCAAATATCTGCAAAGCGTCGTTTTTGATTTCCGCCTTGTTGAGTTTTTTTATGGTTTCGTTTATTTCGCTAATTACTTTCTGTTCCATCTGATTTTGGTTTTGGTTAATGTCTGCAAACCTACAAAAAATTTTCCATATCTTGTGCATGTAATGGAAATTTTTTTCGCTAATTGGACGCAAATGCTTAATTTTGTGCAATTAAAATGTAGCACGAAATGAAACCAAACGACATCCTCACACTCGACATAGAAGCCATTGGCGACGACGGCGACGGTATTGCAACTCTCGGACATACAACTATTTACGTGAGCAACGCACTGCCGGGCGAGAGAGTGCGCGCCATTGTTGCCGACGTTGCAAAAACCTACGCCCACGCCGACCTTGACAAGGTGCTGAGATACGTGCAAAGCGACTCCTGCGAATTTTGTCAACATTATAAGGAATGCGGCGGATGTCAGATTCAGAGGATGGAGTACCGAGCGCAATTGGCTCTAAAACGCGAAAACGTTATCCAACATCTTGAATCCGCCGGAGTTTCCATTGACAACAATTTGCCGGCGACAATCGGCTGCAAATACCAAAAAGGATTCAGGAACAAGGCGATTTTTCCCGTTGCCAAAAATGCTGACGGAGAGATAGTTGCGGGTTTTTATGCGCGACGGTCGCACAACATTGTCCCTGCCAAAGAATGTCCCGTGGGCGTAAAAGAAAACATCCCGATAGTCAACGCCGTTATCAATCACCTACGCCATTATAATATAGAACCATACAACGAAGCAACACACTCAGGCACAGTGCGTTACATTATGATTAGGAAAGCATTTGTTACTGACGAGATAATGGTTTCCATTGTAATCAACGGACAATCCTTGCCACATCATAACAAACTGATTGACAGCATTTTGACTATTGCGAAAAACATAAAAGATATTTCCCTCATTGTAAATTGCAACAATACCAACCGCATCCGTGGCAACGAGGTAATCACGCTTTTTGGCAACGGCTACATCACCGAAACCATTGACGGATTGGATTTTAGGCTTTCGCCGCTGTCGTTTTTTCAGGTTAACACGCCACAGACCCTCAATCTATACCGCAAAGTGTTGGAATTGGCGGAGTTGACGGGCAAAGAAACCGTTTTTGACCTATATTGCGGGGTTGGGACAATTTCGCTGTTTTTGGCGCGTAAAGCATTGAAAATCATTGGAGTAGAGTCGATACCGCAAGCCGTGGACGACGCACAGAAAAACGCCGCAATCAATCACATTCTCAACGCGGATTTTATTGCCGGCAAAGCCGAAGAAATAATCCCCGCACTCGTGCAACAAAAAGGTGTCAAAGCCGACGTTGTGGTGGTAGATCCGCCGCGCAAAGGTTGCGACAAAGTGTTGATAGACACCATTATACAGATGCGTCCACAAAAATTGATTTACGTTTCGTGCGACCCAAAATCGCTTGCCCGCGACCTCAAAATTTTGCAGGACAATGGCTTCAAAACAAAACATGTACAGCCTGTGGATATGTTTCCACATACTGTACATGTTGAGTCAGTGGCGTTGGTTACTTGTTGATTTACCTCACCACCTCTGTAAATTCGGGTTTTGCACCGTCGAGAGCAAGCACGTAAATCTGCGATTTGCCCATCTGAGCATCCACGGTGTAGAGGTATTCAGTGCCACCGTTGATTTTGCGCGAACCAACAGTTGACGGTGTGCCGAGGGGCATCGGATAGTCGCTGCAAGCCTGATTGAAAATCTCTTTCTCGCTGTCAGTCAACTCCTTCTGTGCGGAAAAATCAGGAAGTTTTTCCACTGTGCCTTCCTTGAAACCCGACTTGATGAGGAATTGCTCGACCTCACCGCTCACCTTGGCAATACGAGCCTGACGGATGCCAAAACCATCCACAATGTTGGCGTTTTTGGCGTTTTTCTTCAATTCGACAACGCTTGTGTTGAGACCGCCGCTGCCGAAAGAACAGAACGGAACAAGTTTTTTGCCTTGGAAGTCGGTGTTTTTCAAGAAAGTAGCCACCGGCGAAGCATAAATACCGCCCCAAATCGGATAGCCCAAGAATATTACATCGTAATCCTTCACATTCTTGGTAAGCGGCTGAATTTCAGGCGATTTACCTGCCTTCATATCTTCCTGCCACTTGCCGAGCACCGCGTTGAAATCGCCGGTGTAATCGGTGCATACAATCTCCTCGATGTCGCAGCCAAGTTGCTTCTGAATCTCCTGAGCAACAGTCTTGGTTGTGTTGCTCTGCGAATAGTAAAGGACGAGGATTTTTTCGCCCTTCTGACCGTTGCACGCCACCAAAAACAGTGCGGCAACCAAAAGTAAAAGTAGTTTTTTCATGATTTTGTTTGGAAATAAATTTTTTCGCCGCAAAGGTAATACTTTTTTTGTTAACTTTGTCGCTACAAACACAAAAAAAATCGCCATGAGAAGAATTACTATCATCACCGGCGCATCACATACGGGCAAGACATTGTTTGCGCAGAAAATTTTGGAGCGTTGCGCGATGCCGTACCTCTCGATAGACCATTTGAAAATGGGACTTATCCGCAGCGGTAATACGGATTTGACGGCGCAGGACGACGACGCGCTCACTGATTTTCTGTGGCCAATCGTGCGCGAAATTATCAAGACCGCCATCGAAAACCATCAGAATCTCATCGTTGAAGGCTGTTATGTTCCTGCGGATTGGCGGAAGGATTTCAATACATTGTATATCAGCGAAATACAATTCATTTGCCTTGCGTTTAGTGATGCGTATATTGATGCTAATTATGACAAAATAACAGCCCACGCCTCCGACATCGAATCGCGTTTGGACGACAGCGATTGCACAATTGATTCTCTGAAAAAAGACAACAATGAAGTCATAAAAAAATTCACGGCTTGCGGTGAGGAGGTTACAATAATTGATGATGATTATGAAAAAAAAATTATGACTGTGATGGAAAAGATAATACATCACAACTCTGAGTTTGTGAGAAAAAATTTAATCTAATTTTTTCACAATCCAAAAGAAAAACTCATCTTGCATCGTCAAATTCTACTATGTAATTATGAGCAAAATTCAAGAACGTTTATATCAAGCAATGAAGGTGGAAGCCAAAAGGAGACAAATAAAAGCCTCTCCCGAACACGATTTATACAAAATGATTCCACCATATTTTATAGATACATTCTATATCCAGATGCCATCTCAGGAGGCTTCCGGGATGATAACTATATATTTACGGTATG
>CAMJWL010000048.1 GCA_946409405.1 uncultured Bacteroidales bacterium
AATACGTTATCCAAGATTACGACAAGCCAATGGGTGTCGCCACATATCGTACCACGGTGGATATGGAAGACCGACTCCGCAAAGCCCTGCCCGACATCGAACAGTTGAAGGCATTATTGGCTGAGGAGGAAAAGTAATTTTTCTCCATTCCACGGTAAAACTTTTTTTGCCCATCAAAAATTTTTTCCCTAACTTTGCACTGACGTTGCATAATGTAAGGCAACTACATATTGAAGGCGTTGCTTGCGCTTTGTTTTTTTGAATGAACTATGGAAAACAAAAAATCCCTTATATCGTTATCACAGGCGGTAGAAAAAATCAAACAAGCCATTCTTCAAGGACAACTTGAAGCCGTAAAGGACGTTAACCGCGTTCAACTTGCCGTGTACTTCGGCATTGGAAGATACTTGTCGAGGAATACCAAGCGATTTGATTGGGGAACGGGCGTTATGGACAAAATCAGCCAACAACTCCATAAGGAACTGCCCGGACTGAGAAGTTTTTCAAAGTCTAACTTATATGAAATTCGTAAGTTTTACGAAGAGTGGGAAATGTTAGACCCTAATTTTCCAGTTGCAACTGGAAAATTACAGCAAAAAGATTCAGCGGTTACAACCGCTAAATCATATACCACAGAAAATCAAATAGATATTCACAACGCAATAGTAATCCCCAACATTTCGGATTTCCCTATCGAGGACTTTTTCAGCGTTCCTTTCACGCATCATTCCAAGTTGATTTCGTTTGTAAATCTGCCAACAAAGACTATGTGGAATACGTAATCCAAAAATACGATAGTCCAATGGGCGTAGCCACATATAGCACATCTGCCGATATGCCCGATAATCTCCGCAAGGCTCTACCAGACATTGATGACTTAAAGAAAATTTTGTCAAATTAATTTCCCCATCCAAAAATTTTTCCCTAACTTTGCCAAAAACAAATCAAACACAATGATAAACAGATACTTCTATAAATCGTCATTGCAGCACTTTATCACTTCATCCGCCGATGAAGTTTTTGGTGTGATTTCTAAAAATGACGATGGAGATAGCGTATCTGAACAAAAATATGCTTGGAATGAGGAAATCAACATTCTGAAAGATTCTCTAAAAACATGGGCAAAAGAAGATGCCGAAATCATATTTGAATATTCAATTCCGCGATTGGGCAAGCGCATTGATATTGTGCTGTTACTTAGGAATATAGTGTTCGTAATTGAATTTAAAGCCGGCAAAAACGAATACCTCCAATCCGATATGGAGCAAGTTATGGATTATGCGTTGGATTTGAAGAACTTCCATTCGGCAAGCCATAATTGCACAATTGTTCCAATCCTCGTAGCAACGGAGGCAAAAACGAGTAGCCAAAAATTGATATTTTCGGTTTATGACGACAAAATATACAATCCTCTTTTGACTAATGCCGAATTTTTAGGAGAATTAATTTCCAAAGTCATAACCAATGAACACGCTAACCAACAGAACGATAACATTTTAAAAGATTGGGCAATTAGTCGTTACGAACCTACACCAACCATCATTGAAGCGGCAAGTGCATTGTATCAAAACCATTCTGTAAACGAAATTACAAGACACGAAGCCGCAGGTGCAATGTTGGAAGACACAACCAACTTTGTATTAGATGTTATCAAAAAAAGCAAAACCAACAACGAGAAAAGCATTTGCTTTGTAACAGGCGTGCCCGGTGCAGGGAAAACATTGGTGGGTTTAAACGTTGCTATCCAACAATCGTTACAAGATGAAAACAATCCCGATGCCGAAAGAAATCTTGCGGTATATTTGTCGGGAAACGGACCTTTGGTAACGGTGCTTACAGCGGCATTAGCCAAAGACAAACAGAAAAAAGATATTGAAAACGGCAAAAAGTGTTATATAACTGATGCAAGACGCGAAGTGTCGCAGTTCATTCAATTAATTCATCGCTATCGTTCAAACATGTTGGCGAAAATAAAACTGCCAATAATAAACGGTCAATTAGAAATCGACGAAAAGAAATCCATTGATCATAAAACTGCCGGACATGCTGAGGTTGAACACGTTGCAATATTCGACGAGGCGCAACGCTCGTGGGATTTGGAGCATATTTCAAGTTGGCTTGCAAAAGGAGGAAGCCGTGGCGGGTTAAACAAAATTGCTGATTTCCCGATGTCAGAAGCCGAGTTTTTAATTTGGTCGATGAATCTGCGAAAAGATTGGGCTGTAATTGTTTGCCTTGTTGGTGGCGGGCAAGAGATTAACACCGGAGAAGCGGGCATAGGCGAATGGATTAGAGCCGTCAACGAATCTTTCCCAAATTGGAAAGTGTATGTATCAAAACATCTTACCGACAAGGAATATGCAGAAGGCAACGTTGCACAATTAATTAGCAAAAATCCAAATGCTCAGCAAGTTGAGCAATTACATTTGGCAGTTTCAATGCGTTCGTTCCGTGCCGAAAGCCTCTCGAAATTTGTACATTACTTGTTGGATTTAGACTTTGATAGCGCCAAAAACGTTTATAATAGTTTTAAAGAAAAATATCCAATAGTTTTAACTCGCAATCTCAAAGAAGCAAAAAATTGGTTGAAGCAAAAAGCAAGAGGCTCAGAGAGATACGGGCTTGTAGTGTCGTCGCAGGCATATCGTTTAAAACCGTTGGCAATAGATGTAAGGTTGCAACCCGATGTGGAAAATTGGTTTTTGGCTGACAAAAATGATGTGCGTTCATCGTTGTTTTTAGAAGATGCCGCCACCGAATTTGACATTCAAGGGTTAGAGTTAGATTGGATTTGTTTGGTTTGGGATGGCGACTTTCGATATACGCCCAACGGTTGGGACAACAATTCTTTTAAAGGCAGCAAGTGGCAAAAAATCCGCAAACCCGAAGCGCAAACCTATCAACTTAACGCATACCGTGTTTTAATGACTCGCGCCCGCCAAGGTATGGTAATATGTGTCCCCGAAGGCGACGAAACCGATTTAACACGCCTCCCTGAATTTTATAATGGTACGTACAATTATTTGAAAAACATAGGGTTGGAGGAATTGAGTTAAGAAGCGTGATTTAGCGTCAGGTATTCTGACATTTTGATTTGCCCCGCTTAATTTTTATTCGTACCTTTGTCGCCTAAAAATCACTCATAACATAATATGAATCAACCATTATCATCCATCGCCCAAAATCCGCCGCAGGACGACCCATACGTCCTCGGTCAGGTGATTGTCCTCGACAAGCCGTTGAAGTGGACATCCTTTGACATCGTTAACAAGGTGCGCTACCTCTTGCGCCATTACCGCCGACTCAGGAAGGTGAAGGTGGGACACGCCGGCACGCTCGACCCTTTGGCTACGGGCATCTTGATAGTCTGCACCGGCCGCAAAACCAAGGAAATCACCACCTACCAAGACCACGACAAGGAGTACGTGGCAACCATCAGGCTTGGGGCTGTGACGCCGAGTTTTGACCTCGAAACTGAGCCTTGCAATTTCGTTGACGCCAAGCACATTACACGCGAGCAGGTGGAGCAATGCTTGAAGGGTTTTATCGGCGAGCAACAACAATATCCGCCCGTGTATTCCGCCAAAAAAATCAACGGCGAACGCGCTTTTGTGGCGGCGCACGAGGGCAGGGGAGACGAGGTGAAGATGCGCCCGACAATGATAGAGATTTTTGCAATCGAAATCCTCGAATGGAACGACGACACCAAGGAGTTCAAGGCGCGTGTTCATTGCAGCAAAGGCACTTACATCCGCTCCCTTGCCAACGACATCGGCGCACGTCTCGGTGTTGGCGGCTATTTGGCGGGGCTGCGTAGGACACGTATTGGGACTGTAACGTTAAAAAATGCTATTTCCATCGAAGATTTTGAGGAAAAATTGCGGCAGTCTCAGGATTAATTTTTAACTTTGCAGTTGCAGAGAAAATGTTTTTACGTGTAAAATACTATATTATAACAAGTTAGATGAAATTATCTAAGTTTAAATTCGACCTGCCTGAAAAACTCATCGCGCAGTATCCCGCCGAAAACCGCGAGAGTTCAAAACTTATGGTGCTCGACCGCAAGGCGCATACCATCGAGCACAAGGTGTTTTCGGATTTGTGGCAGTTTTTGGGCGACGGCGACGTGATGGTGTTCAACAATACCAAGGTGATTCCCGCCCGTCTGTACGGCAACAAGGAAAAGACCGGCGCGAAAATCGAGGTTTTTCTCCTCCGCGAACTCAACAAGGAGATGCGTTTTTGGGACGTACTCGTGGACCCCGCCCGCAAAATCCGCATTGGGAACAAACTCTATTTTGGCGACGACGACAGCCTCGTGGCTGAGGTCATCGACAACACCACTTCGCGTGGCAGGACATTGAGGTTCTTGTTTGACGGCAAGTACGAGGAGTTTAAGAGCATCCTCTACGGTCTTGGCGAGACTCCGCTTCCCAAGTACATCCACCGTCCCGTGGAGCCGATGGATCAGGAGCGTTATCAGACCATCTACGCCAAGCACGAAGGCGCGGTAGCAGGTCCGGCGGCCGGTTTCCATTTCAACAAAAACCTTCTCAAACGTCTCGAAATCGTGGGCGTACAGTTTGCTGAGATTACATTGCATATGGGTCTTGGTCATCTGAGGAGCGTAGATGTGGAGGATTTGACCAAGCACAAGATGGATTCGGAACAGATATACATCGACGAGCATTGCGCTGATCTCGTCAACGCCGCCAAGGCAGCCGAAAAACGTGTCTGCGCGGTAGGTATCACGTCGCTCAGGACGTTGGAAAGTTCGGTGTCAACCAACGGAATGTTGAAGCCTTTCGACGGTTGGACCAACAAGTTTATCTTCCCGCCATACGAGTTCAGCGTGCCAAATACGTTGATTACTAACTTCCATCAGCCGTATTCCACGATGCTGATGTCGGCGGCTGCATTTGCGGGCTTCGATTTTCTGATGGAGGCATACGACGAGGCAATCAAGAAAAAGTACACCTTTGGTGATTACGGCGACGCGATGCTGATACTGTAAGAATTGACAGATTCTTTTGAAAACGCATAAAACGTATGTAGAGACGTAGCGCGCTACGTCTCTACTCTGTTAAATTATTTCGTTAGAACCAGCCGTCGGCGGAGTCCATTGCGAGTGTTGCGATAGTCTCTTCGAGGGAGATTGTTTCTTCCATCTCCGTGATGTGGTTCTCGATGAATTTTACGGTGTCGTTTGCATTCATAGCGTTAATTTTTTAAAGGTTTATGTTGATTGTTTCACTTATTTAACACATAAACCCTTCATTACCCTATGAAAAAATCAACTATTTTTATCCAAAAATTTCACTTTTTTTGCAAGACGCTATTTGTCAGGGAGTTTTGGGGATTGGAACGGTATTTGCTAAACACCGTCAAAAAGGCATTGCCAAATAACCTAATACAATAAAGCGATATGAAACAAATTATCATCATATTAATCCTGATGGCGGTCTGCGGGGTGGCATCGGCTCAGACGCAGATTCACTTGGCGTGGGAAAACAACGGCGAGGTTATCACCGACGCTGTTGCCGAGAGCGACGGCACCGACCTCGTGCCAGTGGTTGATGCAGGCGTTGCCCGCAGTCTCCGCGAAAGTTACAAGCCGGTGAGCCTTGTGTGTACCTTTACCGCCGACGAACTTAAAGCCATTGGTCAGGACGTGGTAACTTTTGAGGTCAAATGGTATTATTACATGAGTACCCGCCGCACTTTTATGGGTGTCAACACTGTTGATGTGGATCCCAACAAGGCAGACAAGGACGGCTTTGTAAAGATGGTATGCACCAAGACCAATCCCCGCGCCGGGTGGTGGGAGGTGCAAATCCGCAACAAGACCACCGACCAACTGGTGTCCTTCGCCAAAAAAACTTCTTTCTCGATATTGCTGAAATAAAAAACAAACATTCCCGAATATTCTTGTAAGAATTTTCGGGAATGTTTGTTTTTATAGGGAATTTTGGCGGGCGAGCTGCCCGCACTCCAGCCGATTAGAATTTAAATGTCAATCCTATGCCGATGACGTCCTTAAACTGCACGAGGGAGTTGTGGGTCTTGTCGGGGTTGTCCTTTTCGGCGATGGTGATGTCTTCGTCGTATATCAACTCCGATACAAAACTGAATGCGAGCCACTTGTTGATTTGGAAGGTGATGATGAGGTTCCAATCTACGTCCACCTCGTTGAGGAAGCCGCCGTCCTTGTAGTTTTGGAAGAGGGTGATGTTGGAGTTGAGACTTGCTTGTTTGGTGATGTTGAAGGCGGTGTTGGCTTTCAAGTACCAACCAATCTCTGAGCGGACGTGCTTGGTGCTGTCCACACCAAATGCGCCTGTGTCGGCGAGGTCGTCGTTGAGCACTACCGTGGTCTTGCCGCAGAGGGGCGAGAGATAGAGCGAGAAGTGTTCGTTGGGCTGGTAGTCAAAACCGACGGTGTAGGTCAGGTACAGCGGCGACCAGCAACTCGAATTGCGGGTGCGGTAGATGTTGTCGGGACCTTCGGGTTGGGTTTTGTCGTACTTGTTGTTGTAAGTCCAGCCCTTTGCCCACTGCGACTTGTAATCGAAGATGGCAGAATAGTACCATTTTTTGCTGAGGGCGTAGCCGTACTTGGACGAGAATTGGAACTTGTCGTCGGTCTTGCGGAACTCGTCGTTCTCGTCGATGAGGCGGAGTGCGCCGTATTGACAGAGCACCGAGTTTTGCCAAGAGTGGCGGTCTTTGGCGTAGTTGGCGTTGAGGTTGCCGAGGATGTTGATGCCAATCTGCTGGTCGCCGCCCGCCGCCCAGTTTTTGAGGGAGGTCTGCGATGCGGTGAGGGACAGCATACCGTCAAATTTCCACGGTTTTGCGCTGTCGGCGGTTACGGATTCTTTTGATTTCTTGGCGAGGCCAGCCACTTCTTTGGCTACCGCGTCGGTCTGTGCGCTTGCCGTCAGAGTGCCGGCCAAGAGCGCGAGTATCAGATATATTTTTTTCATTTTTTGATAGTATGTTAATAAGCCAATTTATTTTCTTAATTGCTGTACGTTGTCTATGAATCTTGGGTATTCGGGCAGAGAGTGTGCAAAATATTTGTGGTACAATTCCCATTTGGAACGGAAGTCTGCAAGGGCGGCGGAGTCGGGATGCCTGTGCCATTCGGTCTCTAACGCCTTGATGTTGATGGAGTCGGCGGGCGTTTTGCCTTCCGCTTTGAGGTACGAGATGGCATTGTCAACGCAGGCAAATTTGAGGCGGTTGTAGTCTTCCTTAAACAGGGGGAGGTAAAAGTTGAAGATTATCTTCTGTCCCTCCGTGGTGCGTTTTTCGCAGAATGGGAATAGTTTTGCCATGTCAAGCAGGTTGTAGGCTGTGAACAACGAACTCTTTGGGCAACTGTCGGCTGTTGCCTTGTCTGCGGGGATTTCCTCGTCGATGATTTTGAAACCCTTGTTCATTAGCATCCTGGGTATGATAAACGCAAGCGCGGCTACAAGCACCACCGCGTATATAGCCCATTTGAGCATGGACGGCGACTTCCTTTTCTTGACGTTGCTATTAAAATATGACATTTTTTCTACGTGTTTTATTTGGAGTGCAAAATTACTATTAAATGCCCACAAATCAAACAATAAGCCGCCAAAACTAACAATTATTTAACTTTGCGCCGCTGTATATTAATTTTTTTTGATTTTCTGCGAAAAAGTTGCAAAAATATTTGGAGTTTCGGATTTTTTACATTAATTTTGCAGCGTCTTTTAAGAGGACATATCACAAAGCAGAACATACACTGCGGGGTGGAGCAGTAGGTAGCTCGTTGGGCTCATAACCCAAAGGTCACAGGTTCGAGTCCTGTCCCCGCTACTATATCTTTAAGACCGGTTTGATTGTCAAGCCGGTTTTTTTATTGCCTTTTGCGCTGTATTTGGAAATATTTTTGCTATATTTGACCATTGGATTATTATGTCAAACTGGATGATCAAGAAGTTACTCGACATATACAACAGGCTGATGCTCAAATTGTTCGTTATCCCGTCCATCAACATCGACCGGGAGAGGTTTTTGCGCCGTCAGGTGGGCGACCCCGATTATGACTACGATTTCGCCGCCGAGCAACGCCGCAGCCGCGTGCTTGTGGTGCTGTGTTGCATTGTAACCTCGGTGATAACATTCCTCTGCACCCTGCCATCCAATATTTGGGTGTCGATACCGTTGATTGTGTTTGATTTAGCGCAGTTTCAGGTGTTTGTGTTCATTATCCAGCAAGACCTCCTCTATCTCCACGGCTACCGCGACCTCCGCAAACACAAGCGCATCGCCGACGACAACGGGCTTTTCCTACTTTGGCTCCAAAACGAGGTGATGCTCAGCAGCGGCGACAGCATCCGCTCAAAAATTAAATCGGGCGTTGGCTTTGTGGTGAGAAAATCGCTGACGCTGCTCGTTACCCGGTCGCCGTTTAGGATTGTTGTGATGAGCGGGATGAGGCAGTTTTTGAAATGGTGCGGCGTTATTGCTACACATGAGTTGCTCGATGTTTCTATCGACATCCTTGTATGCGTGGTATGTGCGCTGATAGCGGCGTTGGTGTCGCTGTGGCAGTTTTATCCCATGTGCCGCAAACTCCGCAAGCAACTCGACGTCACCGACATCAATTATTATTATCAGCAGTGGCACGACTATATCGAAGAAGGACACACCGCCGAGGAGGCATACAATGTGTTGTCAACGCGGTAAAATTTTCCATATCAGCCGTTTCCCTATATTAATAATGCGTCGTTGCAGCGACGTGTCGTATGTGCGGCGGAATGATTTTAATATCAATGGATTGGCGTCGAGCGTGTCGCAAAAGCGGATTTCGTTTAAGGCGTCCATCGTAACGGTCTTAAATTTGGACGTGCTGCCGACGTTGGTGCCGCTGCCGTCCGCCCCGCCGTTTATTACAAAAGATTTGACGGGATAGATTGTGGGCATCTGGAGACGGAACGCGGCATAACAAAACCTTATCGACCACGAGCCAATCTGCCCTTTTTGTTGTTTGAGGAGCATTGTAGAGAGGTCGTTGCCGGCTTGATTAAAATTGTTGACCGCCTTATCGTCCGCAAAGAACTCCGCAAAATTCCTCACGTCCCAGTCCACCTGATTCCAACGGTCTTGCCACGTCGCCCAGCCCCAGGAGCAGTTGCGCATTATGGCGTAAGTGTCGTATTTATAATCGTTTGGTATATCTATTTTCGGCGTGTAGCCCGCAATGGAGAAGGCGTTGGTGTCTTTGTAATAATCGAGCGCGGCACGCATATATTTAATAAAATGTGGCGTTACCATGAGGTCGTCTTCCAATACTATCGCCGCGCCGTATTGATTGATTGTGCTACTTACGCCGTCTATGATGTTGGCGGCGAGGCCGATGTTTTTGTCGCGGAAGATTGGCGTTATGGTCTTGAATCCTTTGATATTTTTGACGACATCTGCCACCGCCGCCACGTCTTGGTCGCCGGGATTTTTTGCGCCGTCGGCATATATAATAAGGTCTGTATCGGCAGATTCTGGGTTTTGCAGGAGGCTGTCGATGAGGCGGCGTAGGTGCGCCGGACGGTTGTAGGCAAAGATGATGATTGGAGCGGTCATTGGTGCAATTGATTTTGAGTGCAAAAATAGAAAGAATTTGTATGATTCAGTATTTTTTGCAAAAACATTTTGTTGTCTAAAAAAAATTATCTACATTTGTTTCCTCACAAAAAAACTGATAATTATGAACAATAAGAAAATAGAAATATATTGCGTCAATACCGGTAGCAACATGGCATTGGAGCCGGGACAGACGCTTATGGAGATTGCCGCTGCGGCGAATGTGGATGCCAAACTCCCAATCGTGGGCGCATTGGTCAACAACTGTGTCAAGGAACTCGACTATGCCGTCTATAAACCCAAAGTCATTGAGTTTTTTGACGTTAGCGACATAAACGGACAGAGGATGTACCGCAGGTCGCTGAGTTTTATAATGGTGAGGGCGGTGCATGATGTAGCCGTGGGGTGCAATGTTACCGTGGAGCATAGCATCAGCAAGGGACTTTATTGCGAACTCCGCTCTGTGTCAGGCGAATACGTGAAGCCTACCGACGAACTCGTTGCCAAAATCAAGAGCCGTATGCAGGAACTCGTAAGAGCCGACTTCAAGTTTGACCGCCGCGAAATTCTCTCTGCCGACGCCGCCAAGATGTTTGCCGAGCGCGGACTGGACGACACAGCCAAGATTTTTGAAAAACGCAACATCTTCTTCTCGTCGATATATTCGCTCGACGGATACGACGATTATTATTCGAGTTACATGGTGCCGAGTACGAGATTTATAAGCGTATTCGACCTAATTCCGTTCTACGACGGTATGTTGCTGAGGTTCCCTACGGATTTCAAAAAAATGGAGATAGAGCCGCTTGTGATGCAGCCAAAACTCTTTGACATCTTCCGCGAACACAAGTCGTGGGTCAAACTCCTCAACATCTCCACAGTTGCCTCTCTCAATGCCCTTGTGGAAAAGGGTTGGGCGGGCGACCTCATCAAAGTTGGCGAGGCTCTCCACGAGAAAAAAATAGCCCAAATCGCCGACCAAATCAAGCAAAAGGGCAATGTAAAACTCGTTCTGATTGCCGGCCCGTCGTCGTCTGGCAAAACTACTACTTCGCTGAGGCTCTGTGTACAACTTGCCGTGGCGGGTCTGCATCCCGTGCAAATCTCGCTCGACAATTATTTTGTGGATCGCGTCAACACTCCTCGCGACGAGAAAGGCGACTACGATTTTGAGGCGTTGGAAGCCGTTGATTACAAGCAGTTTAATCAAGACATGCTCGACATGATGAACGGCAAGCGCGTAGAGATGCCTTTCTATAATTTCCAAACTGGCAAGCGCGAATATCGTGGCGAGTTTATGACCGCCGACGATGACACAGTGTTTGTTGTGGAGGGCATTCATGGCTTGAATCCGGCAATGAGTCAGATGATTCCCGCAGAGAGGAAATTTAAGATTTACGTCTCGGCTTTAACGCAGATTGGCATCGACGCTCACAATCGTATCCCGACCACTTACAATAGGTTGTTGCGTAGGATAATCCGCGATTTTCAGTATCGTGGATATTCTGCCGAGGCTACCATCAAGCGTTGGCCCGATGTGCGTCGCGGCGAGGAGAAGAATATTTTCCCCTTCCAGGAGGAGGCAGACGTGATGTTCAATTCGGCGTTGCCATACGAACTTGGCGTTATCAAGAAATACGCCGAGCCGATTCTCCGCAACGTTTCGGAGCGCACCGCAGAATATGCCGAGGCACGTATACTGTTGAAATTTCTGTCGTACTTTAAGGAATTCCCCGACGGCGAGATTCCGCCAACATCCATTCTGCGCGAGTTCCTGTCGGGTAGTTCGTTCAAGTATTAATGATAATCAGCCATGCAGTTTAAAGACATACAAGGACACACGCACACCAAAAACCTTCTGATACAGACTGTTAAGGAAAACCGCATCAGCCATGCGCAACTTTTCTTAGGCCCGGAAGGCTGCGGCAAACTCGCGTTGGCGATTGCTTACGCGCAGTATATCGCGTGTCCTAATAGGACCGAAACTGATAGTTGCGGTGTATGCCCGCAATGTCAAAAATATCAGAAACTTGTCCATCCCGACCTGCATTTTGTATATCCCGTCGTAAAACTCAAATCCGGCGACACGCATCCCGTCTCCGACAATTTCATCGATTCGTGGCGTGGTTTTGTGCTCAAACGCAATTACCACCGCCTCGACGATTGGTACGATTACATCGGCAGCGACAACGCACAGGGCGCAATCTTCGCGCAGGAAAGTCAAGAAATCATCCGCAAACTCAGTCTAAAAACTTTTGAGAGCGAGTACAAAGTGATGATAATTTGGATGCCGGAGAAGATGAACGAGACTTGCGCCAACAAACTCCTCAAAATGATTGAGGAGCCGCCGCCAAAGACGTTGTTTGTGTTAGTGTCTGAAAATGAGGAACAAATCCTGACTACCATAAGGTCGAGGACGCAGTTGATAAAAATCAACCGTCCCGAAGATGCCGACATCGTTGCCTCGCTCACAGCCGAATTTCCCGATGCGTCAAAGCCCAACATCGAGAGTGCGGCTACATTGGCTAATGGCAATTATCTCGCGGCTCTCGAAGTGATGGAGCAACTTCACGAAGGCGGCGAACCTCCTGAGTTTGCGCTGTTTACGACGTTGATGAGGGAAAGTTATTCTTTGAAATACGACCAAATCATCAAACTCTCCGACTCTCTTAGCAAACTCGGTCGTGAAAAGCAAAAACAGTTTTTCGACTATTGCCAACGGATGATACGCGAATGTTTTATGCTCAGTAGTGCCGACAAGAGCCTTGTGAGGATGACGCCGGCGGAGATGGGTTTTGCGCAGAAGTTTGCGCAGTTTGTCCACATCGGCAACGTTGCGCAAATATCGACGTTGCTCTCCGAGGCGTGCGCCAATATAGAAAGGAATGCTTACGGCAAGTTGGTTTTCACCGATGTTGCCATTAAATTGTCGTCGCTATTGAGGATGAAGATATAATAACAATAATCCGCAAAAAAAGTGCATTTTTTTTGCCAATTTCCAAAAATACCTTAACTTTGCCCTTGCAAAACGAACCAAAGTCCATCAACTATGCAATACTACGACCCAAAGACCGACGTTGTGTTCAAAAAAGTGTTCGGTGAACATAAGAATTTGGCAATCAGTCTGTTGAATGCAGTCTTACAGTTGGACGGCAAGAAACGGATCAAGGATTTGGAGTACCTGCCATCCGAGATACTTCCCATAATGGGCGGCAAGCGCAGTAGCGCGGTGGACGTCCGTTGTCAGGATTCTTACGGCGATTATTTCATCGTGGAGATGCAGATGTATTGGTCGTCGGACTTCTTGCGCCGTGTACTCTACAACTGTGCCAAGGTCTATGCAACGCTTTACAACAAAGGCGAGGAGCATTACAAGGTCAAGAGGGTGTTTTCCGTCAACATTCTCAACGACATATATGACAACGATACAGCCAACAACTACCACCGTTTCAATATGTCGGAGATTGGCAATCCCAAACGAGTAATAGAGGGAATCGAAATTCTCTGCATTGAGTTGCCAAAATTCAAGCCCGAAGATTACGCCCAAAGAAAGATGCTGAAATTGTGGCAAGAGTTCCTCACGTCCATCAACGCCAAGACTGGCAAGGAGACAGTCACCGACGAACTGATGTCAAACGCAGAAGTCAAGGAGGCGTTGGATTTGTGCCGCAATCTTACGGACGAGGAGCGCGGTTATTACGACGGCTTTTGGGGTATGGAGTTTCTGCGCAACGACCGCGACAAGACTGTAAGGGAAGTGAGTTTGGCGGAAGGTCGCGCGGAAGGTCGTGCGGAAGGTCGTGCGGAAGGCGAAAAACAAAAAGCCATTGAGACGGCACGTATGATGAAAGCCGACGGCGAATCCATTGACAAAATAATGCGGTACACTGGTCTCACCGAATCCGAAATCAACAATCTCAACTAATTGAACATCAACACTATGGCACGATACTTGCACACACACACACACACACACACAGGATCGCCGCTTAACCATCTTTTAAAGGCACATTTTACGGCGTCTGACGCGTCGTGCCACATACCCTCAATTAATGCATCCCTTGCAGAAAAGGCTCTGAAATGCCTTTTCTGCAAGGGATTTTTGCGTCTTTTGGAGTGTGGGCGTCCCCGCCCGCCTCTCAATCCATTCAAAAAATAACAAATTACAATAATCATTATGTTTAACCCTCAAAAATCTTATCAGAAAATGAAACAGAGTTTTGAAGAAAATGTCGCAAATGACGTAGCGACCAAGAGAAAGAAATACGTCAGCCCGGAGATTGAGGTCATCAATCTCGACGCACAGCCGCAGTTGCTGAGTGAAAGCCCGTATGGTGCAAAGTTCTATGACATTGACCGCGATGTTGACGACTAAAAGGAGGACTCTACGATGAAGAAAACATTCCTGAAAATCCTGCCCTTAGCGGTAGCCGTCCTTCTCGCAACATCTTGCAGCAAGGACAACGACAGCAACGTCGCACCCGCCCCCGTAGAGACGCAAAATATTGCGTCTCCCTCCGAATCGTCTCCCACCGAATCCAAGTCCGTGCCGTTCTCAATCAAGGTTGTAGGCGGCGGCTCTTTGTCAAAAATTGCCTACGCGGACGATGGCTCTACTGTCACCACCAAGTTTGAAGAGTCTGACAGAGGCAATGTTGCATTGTACGTTACAGACACATACGTCACCATTTGTTTGACATTGGCGGAAGTCGATGAACAAGGAGTAGCCACTTTCGAGGGTGATTGGGGAGAAACCTCTGAGCCGGCAGAAGGCACGGAAATGTACGCATATTGCCACTACAATGGAGAAAGCACGGTAACAACTTCGACCACCTCACTCACAGACCTGATGAAGAATTGCGCCCACACCTACACCGGTACGTTCGAGTACAAGACCGACGACAAGGTAATGCTCACCGACAACAATGCGTACATCGAAATCATCATGTCGCCATTGCAGAAGGACATCGACCTGACAATCGGCGGTACACCGCAAAACTTCGATATGAAAGATGGCAAGGTATGGATTGCAGTGGCAGGCGGTACTACATTCACCACCAACTTCACCGGAGAAAAGACCTATACATGTACAGCGGGAAGAATCACCACAATCAATCGTGCAGGCTTCGTTGACCTCGGCATCCCCGGCATCCTTTGGGCAGACAGAAACCTCGGTGCAACCAACGTCTATGATTACG
Source organism: uncultured Bacteroidales bacterium (assembly GCA_946409405.1). GTDB lineage: Bacteria > Bacteroidota > Bacteroidia > Bacteroidales > UBA3824 > UBA3824. The sequence continues at coordinate 14,814 of CAMJWL010000048.1, forward strand.
GCAACTACTACGCTTGGGGCGAAGTAGAGCCAAAGTTCGATTATTCTTGGGGTTCATACAGCTACGGTCGAGACAAGAAGGAAGGAGAAACTCACGAGATGGTCAATAAGTATTGTCCGACAGACAAATCCGACTGGTATGAAGGAAAAACTCCTGACGACATAACCACCCTCGAACCCGCCGACGACGCTGCCACAGTCACTAATCCCAAATGGAAGATGCCCACACAATCAGACTTTGACGCGTTGACATCCAATTGCCATTGGGAATGGGTGACTAATTACAACAGTAGTGTCAGTGGTTATGTTGTATATAAAAAGAAAAGCGGCGATTCTCCATCATATTCCGTCGCTGACGACACCCACATCTTCCTTCCCGCCGCCGGTCACTGCATCGATGATACGCGTCCCTCCTTCGAGGGCTACGACGGTAAGTATTGGTCGTCTTCGCTCTTTACGGACTTCCCGGACCGCGGGTGCGGCCTCGACTTCAACTCCGGCTCCGCGGATCCCGACTGTGTGAGCAGCCGTCCCTACGGTCGGTCGGTTCGCGCCGTGCGGTGCAAGTAATTACCTTTTCCCGAAACCGTTTCGAGCCTGAACCGAACCCGAAACGCCGAAAACAAATATAGAGCGAGGGCACAGACCCGCCGCCACAAGCGGCGCAGGTCTGTCGCCTGTCGCTCTATATTTTTCATACTGCCATTGCCAATTCAGGTTCTTTGAGTCCAATTAGTTCTAATTCTTCGTCGCTCCACGCCTCTTCATCGGGGATGCCTTCCTGTGCTTCTGCCTCGTCGAGCATTGCATTGATTTCTTCCATAGTGTAGGGGCGGAGATTCCTTTCGTATTCTAATACATCGAGTTCGTTTTGTCTTAGCGTTTCTGTCGTTGCAGGCTGATAACTATTGAGCAACATCATACCCAATTCAAACCTCTGTGCGTTGTTGAGGTTCCAAGCCTCCACCCTGTCCCAATATTTCTGAATCTGTGGCGATGCCGTATTTGTTTTTGTCTTTGTCTCCATATCTGTATGCTTTTTGATCTTTACGTCTGCAAATTTGCTAAAAAGATTCAGAATATCCAAAAAAATTCTTACCTTTGCCCTGATTTTTCAATATATAAAATGGAAGAAATAGACAAATATCAAAACATACAGCGCGGCTGTTCCGCCATACAGATTACCTCCAAGGACGTTGGTCAGGAGGGCAATGCTACGTGTTTGGGCTGCAACAGTTGCAACAAACTTGACATCCGCGATTGGCTCGACGACATCCCGACCGCGCCAAATACATTCTGCGACATCGTGGAGGTGAGGTTCAAGAATACGAGGAAGGCTTTTTACCGCAACATCAACAACCTCGACCTCGAAGTAGGCGACATGGTGGCGGTGGAGGCATCGCCGGGACACGACATTGGAGTAGTGTCCGTAAAAGGCCCGCTTGTAAATTGGATGCTCAAACGCGCCAAACTCAATCCGCAGATGGAGTTTAAGAAGATTTACCGCAAGGCTAAGAAATCGGACGTTGAGAAGTGGAAACAAGTCATTGCCCGCGAAGACGGCGTGATGTTGCGCTCCCGCGAGATTGCCGAGTCGTTGAGATTGAATATGAAAATCGGCGACGTGGAGTTCCAGGGCGACGGCACCAAGGCGATATTCTATTATATTGCAGATGAGCGAGTTGACTTCCGCGAACTGATTAAGATAATGGCGGACGAGTTTAAGATTCGTATCGAGATGAAACAGATTGGCGCACGTCAGGAGGCGGGTCGCATTGGCGGCATCGGGCCTTGCGGTCGCGAATTGTGCTGCACCACGTGGATTACCAATTTTGTGTCTGTTACCACCAATTCGGCGCGTCAACAGGAATTGTCGCTCAACCCGCAGAAGTTGGCGGGGCAGTGTGGCAAGTTGAAGTGTTGCCTCAACTACGAACTCGACGCATACATAGACGCTCAGAAGGACTTCCCGAATGTCCGTCAGCCCCTCGAAACCATGGACGGCCTTGCATATCACCAGAAGACCGACATCTTTAAGCGCGTGATGTGGTACAGTTACGACCCACATTCGTCCGTCAACATCACCGTGGTGCCGATCGACCGCGTGAAGGAAATCATCGCTATGAACAAAGAGGGCAAAAAGCCTGACACTCTGTTGATTAACGACAAAAATAATCCCTCTGACTCGTCATACGCGCCCGAAGAGGTGTCAAATGACTACAAGAACGCCGTGGGCGACGATGCAATCAACCGTTTTGACAAAAAGAAGAAAAAGAAGAAGAAAAAGCCAAATCAGAATCAAGGCAATCAGCCCAAGCCGCAGAATCCTAACAACAATGGCAATCAGCCCGGCAAAAAGAAGCCAAACAATGGCAAGAAAAACGCCGTAGAAAAACCCAACGCTGAGTAATCATGGCTACCACTACGTCCGACAAATGGAAGGGAGTAACGGGGGGCGGCAGTTTTGGTCAACGGTCGCTGATATTCCTGTTCAGGCACTGCAACGTCAGGGTGGGGTACGCCATGATGTATATTGCGATGCCATTTTACCTGATATTTGGCGGCAAGGCGCGGCGGGCGATGATTCACTATTTCAAGATGGTGTATGGCTACGGATATTGGAAGTCGCTGTGGTATTGTTGGAAAGATTACGTATGCTTCGGCAAAGTGATGTTAGACAGGTTTGCGGTGTTTGCGGGGCAGAAGGGCAGGTTTCAGGTGGAGGAAGACGGCGTAGAACTTTTTACTCGCTTGAAGGGACAGCCCGGCGGTTTTATGATGGTGGGTTCGCACACCGGCAACTTTGAAATCTGCGGATATTTGCTGCGACAGGATGCCAAAAAGATATACGCGCTTGTCTTTGGCGGCGAGAGCGAAGTGTTGCAACGGCAGAGGTTTGCCCAAATGTCGCAAAACAACGTCGAAATGCTCCCCGTGTCGGACGACATGTCGCATTTGTTTGTTATCAACGAGGCGTTGCAGGAGGGGCACATCGTTTCTATGCCCGCCGACAGGATTTTTGGCAGCGCAAAGAGCGTCGCTTGCAAGTTTGGACAGGCTGTGGCGGATTTTCCCGTGGGGCCATTTTCGGTGGCGGCGATAAGGGAAGTGCCGATTTTGGCAGTGTTTGTTTTTAGGGTGGCAACTTACCGTTATCGCGTGGTGGTCAGGCAGATAGAAGTTGACGACAACATACGCCCCTCCAAACAGAAAGCCGAGGCAATGGCCAAGGAATACGTCAAGTTGCTTTATCAGCAAGTGGCTGAGAATCAGTGCCAATGGTTCAACTTTTTTGAATTTTTTAGAAAGGAGCAATAATGGTAGAAATCGTATCAGACAACATCATATCGCCGCTTGGCACGACCTCCGAGGAAAATTACCAAAACGTCAAGGCGGGCAACACGGGCATACGCACGTATGACTCGCTTTTTGGCATCGAAGGCAAGGTGTCGTGCAGCAAGATAGACGACGCGCTGATTAAGAGCGAGTTTGATGCAGAGGTTGGGATTGACGTGGGTTACACGCGGCTCGAAAAATTGGCGATGATTTCGGCTTGGAAGGCTACCAAGGCGGCGGGCATCGACACTTCAAGTCCTGGTGTAAAACTCTATCTATCAACCACTAAGGGCAACGTCGGACTTTTGGACGAGATGGATATGTATTGCGACAAACTATTTTTGCACGAGACGGCGCGGGAGATAGCATGGCGTTTGTACAACCGAACTGTTCCTCTTACCATCTCAAATGCTTGTATTTCAGGTGTTAACGCGATAATTGCTGCAAGCCGCGATTTGGAGGCGGGGCGCGTTGAATATGCCGTTGTAACTGGCGTTGACGTGCTTACAAAATTTGTTGTGGCGGGTTTTTCGTGCCTTAAATCGTTGTCGCCAAAGCCCTGCCGACCTTTCGACATCGACCGCAACGGACTTAACCTTGGCGAGGCGGCGGCTACCGTTGTACTCCGCAAATCAAACGGTGAAGGGGCTAATGTCCATTTTGTAAAAGGTGCTATTCGCAACGATGCCTATCATATTTCGTCGCCGTCACGTACTGCAGAAGGTTCGTTCAATGCTTTAAATTACATAATGCAAGATATTGACAAAGAGCAAATTGCATTTATTAACGCTCATGGTACTGCAACAATCTTCAATGACGAAATGGAATCGGTAGCCATCGACAGGATGGGACTCAACGATGTTCCTGTAAACGCATACAAAGGCAATTTTGGACACACGCTCGGTGCGGCGGGTGTGTTGGAGACAATCATCTCCAAATATTCCATCCTTGACAACACCGTGATTAAGACGCTTGGCTATGAGACGCTTGGCACGTCGCGCAAAATCAATGTTGCCACCGAAAATTTCAGCACCGACAAGCAATATTTTGTAAAACTAATTTCAGGTTTTGGAGGTGTCAACGCCGCCGCTCTGTTCAAAAAAGGAGGTGCCAAATGATAGAAAATCATCCATTTTCCTATATTTACGAGGGTAATAGTGAGTACTGTTCCGAACATAAAAAAGTATATATTTCTCCGTCGCAAGTGGCTGAGAGTAACTTTCTTACGGCAGTTTATCGTAGTCTTGGCTGCAACTATCCAAAATTCTTCAAAATGGACGATTTGTCGAAGGCGGGATTTTTGGTTGCGGAGATGGCGATAGGTGCATACAAAAAAGAGTTGGATCCAAAAACTACGGGCGTTGTATTTTTTGATCGCAAGGCGTCGCTCTCCACCGACTGTATTTTTGCAAAGACCATCGCAGATGCCGACAATTTTTTCCCAAGTCCGTCGGTTTTCGTATATACATTGCCCAACATCGTGAGCGGCGAGGTGTGCATCCGGCACGGATTTCAGGGCGAATCGGCATTCTACGTGCTTAAAGAACAGGATGGTAACCAAATCCAAAATATTTGTCAGGATATGCTCGTATCCAATAGCGCGGTAGTGTGCGGTTGGGTCGATTTTGTAGCCGGCGATGTTTTTGCGCGGGCGGAGATTTTTACGGCGGAGGATTTCAAAAGTTAGGTAACATGTTGAGGTTGTTGATATTATCGTTGATGCAGTCGGCGATGCTTGCTGCGGGGCAGGTGTTTCTGAAAGTCGCTATGCAACGTGCGCCAAAATTCGCGTGGAAGTGGGTGGTTATCAAGGATTATTTAACTAATTGGCCCTTCCTCTATTGCGGACTTTGCATGGGCGGTGCGTCGTTGCTATGGCTCTATATATTAAAGCATTACGAATTTTCGGTGGCTTATCCGTTGATAAGTTTCAGTTATGTTTTTGGAATGTTGGCGGCCGTTTTTGTGTTTCACGAAACAGTGCCGTGGACACGGTGGATTGGATTGTTTTTGATAGTATCGGGAACATTTTTGTTGCTAAAATAGGAGGTGGATTTTGACGCGGCTGTTCTTAAAAATATTCGATTTCTTCACGGTACGCAAATGGTTGCTGCAATGTTTGTTAGTAGTAGTTATCTCAATAAGTATTGTAGGTGCGGTGCATTTGGAATTTGGCGAGGATATATCGGATTTTTTGCCGGTCGTCGAAGACTATTCGAGCGTCAATAGGTTTGTGCAAGAAGCGTCGGGCAATTCGCGGATTATGATTTTTTTTAAGGAAAACGATTCCACCTTCCACCCCGACCGCGTAGCCGAGTGCATGGATAAATATGCTGCGGAATTAAAACAAAACGATTCAAAACATCTATTCGACGGATTGTCAGCGGGTTACGATGACACCAAGATTTACGGTCTGTCGAGTTTTATCCAACAAAACATACCTCTTTTTATTGACGACAATGATTATCTCCATGCCGATTCTCTTATCAATCAGCAACATACAGAGACAGCCCTCGCCACCGACAAACGACTTCTCACGAGTCCTGTGCCAAGTTATGTGAAAA
>CAMJWL010000049.1 GCA_946409405.1 uncultured Bacteroidales bacterium
AACCACGACAAGGGTCAGCGGCAATTTTGTGGTTGCATCGTCAGCAAAGACATCGGCGAATACAACACCTGCCCGCACCTGTGCGAATATTGCTACGCGAATACGAGCAAGGCCATCGCTGTTAGCAATTACAATCAAGCAAAGGCAACAGGGTTGATGTCAGAAACAATAACGGGGAAATGATGGGGCAAATTTTGTTTTGACAACCATACTAACATCTCTCTAACTTGTTAGTATGTTCGTCAAAAATGTTCGTCGAATTTTCCTCTCATTTTTTCTCCAAAAAATTTTGTTACAAAACATTTTAATACTATTTTTGCATCGGATAAATAAAGCACGAATATGAAGACCGCTGAGCAAATCAACAAGATAGAGGCCGTTGTATTGTATATCCTTAACAAATTTGAGGATGGCACTGATTACATCAAACTGTACAAAATTATGTATTTTGCGCAGCGGGATTTTCTGTCTTCATTTGGACGGGAGATATTGCCTGAAACGTTCAAGGCGCGGAAGTTCGGTCCTGTTCCTGCGTTGACCAACAAAGTCATCAAACAGGTGGAAGATTCAGAAGTGAATGATTATCCCGACCTCGCAAATTTTGAAAAAGGCATCACTGTTTCCAACAAAATTGTCAGGGCTATAAAAAAATGTGATGTGGATTACATTTCTGTAAAGGAGCGTAAATGTCTTGACAAGTGGTTTGATTTTTGTAAAGACAAGGATTCACTGTCGGAACTTTCGGCATTGTCGCACGACAAGGCGTATCAGGCTGTGATTGACCGTATGAGTAGCGACCCACAACAGGACAGAATGACCCGGATTGATATTGCCAAAGGAGGCGGCGCATCCGAAAAAATCCTTAACTACATCCACGAACACGAATTGATAGAATCTGCATTGGCGTAGGAAATGGATGATGTTAATGGAACATTGGCGGGCTTGAAGTCTGAATTGTCGCGCAGTTGTCAGGTGAAATCTTCCGACGATTTGCACGTGGGGGATATTGTGTATGTAGAATTGGACAAAAACGATGGTCTTGTTCTCAATGGAAAATATGTTACACGTCTGAAATATGTGGTAGTTGCGGGTGCAAAATCCAATGCAAAGGAAGTCTGCGCCGTTCTTATTAACACATCCAACGATTATTTTGATGATCCCGATTGGAAATCAGAGCAATATTTGTTGCGACAGGCCGACTATCCTGAAATCCTTAGTTATGACAGTTGGCTCGATTGTACAGATGTGAAGGAATTGTTGGTACGCAAGATTTGTTCCAAGGGCGCGGAAATAAAAGGACGTCTCAATGATGCTGATTTGGAGCGGGTTATGAAGATAATCAACAACAGTGATTATGTGCCGGTTCACATCAAAAAAGTATATGGCATCAAGAAATATGTGGAGTCTATAAATTGATGTTCGTCGAAATTTTTTGCTCATTCCCCAAATTCTCCTTACCTTTGCCATCGAAAAATTTTTTACCAAACAATTATGAGAAGATGAAGACAATTACAAAACTACTTGCTTCGGCGGCGGTGATAGGTGCGGCTGCCGTGATGCTGACGAGCGGAAAGCCGAAGTACGACTATCCGTTCCAAGACCCGAGTCTGCCTATCGAACAACGGGTCGAAAACCTGATTTCGCTCCTCACGCCGGAGGAGAAGGTCGGACTGATGATGAACAAGTCAATCTCCATCGACCGTCTCGGAATCCCGTCCTACAATTGGTGGAGCGAGGCCTGCCACGGCGTTAGGCAGGGCGGCTACACGGTGTTTCCGCAGCCGATAGGAATGGCGGCGGCATTTGACGCGCAGATGTTTTACGACGTGTTCTCGGCTGTTAGCGATGAGGCGCGTGCCAATTGGAACCGCTCCGACCACAACGTTTTCAATGTGCCGATGGGCGTTACCTACTACCCCGGCAACCCCGAATTGACATTCTGGTGTCCTAATGTGAACATCTTCCGCGACCCGCGATGGGGCAGGGGACAGGAGACCTGCGGCGAAGACCCGTACCTTTCGGGCGTTCTCGGCGTGGAGACTGTCAAGGGTATGCAGGGTAATGACAAGAAGTATTACAAGACCCACGCCTGCGCTAAGCATTACGCCGTGCATAGCGGTCCCGAACCGCTCAGGCACTCCTACGACGCCCGCGTGTCGATGCGCGACCTTTGGGAGACCTACCTCCCCGCCTTCAAAAAACTCGTCAAGGAAGGCAACGTGCGTGAGGTGATGTGCGCCTACAACCGTTACGAGGGCATCCCGTGCTGCGGCAGCGACCGACTTTTGCAGGACATCCTGCGCCGCAAATGGGGATACGACGCCATTGTGCTCACCGACTGCGACGCCATCAACAATTTCTACACCAAAGGTCAACACGAGACCCACGAAAACCCATTGGACGCATCTGTAGATGCTGTTCTCAACGGCACAGACCTCGAATGTGGCAAAGTTTTTATGTGCCTCACCGAAGGCCTGAAAAAAGGTCTTATTTCGGAGGCTGACCTCGACGGACACCTGCGCAAGACCTTGAAGGGACGCTTTGAACTCGGAATGTTTGACCCGCCGGAGATGCTTCCGTGGGCAAACATCAAGGAAGACGTCATCAGTTGCGAAAAGTTTGACGAACTTGCCACGCAGGCTGCCCGCGAGTCGATGGTGTTGCTTAAAAACAACGGCGTGCTCCCCTTGCAGAAAAACCTCAAAAACATCCTCGTGGTTGGTCCCAACGCCGACGACACCGAACTCCTCAACGGCAATTACGGCGGCACTCCCACCGACAACCACAAGCACTCGCTCCTTGAAGGCATCAGGAAGGCCGTCCCCAACGCCAACGTCACCTACGTCAAAGGCTGCGAACTCACCGACGAGTACAACACCACCTACCACCTCGGCGATTTCAATAATAATAAAGGTGTGTATGTGGAGTTTTTTGACAACAACGACCTCTCCGGCTCGCCCAAGGTTACGGGTTATTACAACACCTTGAACTTCAATACATTCGGCGCATACGGATTTGCCGAGGGCATCCCCACCGACAAGATTTCAGTGAGGATTACGGGCGAATACACCCCCACTTTCACCGGCAAGATGAGTTATACGATAATGTCCGACAATGGCTACGTGTTCACCGTCAATGGAATGACCTACGAAGTCGCCAAGCCGGGCAATCAGCGTGGCGGATTCTTCCGTCGCGCCCCCGAGTACAAGACTTTCGATGTTGAGAAGGGCAAGCCAATCAAGATTCAGATTGAATACAAACGCGGTTCGGGACCATTTGCAATGCTCCGTGCAGACATTTGCGAAAGGAAATACGCCGATTTTGCCGACGTCAAGGACGCTGCCAAGAATGTTGACGCAGTGATAGTTATCGGCGGCATCTCGGCGCAGTTGGAAGGCGAGGGCGGCGACAAGGCGGACATCGAACTCCCCAACGTTCAACGCCGACTCATCAAGGCAGTCTCCGAGACGGGCAAGCCTTTGGTATATGTCAATTGCTCAGGCTCTTGCATTGCCTTTGACGCCATCAAGGATCAGTGCAACGCCATCCTCCAAGCGTGGTATCCCGGACAGGGAGGCGCAAGGGCGTTGGCTGACGTCATCTTTGGCGACTTCAATCCTTCGGGCAAACTTCCCGTTACATTCTACGGCAAAAACAGCGACCTGCCCGACTTCCTTGATTACTCTATGGAAAACCGCACTTACAAATATTTCCGTGGCGAAGCCTTGTATCCATTTGGTTACGGACTTTCATACACGACATTTGAGTACGGCAAAGGCTCCATTTCTGCATCCTCGATGGACAAGAACGGCACAGTTACCGTAAGCGTTCCCGTCAAGAATACTGGCAAGGTAGCGGGCGAAGAAATAGTTCAGGTTTATGTAAAAGCCCTCGACTACAAGGACGCGCCCATCAAGTCGCTCCAAGGCTTTGCAAAACTTTCATTGAAGCCCGGCGAGACCAAGACCGCTACAATCACCTTGAACGGCGAATCCTTTGAGTATTACGACCAACTCATCGACGAACTTTCCGTCTTCCCCGGCCGTTACAAAATCCTCTACGGCTCGTCCTCGTTGGACAAGGATTTGCAGGAGTTTGAATTTGCAGTAAGGTAGTTGTTTGTTTTTTAACGAAAATTACCGTCAATTTTTTCATTAATTACCGTCAATTTCCTATTTTGGGGTAGGAGGTTGGCGGTAATTTTTTTGTTTTTTCCGAAAAGATGATTTATCTTTGCAAGCGAAATCCAACACAAAAAAATTACGCTATGGGAAACTATATACGATTTGACTGGATGATAAAACGCCTTCTGCGCGACAAGAGGAATTTTGTCGTGCTGGATGGCTTTCTGAGCGTGTTGATAGGTCGTCAGATAAGGATAACGCAAGTCCTTGAAAGTGAAGGCAATCAGGAGACCGAAGATCAAAAGTTCAACCGAGTTGATTTGCTTGTTGAGGATGAGAAAAAAGAAAAAATCCTCGTCGAGGTACAGAACGACCACGAGTTGGATTTCTTTCAGCGTATGGCGTTTGGAGCGTCAAAGATAATTGCCGACTATATGAAAAAGGGCGAACCATACGCGGCGTTACCCAAAGTTTATTCTGTCAACATCGTGTATTTCAGCCTTGGACAAGGTAAAGGTTACGCTTATCACGGTACGACGGTTTTCAAAAATATGTTCAACGACGATGACGAACTCAAACTTACGCCCGCACAAAAGTCGAAGTTTGGAGTAGATGAGGTTCACGGCATCTTCCCCGAGTATTACATTCTGCGTGTCAATAAGTTTGATGACGAAATCCGCCAACCGTTGCAAGAATGGATTTCATTCCTGAAAACCGGTGAAATTCCCGATGCGTTTACCGCGCAAGGATTGAAAGAGGCGCGAGACATACTCCGTGTTGATGCCCTTAGCGAAGAAGACCGCAAGATGTACAATCGGTATTTGGAAAATGTAAGATTGGCATTGAGCCTTGACGATTCGAGCCGTTACGAGGGATATGTTGACGGACATATCGCCGGACGTGAGGAAGGTCGCGCAGAAGGCCGTGCGGAAGGCGAACTCCAAAAAGCCCTTGAAATGGCGAAAAAGATGCTATCCGACGGTATGCCCATCGACCTTGTTGCAAAATATTCCGGCCTCACTCCCGACGAAATCGCAAAAATTTAATAATATTTGCCGTCAATTTTACCCGTCAGTTGCTTTTGAAAACTTGCGCGGAAAAGTTGGCGGTATTTTTTTTCATAAAAAAATCCCCAAAATTTTTTGTATGTCGTAGAAATATACTAAATTTGCGCACAATTTTTATGGTATTAAGACAATGATCAAGATAACGTTCCCCGACAATTCCGTCAAGGAATTTGCGGAAGAATCCACTCCGATGGACATTGCTAAGGCTCTGAGCAACAGCCTTGCAAAAGAAATATTGTCGGCTACCTTCAATGGCAGTCCGTGGGATTTGACTCGCCCCGTTACGGGCGACGGTACACTCGTGTTCCACAAGTGGGACGACGACGAAGGCAAGCACACCTTCCGCCATTCTGCCGCGCACTTGATGGCAGAGGCGTTGGAGCAGTTGTATCCCGGCACAAAGTTTGGCATTGGCCCTGCGCTCGAAAACGGGTTCTACTACGACGTGGAACTCCCTGACGGCAAGGTGATTACCGACGAGGACTTCCCCGCCATCGAGAAGAAGATGATGGAGATTGCCCGTCAAAACAATCCCTACATCCGCAAGGAAGTGAGCAAGGCAGAGGCTTTGGCAGACTTCACCAAGAAGGGCGACAACTACAAGGCGGAGTTAATCTCCGAACTCGAAGACGGCACTATTACAGAATATTGTCAGGGCGGATACACCGACCTTTGCCGTGGTCCTCACCTGCCGAGCACAGGCTATATCAAGGCTGTGAAGATAACGAGCATTGCCGGTGCATATTGGCGCGGCAATGAGAACAACAAGATGCTCACCCGCGTATATGGTGTTGCATTCCCGAAACAGAAAATGCTCGACGAGTACCTCGTGCTTCTCGAAGAGGCCAAGAAACGCGACCACCGCAAGATTGGCAAGGATATGGAACTCTTTGCATTCTCCGCAAGGGTGGGACAGGGACTTCCGTTGTGGTTGCCCAAAGGTACATTGGTAAGGGAGACCTTGACCAAGTTCCTTGCAAAAATTCAGAGGAAATATGGTTATCAGCAGGTGATAACTCCGCATATCGGCAACAAGGATTTGTACGTAACATCAGGACACTACGCCAAGTACGGCAAGGATTCGTTCCAACCCATTCACACGCCGAACGAGGACGAGGAGTTCCTCTTGAAACCGATGAACTGCCCGCACCACTGCGAGATTTACCGCTTGAAACCAAGGAGTTACAAGGATTTGCCGTTGAGGATTGCAGAATTTGGAACGGTGTATCGTTACGAGCAGAGCGGCGAGTTGCACGGCTTGACCCGCGTGAGGAGTTTCACGCAGGACGACGCGCACCTCTTTGTACGCCCCGACCAAATCAAGCAGGAGTTCTGCAACGTCATCGACATCATCCTGTACATCTTCAAGATATTGCACTTCAAGGAGTACACGGCGCAGATTTCGCTCCGCGACCCCAACAACAAGGAGAAGTACATCGGCACCGACGAGCATTGGGCAATGGCTGAGAGCGCAATCATCGAAGCCGCCAAGGAAAAAGGCCTCAACACCACAGTTGAGACCGGCGAGGCTGCCTTCTATGGTCCGAAACTCGACTTTATGGTAAAAGACGCCATCGGCCGCAAGTGGCAACTTGGCACAATCCAAGTGGACTACAACTTGCCGGAGCGTTTTGACCTCGAATTTACAGGTGCAGACGACAAGAAGTACCGTCCCGTGATGATTCACCGCGCACCATTTGGTTCGTTGGAGAGGTTTGTGGCAGTGCTCATCGAAAACACCGCCGGACAGTTCCCGCTGTGGCTCACGCCTACTCAGGTGGTTGTGTTGCCCATCAGCGACAAGTACAACGAATATGCCGAGAAAGTTGCCGAGGCTCTCAACGACGCCGAATACCGCACAGAGGTTGACGGTCGCAATGAGAAGATTGGCCGCAAAATCCGCGACAACGAGACCAAGCACATCCCCTTTATGCTTGTTGTGGGCGAGAAGGAGGCCGCCGAAGGTCAGGTTTCGGTCCGCAAGCAGGGCAAGACCGACCTCGGAACGATGTCGATAGAAGACTTCAAGAAACTCATAGCCGCCGAGATTGAGAAGGAACTCAACCCGGAGGACTAAATACTATTATCAACTTAATTTTGGGAGGACACAATTATCGCAAAGCAGAATGAACAGCCCAAGCATTTCATCAACGAGAGCATCAAGGCTCGTGAAGTGCGATTGGTGGGCGAAAACATCGAGGACAACAACAAGGTTGTCTCGACGCGGGAAGCACTGAGGCTTGCCGAGGAGCAGGGGCTCGATTTGGTAATGATTACAGCGGACGCCAATCCGCCTGTATGTAAAATCGTTGACTATTCCAAGTTCCTGTATCAGCTCAAAAAGAAGCTCAAAGAGCAGAAGGCCAACACTAAGAAGACCGAGGTCAAGGAAATCAGGTTTGGACCTCAGACCGACGACCACGACTTCGAGTTCAAACTCAACCACGCCAAGCGTTTCCTCGCTGACGGCGATATGGTGAGGGCGTATGTGTTCTTCAAGGGACGTTCCATCGTCTATAAAGAGCAGGGCGAGATTTTGCTTTTGAAATTTGCCACTCAGCTCGAAGGCATCGGCAAGGTTGACCGTATGCCGTCGCTCGAAGGCAAAAAGATGATTATGCTCATCTCCCCCGTCAAGAAAAAAGCGTAAAAACAAACATCGTGCGTTGATAGGACAAGCAACCGTAACACATTAATTGTAGAAGAAAATGCCAAAAGTAAAAACCAACTGCGCTGCAAAGAAGAGATTCAAGTTGACGGCGTCAGGCAAGATCAAGAGAAGACACGCCTTCCACAGCCACATCCTGACTAAGAAGGCCACCAAGAGGAAGAGAAATCTTACTCAGTTTGGTCTTGTATCGGGTGCCAACGAAGGCACTATCAAGGAATTGCTCGGAATGAGGTAGTTCCCGACCACAGAGGTTTTTTAGCCGGCTTTTTGTGACAAAAAACGGCTTAACAATCACGTTTAACCCGGACGTGGGCATATTTAAGCGCAGTTTGCGACGACGATGCCGCGATTGCCGCCTTACGTCCAAAAAACACAAATTCAACAAAAAATGCCAAGATCAGTGAATGTCGTTGCTTCACGCAGACGACGCAAAAAAATCCTCAAACTCACAAGAGGTAACTTCGGAGCAAGGGCTAACGTTTACACCATTGCGAAGAACACGTATGAGAAAGGCCTGTTGCACGCCTACATCCAGAGGAAGATGAAAAAGCGCAACTTCCGTGCACTTTGGATCGCACGTATCAATGCAGCAGTACGCGGCTTCAACATGTCGTACTCGGAATTCATCGGCAAAATTGCCAAGAAGGACATCAAGCTCAACCGCAAGGTGCTTGCCGACTTGGCGATGAACAACCCCAAGGCTTTCGAGGCTGTTGTAAACTCCGTGAAATAGTCGCGGGTTTACGCTTTCAAGTTTTTTTTGATTAACAGGTAGTTTGTTACTAAGACGCACGATTTTTTTTGACGATACAACCACCAATTCCCGAAGATTTCCCAATGGAAGTTTTCGGGAATTTTTTTTTCACATTTTTTTGTTTTGTTATATCCGCAATTAGTGTTAATTTTGCAAAGTTAATCAAAACCTTATCACAAAATGAAAATTGCACTTATCGGATATGGCAAGATGGGCCATGAAATTGAGAAAATAGCCAAGGAGCGCGGCAACGAGGTTCCCGTAATCATCGACGCGCTCATCAACCCGCAGGACTTCACCGCCGACAATCTCCGCAAGGCGGACGTCGCAATTGAGTTCACGCGCCCTGACGCCGCTTTCGACAATTATATCAAATGCTTTGAGGCTGGCATCCCCGTGGTGTCGGGTACAACTGGTTGGCTCGACAAGATGCCTCAGATAGAGAAGATTTGCAAGGAGCAGGGCAAGACATTCTTCTACGCCTCCAACTTCTCCATTGGCGTCAACATCTTCTTCCGCTTGAATAAGTACCTCGCCAACATTATGAACGGCTTCAAGGATTATGACGTGAAGATGGAGGAAATCCATCACACCACCAAACTCGACAAGCCCTCCGGCACTGCCAAGACCCTCGCCGACGACCTCGTGGCAGCACTCGACCGCAAGCAATCTTGGATTATCGACGGACAGCCCAAACCCTCCGAAATCAATATCGACTGCCTCCGCGTGGAGAACGTGCCAGGCACGCACACCGTGAAGTATTTCTCCGACATCGACGACATCGAGATGACTCACACCGCACATTCGAGGAAGGGATTTGCGCTTGGAGCGGTGCTTGCGGCAGAGTTCCTCAATGGCAAACCCGCCGGCATCTACGGCATGGACGACATGCTCAAATTCTAATCAAGTAATCATCATCCCGAAATGAAAAAACTCTTTGCCAACAAGTGGGTTAAGTTTGGCTTGGCGGCCTTCCTGTACCTTCTCTTTGTGATTTGGCTGCAAAATTGGTGGCTTGTATTGGGTCTCGTGGTAATCTACGACATCTACATCTCCAAAAAAGTGCATTGGGCTTTTTGGGAGAAGAAGGACGCCGAAAAACAGACCAAGACCGTCGAATGGATTAACGCATTGGTGTTTGCGGTGATTGCCGCCACGGTAATCAGGCTGTTTTTCATCGAGGCGTTCACGATACCTACGTCGTCGATGGAAAAGTCGTTGCTCGTGGGCGACTATTTGTTTGTAAGCAAGGTAAGTTACGGCCCAAAAATGCCCAACACGCCCGTCGCAGTGCCTTTTGCGCACAATACGATGCCTTTTACAACAAGCACCAAGTCGTATGCGGAGTGGTTGCAATGGCCATACCGCCGTCTTGCTGGCCTTGGCACGGTACAGAGGAACGACGTGGTGGTGTTCCATTTTCCGGAGGGCGACACGGTGTGCCTCAATCAGCAGTCGCGCAGTTATTATGAGATGGTGAGAACCTACGGACGCGATGCCGTGGTCAATGATGTGGCGTATGATAATTACGGACGGGCGCACAGAGGATATTTTGGCAGGCTTCAGAGCCGCCCCGTTGACCGCCGCGAAAATTACATCAAACGTTGCGTAGCCATTGCGGGCGATTCGATACAAGTGGTTGACGGTCAAGTGTTTGTTAACGGCAAACCGCAGGAAAACATCGGCGAGCGTCAGTACAAATACTTGGTTGTAACCGACGGCACGATGATAAACCCAACCAAATTTGAGGAACTTGGCATCAGCAAGGAAGACCGCGACGCATCGCGATATTTCGACCCAAACATCCTCGATTTTGTGGGCGAAATGAAGGATGTCAACCAAAACAACATTTTCGTATACCCCCTCGTGGAGGAGAATGTAGAAAAACTCCGTGCCATGCCTTTTGTGAAGTCTGTAACGAGGATTGTGCGTCCCAAGGGCTACCGCGAGAGTTTCATCTTCCCGCACGACGAGCGTTACAAGTGGAACGAGGACAATTTTGGCCCGCTCTACATCCCCAAGAAGGGCGATGTCATCAAGTTGACCCTCGACAACCTGCCGCTCTACCGCCGTTGCATCGAGACATACGAGGGCAATTCGCTTGAAGTGAAGGACGGACAGATTTTAATAGGCAACCAGCCCGCCGACTCCTACACTTTCCGCATGGATTATTTCTTTATGATGGGCGACTCGCGCCACAACTCCGCCGACTCGCGTTTCTGGGGCTTTGTGCCTGAGGATCATGTGGTTGGCAAGGCGTTGTTCATTTGGTTTAGCACCGACAAGGACAAGAGTTTCCCCTCGTCAATACGTTGGAGCCGCATATTCAAAGGCATCGACTAATTGGAAATTTGAAAAGTGCGGAAGTTTTTCTTAGGTTGGGTGTTGCCGCTGTTGATTGCGGTGGCGGTGATGTTTGTGCTGTGGCTTGTGTATCACAACAGGATATATAAGGTGGGCGGCGATGCGATGTCGCCCACGTTGCAGCGTGGACAGACGGTGTTGGTGTCGTATGACTCCAAAATACGGCGTGGCGACATCGTTTTGGTCAACGATATTTTTGCGCCGCAGGGCGATGCTGTCAATCATCTCGCCTTCACACGTTGTGTGGGGTTGCCAGGCGATACTTTAAAAAATGTGTCGTTGCCTTCGCTCTACAAAAATTTGGTGTTGCCTCGGCGTGGAATGACTGTCGCCCTCAATTATGCCAACTATATGATTTACAAGGATTTGATGGAACGGTACGAAGGCGTGAATATAGAATGGCGCAATGGTGGCTATTATGTGGACGGCAGGCAGACGCTGCGTTATATGTTTAAGCGCAGTTACGTATATCTTAGCAACGACAATGGCAACGACCTCGCCGATTCGCGGAGTTTTGGACCAGTGCCGTCGGATGTGATTTCGGGAAAAATTGCGTTAGATTTTTGAAAAAAAAAACTAATCAATCTTCTTTGTTATTTCTGAGTATTTTTTATACCTTTGGGCGAATAAAACTTTTACAACAATATGGAACAATCAGAAAAAACGATTAATCTCTATTGCGGCTACGCCCTGATAACGCTCGGCAGTGAAGTTGCCGACAGCGATTACCGGGAGGTGGAATATTACGAAGGCCTCCCTGCCGACTGTCTCGACGGCTTGGTGCGTGGCAAACTCCTGATTAGGGGCAACGCGGAGCAGTTGTTTGGAATTATAAAAAACGACTGCAAATACGTGGAGGCCGCCGGTGGCTATGTGCTCAACTCGTTTGGGCAGAGCCTTATAATAATTCGCAACGGACTTTACGACCTGCCCAAAGGCAAGATAGAGCCGGGCGAAGACCCTGAAACCGCCGCCGTGCGCGAGGTCAACGAGGAGACCGGTGTATCGCCCAAGATAGAACGCAAATTGCTCAACACATACCATTTTTACCGTTGGGGCGACGAGAAGGAGGTTACTGTCAAGAAGACCTATTGGTACTTGATGACTCTCCAAGGCAACTCAGCCACCAAGCCGCAGACCGAGGAAGGCATTACCTCGTGCCTTTGGATGGACGACGCCATGATAGACGACGTTACCAAGCGCACCCACAGAAATTTGAAAATCATTTTCGATTTGAAACGTAATGGCGAGATATGATGAGATTGTATGCATTGATAGTGATGTTTGCGTCGCTGACCATCTTCGTCGGCTGCAACAAGGGCGAGCATCATGCGCCGCCCGCCGAGGGCAGCACCGTGGAGGCGGCGCAGTTGGTGGAGATGCTTAGGACGCATCGTCCGCTGTACCTCAAAGGCTGCAAGATAAAAGGGGTGTTGGATTTTACGCAGGTGAGCGGCAGCAGCGGGCTTGTTGCAGTTGCGCCGTCGTATGTGGAGTCCGACATCGTGTTTTCGGGATGCACGTTTGAGGACAGCGTAACGGCGTTTTCTGAGCATGAAAACAGCCAGAGGGTCTATACGATGTTTGAGAAAAACATTGTGTTCCACGAGTGCGAGTTTAAGAAGGGTGTCAACTTCACGCAGGCGGATTTCCGTGGGAGATTGGACTTCGACATCTGCAAGGTGGCGGGCGAGGCGGCTTTCGACGGCTGCAACTTCCGCCGTGGGTCGTCTTTCACGATGGCCAATTTTAACGGCGAGGCTTCATTTGTGAGCGCGACTTTTGGCGGCAGAGCCAATTTTATGAAAAGTTTTTTCAGAAAGTCGGTTATTTTCCAACGATGCAAAATGGAAGACATGGTGATGTTTGCCGATTCGCATTTTTATGGCTACACTGAGTTTGCCAAGTTGATGGCTTACAACGACATAGACTTCGCCAACTCGCAGTTTCACGACCGTGCGGTGTTCATGCGGTCGATGTACTTGGGCAATATTAAGTTTGCAAACTGCGTTTTTAAGAAGACGCTCGACTTTTCCGGCAACACGCTCACCGAGCAGCCGGTGGTCAAGGACGCGCAGTTGCCCGACGGCAGTGTCAACGCCGAGGACAACGTGATGATTCAAAAAAATAAAATTGATTGTTTTAAAATAAAATGACAATACTATGAAAAAAAGAAATTGGATAAAAATTTTGGCTGCGTCGGGCTTGTTGCTTGGCTCCATGACGATGCAGTCGTGTGAGGACGAGGACGGCGACGGTTCTATTATCGACGATATTTTGAAAGGTATTGTTGACGTACTCACCTTCAATGGCAACGAGTATTCCTCCAATTCGGGCGACAATTATTTTGGATGGTTTGGTCTCGACGAGGATCCTGCGTCTATTCAGGACGACATCAATACCGCCGCATTGCTTTCCGATGGCAGCGGTTTGCCCACCAAGGTTGACAACCGCAAGTGGCTGCCCAAAATCGGCAACCAAGGTCAGTATGGCACGTGCGTGGCGTGGGCAACGGCTTACAACTGCCGTACTTACCTCTACGCCAAGAGCCACGGATTGACTACTTCGTCGCTCAACAGCAGCAACACATTCAGCCCCGCCGACATCTTTATGTCGATAGGCAACAACGACAAGGGAGCCAACTGCGGTGGTAGTTACTTTGAGGCGGCATTCAACAAGATGATTAGCCGTGGCGTGGCTACGATGAGTACTGCGCCGTATTCGAGCCTCAGTTGCAACAGCAGCCCCTCCCAGTCGTGGACATCCGACGCTGGCAACTACAAAATCAAGTCATTCCGCGAAATCACGCCCCTCACCAAGGAAGCCCTCAAACAGTATCTTGCTCAGGGCGAGTTGATTGTGTTTGGCGCGGAACTTGGCGACGAGTTCATGTACGCCAACGACGCTACTGTGCTTACACAGCAGACCACTTTCAACGCCACCGGTCAGCACGCCTACCACGCCATGGTTTGCGCTGGATACGACGACACCAAGGGTGCAAACGGTGCATTTCTCGTTGTCAATTCGTGGGGTACTAATTGGGGCGACGACGGCTACATCTGGGTTGATGAAAACTTCTTTGTAGGCGGCAAATTTGCCTACTGCGCATTTGTTGCCAACGACGGCAGCAGCAGCAACACCGTTGTTGTAGACGAGGACAATACCGTTGTGGACGACCAAATCGCCAGCGGATATGATTTGATAGCCGCCGACAATTTTGATTTTTACCGCTCTACGTTTACAGACGGTCGTGCTTGTTGGGCTTGCGAGTACGACGTTTACAATGCGGGTTCGCAGACTGTAACGGCGTCTCAGGATTGGGCTATATGCCTTCTCTATTACAACGCCTACAACGCCAACGATTACGGCATCGTACTCTTGGACTATTACACCGACGATTTTGGTTCCAAAGGCGATATGGAGGGCATGTGGGACATCAACGATGCCTACAACCACTTCGGTTTCAGCAACACCGCTAATATCAGTGGTTTCGCATGGAATAACGTTGACATTAAGAGCGGACAGAGTAGCAACGAGGCGTGTGGCGGCACCAAGGGCGTTAGTTCCTTGTGGAAGTTTACGCTTCCCAACATCACAGGCTCTTATTACATAGTGCTTGTGGCGGATGCCTTCGACGGCATTAAGGAGACCGATGAGGAAAACAACTATCTGTTCTTTGGCGACGACAACGGCGACCCGATCAAATTCACCAATGGCGAGCCTCAAAACGTTTCCAAGAGGATTGTGCTTTCCAAGACGGCTACATGCCCTGCGCAGAACTCCAAGAATCGTTGTCAGGACGTAAGGAACGAAAACAACCTCAATGCTTACACTTCGGCAGAGATTGCCGCCATGATCAAGGCGCACAAGAAGGCGGGTCGTCTTGCCGATATGACGCAGACGCTTTCTAAGTCGGCAGTGGTGCAGCGTGTGGAGGTAAGTGCCAAGATGATAGGCAAGTAACAGATTGTATCACAATAAAAAAGTAAGTGCTATGAAAAAATTGATTATCGCAGCGATATTGCTTCTTGGAATCTCTGCATTGTCGTCGTGCGACATTCTTTTGGGTACGACTACAACCAACAATTCCAACGGTGGCAATACCACCAACAACAATTCAAACAACAATAACAACAACCGGAACAACAACAATTCGTCCACTTCCACCGGCAGGTCGGGTTCGAGCAGCACGTCTGGTGGCAAAGTTGTAAGGTAGGTTGCGAGTTTCTTCGTTAATTAAAAAATTGAGAACCGAAAATCCGTGAGTTTAGATTTTCGGTTCTCAATTTTTTTTTGTTGCTAATCCAAAAATTCCCTATTCTTCATTTTTGGCATAGAAACTGAAATTCACTTTTCCATAATGCCGTTGGTCGAAGATGTGCGTCAGATCCGTGAAGCGGGTTTTCGCGCTGTGTTCCATAATGAGCATCGCACCAGGTTTGAGGGTAGGGTTGTCCATTATGAGTTGTGGGAGGTTTTCGATGCCTTCCATGTCGTAGGGCGGGTCGGCGAAGATGAGGTCGAAGTTCAGTGGGGTGCGCTCGATAAACTTGAACGCATCGCCGCAAATCACACGCGCCGGGGATTTCTTGGGAAACATCTGCGCGAAATTCTTGTTGATGAAGTCGCAGTATTTCTTGTTTAAATCCACGCAAGTGATGTCGGTGCAGCCACGGGACGCCATCTCGTAACTGATGCTGCCGCTGCCGCTAAACAGGTCGAGAAAACGCACTTCCTCATAGTCGAAGTTGTTGCTGATGAGGTTGAAGAGCGATTCCTTCGCCATGTCGGTAGTGGGGCGGTCGGCGAAAAACGACGGAAGGTGAATCACCTTGCTGCGGTATATTCCTGTTATAATACGCATGGCAATGTCATCATGTTGAAGAATGTCTGTTCCGGGATGTCGGTGAAGGGGAACGAGATGTTGGGGTTGAGTTGGGCAAACACAACGTTGGCGTTGTACTTGTATATCAGTTTGTAAACATCCGAATCCTTGTCGATGTAGCCCGAAAGTACAATCTTGGTCTTCTTGCCGAGTTTGAGTTTGTCGGCCACGGACGAGATTGCAAAGAGGGCATCGGTTGGGCTTTGGTATGCGAAGGTGTTGTAGAGTTGCACCTTGCCGTTTTCCGTTACCACGATGTCCATGAAGTCGTAGTAGAAATTGGCGGAGAGGGTGAGTTCCTCGCTGCAATTCTTGATGAGGTTTTCGATGAGCGGCGTGGCTTCGTGGTAGAAGTTGATTTCCGGGAAGGTGTTCACCATGAGGGTCGTGATGTACGACGGTATCACAAAGACGTTGCAGGCGGAGATTGATTTGAGTTTGTTAAACTGGATCTCCTCCTTGTCGCTGATGGCGAAGTTGGCGCCCACGAGGTCTTTGAGTTTGGTCTTGTCGAACATCGGGTTTGGCACGATGACGGACTTCCTCGTTACGTAAATCATATCTACCGACTTGTAACTCTTGCTGAGGAATGCGTCGGCGGCGAGGTTGTCCTTTATCTTGTCGTAGAGGGTGGCGTCGTTGAGTTCCACGCCGTAGCCTACGTGCTTGATGGCGACGTATTCCTTTGAGAATGAGTCGAGTATGCAGTACGTGTAGCCCCTCTGGCTAATCTGTATAGACAGGCTGTATGTGCTTGTCTTGTTGATGTTGAATGATGATGTAAAGTTTGATATGTCTTTCATTGTATGTGATTTTTCAAGTTGTAGCCCCGTGGGGCATTGCCTTTTAATTGACGGCACTAAATTAATGCAAAAAAAGGAAAAACCAAAAATTTCTTTATGGTTTTTCCTTTTATTTTTTATTATTTTATTGAATAAGCCGTTTGTTCGTACCTGCGACTACTCCCAGTTGCCGGCGTTGTTGTTGAATTCTTTGAGCGAACCCACTTTCAAGCCCGGGTATTTGCCGATGGTCTTGGCTTCGTCGTTGAGGTTTACGATTTCCTGACGGTCGAGGCCTTTGAGGTAGTCGTCGTAGGGAGTCTTTGCCTCAAAAACGGTAATCTTTGCCTTGGAAGATGTCTCGATGGTGTCCATCGCCATTGTGAAGGGGATGTTTACCACGGGAACCATCCTGAGTTTAGACACTTCGTACTTGCCTTTGCAGAGGGAGTCGTAGCAATTGACAACCACTGTGTCGCGCTTTACGATGCCGGCTTCGATGGCCTTGGTCTCGGCGAGTTTGCGCGGGTACTTGTCGTAAAAACTGTCGGGAATGTTGCCGATAGCCTTTACAATCTTGAGTTGACCGTTCTGCACGAAGTTTTCGAGCGAGTCAAAACTTCCAGTGTATGCGCCATAGACACTCTTGTATGCCACCTGCGCGTCGCGGATGTCTTTGAGTTTCTGCACCGTAAGGTCGTGGCGCCAATCCGCCTGTTTTTGAAATCTGATAGGCTGCATGATGCTGTCCCACAGCAAGTAAGCCAACAGCGCAATCACTGCAACCAATACTACATGGATGATAATTTTCATGATTATTTTTAGTATGTTTTTTGTGTTTGTTTCTTTGCGCAAATTTAATAAAAAATAAACATTCGCTAAAACATAATTTGATATTTTTTTCAAAAAAAGTTTTGGGGCGGCTTTTCGCGGTTTCAAACATATTGATTATCTTTGCGTTCTAATAGTGAAAAGGAAAAGATGGTAAACGATTTTTTTAGAGATAGGCTGCGCGAAAAGTTGTTTTTTGAGCCTACTGGCGACCAGGCTGAGGCTCTTGAAGGCCTGTCGCGCTTTGTCTGCGGCGACGGGGACGAGGGTATTTTTGTGCTGAGCGGCTATGCCGGCACGGGCAAGACTACGCTTGTGAGCGCGTTGGTGAAGACGCTTGCGTCGTTTGGCGTGCGTCCGGTGCTGATGGCTCCCACGGGTCGCGCCGCCAAGGTGCTCGCCTTGTATTCGGGGATGCCCGCCTACACCATACACCGCGCCATTTACCGTCAGCAATCGGGCTACGGTGCGTCGTTTTCCATCGCCAAAAATATGTTCAAGGACACTTTTTTTATTGTTGACGAGGCGTCGATGATTTCGCAGACGGCGGGCGAGATGTCGGCTTTTGGCACGGGAAGGCTGTTGGACGACCTGGTGGAGTATGTTTTTCAGGGCGAAAACTGCCGTCTGATTCTCGTGGGCGATGCCGGGCAGTTGCCGCCGGTGGGGAGTCTGTTTTCGCCCGCGTTGGATGTCAACGAACTCGGCTGTTATGGTTTTGGCGTCGGCAAGGCTACTCTCGGCGAGGTGGTGAGGCAGGCGGAGGGCAGCGGCATACTGAGCAACGCCACTATGCTTCGCCGGCTTTTGGAACAGACCGCGCCGGGGCAGCAAGTGATGCCCCGGCTGTCTGTCAAAGGTTTTGGCGACATAGAGCGCATTACCGGCGCGGAACTCCTCGAAGCCCTCGAACATTCTTACGACACTGTGGGACTTACTGATACTCTTGTAGTTACCCGTTCTAATAAGTATGCCAATGTCTATAACAACGGTATCCGCAGCCGCATTTTTTGGCGCGAGGAGCAATTGACGGTGGGCGACATCGTGATGGTGGTCAAAAACAATTATTTCTACACCAAGAATCTTGACCGCCTCGATTTCATTGCCAACGGCGACATTGCCGAGGTCGTTAGGGTGGGGCGGCACGAGGAGTTGTACGGGTTCCATTTTATCAACGTCGATTTGAAGTTTGCGGATTACGACGAGTTGGAACTTTCGGTGAAGGTTATCCAGGAGTCGTTGCAGAGCGAGGGGCCGTCGCTTACTCAGAAGGAGGCGGACACCTTATATTATAATGTGTGCGAGGATTATGCGGGGATGTCCAAGAGCGAGATGTACAAGGAGTTGAAGAACAACGAATATTTTAACGCCTTGCAGATCAAATTTGCATACGCCGTTACGTGCCACAAGTCGCAGGGCGGTCAGTGGGCCAATGTCTTCATAGACAACGGCTACCTGACCGACGAAATGCTCGACCGCGAATATCTCCGTTGGCTCTACACGGCGTTGACGAGGGCTACGCAGAAGGTCTATCTGGTCAACTTCAATGAGAAGTTCTTTCATACGCCCAACTCTCCAACGTCCGTAGGGTAGGGTTGGAGGTGATGTTTGCGCCAATTTTTATGATTTCGCGCCCGTCGTATTTATATGGTATCGAATAGTTTTTTGAATTGATTTGGACAAGTGCGTCCTGCGCCGAGCCGTCCACTTCCAGTTCGAGGACGAATATGTTTTTGGGATTTTTGATTACAACGTCCGTGCGACCAGCCGCAGTGTTCACCTCGGTTTCGGTATAGAACCCAAGCCATGTAAACAGTACGTATAGTATGGTCTGAAAATGCTTTTCCTCCTTGTTGTTCAGTATGTTGGGAATTTCGGCGAGGAAGTCTTTGAGGTATGTCATAGCCTCGTCAACCTGTTCGTTTTTAAGGGCGAAGTAAAACATTTTCATCGACACTTTGCCCGACGACAGGTTTTGCGGAAAATAATATTTCAACAGATTTTGCATCATTCCCACGCGGACTTCGTTGTTTGGGTAGTCGAGGGTGTACATTTCGCTTTCGGGGTCGTAGCCCTTGATGGTGAGGTAGCCCGCCTGATACAGCACGGGCCAGAGGCTGTCGTAGTCTTCGGGCGAGATGTCGAAGTCGTCGCTGTACAATGCCTTTGGCGTAAGGTGTTGAATGTCTGCATTATAACGTTTGAGGTGGTCTATGATGTACGACGACGTGGCGGTCTTAAACCAATAGTTTTCGAGCACTTGGTCTTTTATTGCCTTCAATATGCTCGTCGGGTTGAAGAGCGCGGGCGAGTTGTTGCTGAAATGGTAACTGTCGTATTTGTATTCTAACTTGGCAAACATTTCGTTGTATGTGATGCCGAATTTGTCTGCCAATATTTTGATGCCATCGTGTAGATTGGCGTGGAGTTCCTCGTGGGTGATGCCGCAGATGTCGGAAAACTGTTCCAACATGGAGATGTCGTCAAGGTTGTTGAGCGTGGAGAATATCGATACTTGCGAGAATTTGGAAATGCCTGTGATGAACACAAACCTTTCGTCTTTTTCGCATACTTTGAGCATCTGATAGACCTCC
This sequence comes from uncultured Bacteroidales bacterium, assembly GCA_946409405.1. Taxonomy (GTDB): domain Bacteria; phylum Bacteroidota; class Bacteroidia; order Bacteroidales; family UBA3824; genus UBA3824. The sequence goes on from CAMJWL010000049.1 coordinate 20,073, forward strand.
TGCACGATGCGTTTCACTTCTTTGATGTGTCCGTCGTGGAGATGTGCGTTGAGCGGCGCGTCGTATTCGTCGATGAGGATTACAACGTTTTTGCCGGTCTGTTGCTTGGCTGCTTTTATGATTTGGAAAAAGCGGTCGCCGTTGTTGAGTTTCTTGTCTATTGGGATTGAAAATTGTTTTTCGTACACTTCAAGTTGGGTGCCGATGGATATTGGCATTTGGTCTATTTCCTTGTCCTTGATAGTGGACATATCGAGCAAAATCACCGGATATTGTGTCCAATCATGCTCAAATTGCGAGATTTTGAGTCCGTCAAATAGTTGTTTCTTGCCTTCAAAATATGCCTGCAACGTATTCACCAGCAACGACTTGCCAAAACGCCTCGGCCTCGACAGGAATACAAACTTCCTGTCGCCAATCATTTCGTACATGCGCTCGGTCTTATCAACGTATATAAAGCCCTCGTTGATAATAGATTCAAAATCTGCCCTTCCTATGGGGTATTTGAGAGGTGCTGCCATATTTTACCGTTTTAAGTTTTGGCAAATTTAATGAACATTTTTGTTGTTTAATGGTGGATCTTTTGATTAATCTAAA